>JAFGDM010000001.1 GCA_016932115.1 Deltaproteobacteria bacterium | reverse complement strand
GGCTAGGGATCGACGAGGAAGATGGAAGGCTTAGATGAAAGCGAACCTCAAGCATAGGGAGGTCATGGTATGGCCAGTGTCAATAAAGTAATTCTCGTTGGAAATCTTGGGGCCGAGCCGGAGGTGAGATACACGACAAGCGGTAAAGCAGTGGCCAGCTTTAATCTTGCTACTAAAGAACAGTGGACGGGAAAAGACGGTGAGAAGAGCGATAGAACCGAATGGCACAGAATTGTTGCATGGGCTCGGCTTGGAGAAATCTGTGGTGAATATCTTCACAAAGGGAGCCAGGTATACGTCGAAGGCAGACTCCAGACCCGCACCTGGGAAGACAGGGATGGGAATAAGCGTTCAACTACTGAAATTGTGGCTCAAAGTATGCAAATGCTTGGATCGCCGGGTGCTAAGGGGGGAAGTGCGAAGAGCAAAGAAGAACGTTTCCCCGATGAAGAACCGGTTTCGATTCCGGAGGACAATATCCCCTTCTGAAAAATTCTAGGTGTCATCCTCCGACTTTTTTGTGTCTTCGGAGGCTTCGATTTCATCGGTCTTGTCGTGGGTGGCTTTTTTGAAGTTACGGATGCCTTTCCCTATTCCGCTCCCTATTTCAGGGAGTTTACCGGCCCCGAAAATAATCAGGATAATAATAAGAATGACGATTAGCTCAGGCATGCCCAGGCCGAACATGGGTCACCTCCCCTTCTAGGAATCGCCGTCCATTTCTTCGATGAGCAACTTGAACTCTCGAGAATTAGTGAAAGCGGAGATTGCTCTTCGGTAATTCAACCAGGACGACCATACATTTTGCCACTCTGTGTTGTGCCAGAACACTTCCGGTTGTTTTTTCCCTTTGAAAATGTCCTGGTAATCCTCGAATTCCTGCCGGCAGCCCTCACAAAAGGTAAGACCTCGAGAAGTGTTCAGCAGACTGCTTTCTTCGACCTGCATGCCGCACATGCTGCAACGGAAACTGCATGAGGAACACTGGATCATCTTCCGAACGGTTTCAACCCGGCCCCTGTAACGATTGAGAAGCTCCTTCTGCCTTTTCTTCTGTATTTGATTCTGCATATCGAGGATTTTCGTCACGACCAGTCCCTGTAAGATCTCTATTTGTAAATCTTGATTAATACTAGCATCATGGGTAAAAGGAGTCAAGACGACCCCAAGGAACATGATTTATAACCAAGGCGTCATCTACCGCCGTTTGAAAGGGTCATGACCTTCAAGGCTGATTCCCCGAGTTTACCGAGGTTACGCACGACCGTGATGCCCGCCTCCTCTAAAGCCTTAATTTTGTCCTGGGCCTTGCCCTTTCCTCCTGAAATAATAGCGCCCGCATGCCCCATCCGTTTGTCGGGAGGCGCAGTTTGCCCGGCGATGAAAGCGATCACCGGTTTACGGAAATCCCTGCGAATATAGTCGGCAGCATCTTCTTCCGCCGTGCCACCAATCTCCCCGATGAGGACCACGCCTTCTGTCTGAGGATCATTTTTGAATAGCGTCAGATGATCTATAAAAGAGGTCCCTATAATAGAGTCCCCACCGATGCCGATACAGGTCGACTGGCCCAGCCCGGCCCTGCTGAGTTGATCGACGACTTCGTAAGTGAGAGTGCCGCTTCTTGAAATGACGCCGATGCCTCCCGGCCTGTGGATCGGACCGGGCATGATGCCCACCTTCGTTTTGCCGGGCGAAATAATGCCGGGGCAATTGGGGCCGATGAGAACGCTATTCTTGCCTTTCAGAAAGGAGGCGACTCCGACCATGTCCAGAGCCGGGATGCCTTCCGTAATACAGACGATCACGTTCAACCCCTCAGCGGCGGCTTCCATGATGGCATCCGCCGCAAAAAGGGGAGGCACGAAAATGCAAGACGTATTCACCCCTTCATACTTGACGGCCTCGTGAACAGAGTTGTAGACGGGCACCCCTTCTACGCTCCGACCTCTCTTTCCCGGTGTCATTCCCGCTGCAACGACGGTCCCGTATTTTAGCATCTGTATGGTGTGAAAGGTCCCTTCCCGTCCGGTGATCCCCTGCACCACAACACGTGTCTTTTCATCAACCAGTATAGTCATGAGGCCTTTCCCCGATTCTCTGGAATGTATTTCCGCGTGAAAATATTTTGTAACAATTTAGCTGTTTGAAACCCATACGCGCAAGCCCCGTGCCCAATGCCGGTATCGAAGATTTTCAAAAAGTCACAGTATTACCAATTTTCTAAGAGATAATCTCTCAGATTTGAAAAGTTAGAATCTAAAATGGGACGAAAAATGAAATCAGGTTGCGCAAGTTTCACATTTAGGTACTCCTGTCTGGTGTCCTGAACTCCGGACACTGAACGCTCAACACTTGAATTGCCTGCCCGTGTCAGGCAGTTTTTTTAACTTGTGCGGTCACCATTTCCGCCGCTTCAACCATATCCCGAGCAACCATAAATTTTAAGTTTGATTCCTGAAGAATCTTTCTTCCTTCTTCGACATTGGTCCCTTCCAGTCTCACAATGAGGGGAACCTTGATAGCAGTTTTCTCAGCTCCGGCAAGTACACCTCTGGCAAGAACATCACATCTCAAAATTCCGCCGAAGATGTTGATCAGAATGGCCTTTACATTCTCGTCCTCAAGGATGATCTCCAAGCCGCGTGTAACCATCTCTTCGCTTGCTCCGCCCCCCACATCAAGGAAATTAGCCGGCTCCGCGCCGGCCAGCTTGATCACATCCATGGTAGCCATGGCGAGGCCCGCACCGTTGACCATGGCCCCGATATTTCCGCTCAAGCGAATGTAATTGAGGTTGTATTTCTCCGCCTTGTAATCGAGCGGATCCTTCTCGGTTGGATCTTCCAGGGCTTTAAGATCCTTCTGCCGCACAAGGGCGTTGTCATCAATGTTGATCTTTGCGTCAAGGGCAATGAGCTTTCCGTCCTTTGTGACGACAAGTGGGTTGATTTCGGCAAGGGAGCAATCAAGAGCGATGAAGGCTCTGTACAGGTTGGCCATAAGGGACATCAGATCTTTCAGGGTGTCGGGATCGGGCAGTGGATCAAGGCTGTAGGCCGGGGTTCGTGCGTGATAGGGCATCCACCCGGTGCCGGGGTCAATTAACTGCTTGAGCACCAGTTCAGGCGTTTTTTCGGCAACCTCTTCTATTTCCATGCCTCCTGCACTGCTGAAAATCAAGACAGGCATAGCTTTGGCCCGGTCGATAACCACGGCAAGGTATAATTCTCGATCGATCTCCACCCCTTGTTCCACAAGCACCTGATTGACCTTGCGCCCCTCAGGACCGGTTTGCTTGGTCACAAGAGGCGTTTCGAGAATCGCTTTTGCCGCCTTTTTAACATCTTCAGGGGTTTGAGCAATCCTGACACCGCCTCCTTTGCCCCGGCCGCCTGCATGGATCTGGGCCTTCACAACCCATGGCGGACCCATTATTTCCTTGGTCGCTCCAAAGGCCTCTTCTGCTGTCCTTGCCACAAGACCTTGTGGAACAGGGATGCCGAATTTCCTGAAAAGCTCCTTGGCCTGGTACTCATGCATTTTCACGGTTGGCTACCTCTATTAATCGTTTAAAAGTCTTGCAAAAAGTTTACCTGTGCCACGGATAACGGAAAGGCACACGGCTCGAGGTTTCGGAGTCCATGTTGCCCGGGCCTTTCACGCTCCACCCCGGACTCTTTTTGTTATGCAGTTTTAAGAGGGACCCCCATGCCTGATGCTTGCGATTTTTCAAACAGCTAAATTGTTACTGTTTTCCCTTATTGTGGTTTGGATGCTGTTTGTCAAGTCATTAACGCCTCCATTCAATCGTTGAATGGAACCACAAAAAAAGGCACCCTCCGAAAGAAGGGCGCCTTTTGCCTAAAAAGCCTTGAAATTTACTGTCTCACGACATTGACCGCTGCCAGGCCTTTGGGGCCTTTTTCAACGTCGAATGAAACTTGCTCACCTTCGGCGAGAGACTTGAACCCACCCCCGGTGATGGCGGAATGATGAACGAATACATCGGTACCGTCATCTCTTTGGATAAATCCAAAACCCTTGCGGTCGTTGAACCATTTCACGATTCCTTGTGCCATTTGACTGACCTCCTTTCCACAGATTCTATAGTGGTTACAAACCTGAGGTCGTCGCTTTTGCAAAAGGAACAATCTCCGGGATGAACCGGCCCGATAACAAGCACCGGGTACTCTATATTTACTGTCATGATAAACCTTTTAAAAATCGTGTCAAGAAATAAAGCGTCTTTGCAGCGAAAATAATATGAACAGTCAGGCATTGAGGTATTTTAGAAGATATTGGGCCGTGTAAGAATCGTCGGAACGGACCAGCAGCTCCAAGGGGGAGCCTTTAGCCACCACTCGACCACCGCCTTCCCCACCCTCAGGCCCCAGGTCTATTATGTAATCGGCTTCCTTGACGACCTCCATGTTGTGTTCGATGAGGATGACCGTATTACCCCGGTCGACGAGAGCCTGGAGCACGGCTATCAGGTTTTTCACGTCCGCCACATGAAGGCCTGTTGTGGGTTCATCGAGTATATACAACGTCTTACCGCGAGAAGGTTTGGCAAGTTCCTCCGCCAGTTTGATGCGCTGAGCCTCACCCCCTGAAAGGGTCGGGCTTGGTTGACCGATCTTTAAATACCCCAACCCTATATCGCAGACCACTTTTACAGCCCGGCTAATAACGGGCACGGCGGAGAAAAAGGCCGCAGCCTCTTCAAAGGTGAAGTCCAGAATGTCTGCGATGTTTTTCCTTTTGTAGACGATATCCAAAGTTTCCTGATTGAAACGCTTGCCGTCACAGACCTCGCAACGGACATAGACATCGGGCAGGAAACTCATCTCCACCTTAACAGAGCCATGGCCTTTGCATGCTTCGCATCTCCCGCCCGAAGCGTTGAAAGAAAACCGACCCGGCCGGTAGCCCCTGGCTCTCGCTT
Organism: Deltaproteobacteria bacterium; assembly: GCA_016932115.1. Lineage (GTDB taxonomy): Bacteria > Desulfobacterota > DSM-4660 > Desulfatiglandales > HGW-15 > JAFGDM01. Next base: position 24,446 of record JAFGDM010000001.1, on the reverse strand, counting down.
CCGGAGTCATCGCAAAAAGCTTTCGAATGTCCGGGAGAAAACCCACGTATGAAGCCGGCACGGAACGGGGCGTGTATCCTATCGGGCTGTGATCCACCTCTAGAACCCGATCCAACGCCTCCCATCCCTCGATGCTTTTCCAGGCGCCTCCATCCTTCTTCCCTGAGTGGAGCCTGGAGATCCCATCAAAAAGGGTCTCCTTGAGAAGGGTGGATTTCCCGGACCCGGACACGCCTGTCACACAGGTGAGTGCACCCAGCGGGAAATCAACATCCATGTTTTTCAAATTGTACTTCCGCGCACCCCTGACCCGGATGACCGGCTTGCCCTTGTAAGGCCGGAGGCGGGAGGTCATTTCATGGGGGTGGCCGTTGAAAAAGGCTCCTGTCATGGAGGCGGGAACCTTCTGAAGGTCTTTCAGTTTGCCCGAAGCGACGACCCTGCCTCCTTCCTGTCCGGCTCCGGGGCCCAGGTCGATGATGTGATCGGCCTCCCGGATCGTCTCTTCGTCATGTTCGACCACGAGAATGGAGTTGCCCCGGTCCCGGAGCTCCTTCAGCGCATCCAGAAGAACACGGTTATCCCTCGGGTGAAGGCCGATGGTGGGTTCATCCAGGATATAGCAGATTCCCGTGAGATTCGAGCCGAGCTGCGCGGCCAGCCGAATCCGCTGGGCTTCTCCTCCGGAAAGGGTGTCGCCGCTCCGGCTAAGGGAGAGATAAGACAGACCTAGACGATTGAGAAAAGCGAGGCGCGCCAGGATTTCCGCCATGACAGGCTCGGCAACGGGCGCCTCGTGGCCTGAAAAGGAAAAGGACTTGAGGGCCTCCAGGGCCTCATCGGCCGATAGGCTGACAAGGTCCCAAATGGACCGGCCTTTTACCTTCACGCTGAGCGCTTCGGGCCTGAGGCGGCTGCCCCCACATTTGGGACACACCGTTGTCCTGCCGTTGTTGCCGTCTCCCAGTCGGCCCGTACCGTCGCACCTGGGGCAGGCCCCCTGCCTGCTGTTGAAGGAAAAAAGGCGGGGGTCCAAGGCCTGAAGGCCGATGCCGCACCGGGGGCAAATTCCCCGGAGGCTGAAAATTTCTTCGGTGCCGGAGCCGGGGAGAAGAATGATGCTGCCGTTCCCCTCTTCGAGGGCCTGCCGGACCAGGTTCTGGAGATCCGAGGAAGGCAGCCTGCCGAGAACCAGGTCAATTGTGTGCTCATGGTAGCGGCTCAGGGCCATGCCCTCCCGGAGTGGCGTCAGGCGACCGTCGATCCGGGCTTCCGTGTATCCCTTTTTGAGCGCACGAGCCAGGAGATCCTTGTGGAAACCCTTGCGACCCGCGATTCTGGGAACGAGGATGCGAGCCTTCTCCGTGGCAAAGCGGTCGCCGACCTGCGCGATGATCTGCTCCATGGTCTGCGTCTTCAGTGCCCTGTCGCACCCGGGACAGTGCTGAACACCCAGCTTGCTGTAAAGCAGTCTGAGGAAGTGGTAAATCTCGGTCAGCGTGGCCACCGTTGAGCGAACGCCGGCATGGCTGATGCGCTGCTGAATGGCGACCGTGGGTGAAAGGCCGGCCACGGAGTCCACATCAGGCCGCTCCAGGACCCTTACGTACTGCCTCACGTAAGGGGCCAGGCTTTCGAGATACCGGCGCCGGCCTTCGGCAAAGAGGATGTCGAAGATGAGTGTGGACTTGCCCGAGCCCGAGATGCCCGTCACAACTACCAGCTCTTTCCTAGGGATTGAAAGGGTCAAGTCCTTGAGGTTGTGCTCTCTGGCGCCTACCACGGTGATCCGGGGCTCTTCAGACACGGGCCGCATGGGGCCGTCCGTCCGTCCGGCTTTCAAATGCGCAGGCCGGATCAGGTATTTTTTCAAAAAAGTCCCGGTGTGGGAAACGGCGCGTTTTGCCACAATTTCGGGAGGTCCGGCGACCACGACCCGTCCGCCGGCCTCGCCGCCTTCGGGACCCAGGTCGATGACCCAGTCCGCCACCTTGATCACATCCATGTTGTGCTCGATGACCAGCACCGTGTTGCCCTGATCCACGAGTCTTTGAAGGGCGGCAACCAACCGCCGGATATCTTCGAAATGAAGGCCCGTGGTCGGTTCATCGAAGATGAAGAGGCTTTGCCGGTTCGAGCCGTTTCGAAGGTGCTGGGAAAGCTTCAGCCGTTGCGCCTCTCCGCCCGAAAGGGTGTTGACGGGCTGGCCCAGGCGGATGTACCCGAGCCCCACGTCCACCAGGGGCCTGAGAGCCGAACAAACGGCCCCCTGGTCGGCAAAGAATTCCATGGCCTGGTCAATTGTCAAACAAAGTATGTCGTGGATGTTCTTGCCCCGGTAACGTATGTCGAGGACCGGCTTTTTGAACCTTTTGCCTCCGCACTCCGGGCAGGTGATGAACACGTCGGAGAGGAACTGCATCTCTACCTTCTCGAAACCCGTACCCCGGCACGTCTCGCACCGTCCTCCCGCCACGTTGAAGGAGAAGTGCTTTTTCCCGAACCCTTTCTTGCGCGCCTCCTCCGTCCGGGTGAGAAGGATGCGCACAGGGTCCATGGCCTTGACGTAAGTGAGGGGGTTGGCCCTGGGTGTGCGTCCGATGGGCTTCTGATCCACCAGGACCACATCGTGGATCGAATCAAGGCCGAGGATACCCGCGTGACGGCCGGGCGCACCCCTTGGGTCTCCCTTGGCCCGCTTGATCCCCTTGTAGATGATTTCCTCGGCCAAAGTCGATTTTCCCGAACCCGAGACGCCGGTGAGGCACACGAAACATCCCAGGGGAACCCGCACATCGATTAACTTGAGGTTGTGCTCTGCGGCACCATGGACTTCGAGCCAATCCATTTCCTGCGGTTTTCTTCTTTGCCCCGGCAGGGGGATGACGAGATCGCCTTTGAGGTACCGGCCCGTGAGTGAGTTCTCGACCGCTGCGGTAGGGCCGAAATACATGACCCTGCCGCCCTCCTCGCCCGCGCCGGGCCCGAGATCGAGCATGAAATCACTTTCAGCGATGATTTCCGGATCATGCTCCACAATGACCACCGTGTTCTGAAGGTCCCGCAGGTTCTTGAGGATGCGAATGAGGCGGTGGTTGTCCCTCGGATGGAGACCTATGCTTGGCTCATCGAGCACATAGAGGGTGTTCACCAGGGATGAACCCAGGGCCGCAGTCAGGGCGACCCTCTCCACTTCGCCCCCGGAAAGGGTGCGCGACTGGCGATCCAGGGTGAGATAGCCGAGCCCCACCTCCCTCAGATAGCGGAGGCGGCTTTTCACCTCCTCCAGAATCAGGAGAGCCGCCTTGTCTTCGGCGGACACGGCAAGGCCGTCGAAAAACCGGGCCGCCTCCTCCACGCTCAGGCCGTACACCTCACCGATGTGCAGGCCGCCGACCCGATAGAGCAGGGCCTCCTCCTTGAATCGTGTGCCTCCGCAGTCCGGGCAGGTCAGGGTGGTGCGGTACCGGGACAGGTAGACCCGCACGTGCACCTTGTAGGTCTTGGTTTCGAGCCAGTTAAAAAAGCCGCGGATTCCGTAATAGTCCTTGGTTCCTTCGACGATGGCCTCCTGCTGCTCCTTGGTCAGATCCCCGAAGGGTACGTGGGTGGGAATTTTCTTCCGGCGGCAGAACTCCTTGAGTTCTTCGTATTCGATCCGGTTTTCCTTGCGGCCTCCCCAGGGTTTGACGGCCCCTTCGTCAAGGGAGAGGGAAGGATCAGGGATAATGAGCTCGAGATCGATGCCGAGCATGCGGCCGAAGCCCCGGCATGTGGCGCATGCGCCCACGGGACTGTTGAAGGAAAAAAGATTGGGAAGGGGAGGCCGGTAGGTGATTCCGCACTTTGCGCACTCCAGGCGATTGGTGAAACCAAGGTGAATGTCCCTGCCGGAGTACCCGGACCACACATCAAGCCTTCCACCCCCAAAGCCGAAGGCCTGCTCCAGGGAATCGACGATGCGCTTTCGGTCCGAGGGGCGGAAGACAAGCCGGTCCGCCAGCACGTGCGATGGCCGGTCCTGGGCGGCCGAGGGGAGATCTTCGAGGGTAATGATCCGGCCGTCCTGGAAAATGCGCGTGTATCCCATACGGCCCAATTCCTTTTGGGCCGTTTCCGGGGAAGAAGTGATGTTCATGGGAAAGGTGATGAGAAGTTCGGTGCCTTCCTGGAAACGGGAAAGGGCTTTCCAGACGTGCTCCGGCGTTTCAGGTATCACCGGCTCGCCGCAGCGGCGGCAATGGAGCCGGCCGATCCTCGCATAGAGCAGTTTTACGTAGTCCGTCAGCTCGGTCATGGTTCCAACCGTGGAACGGGATGTGCGAACAGGATCCTTCCGGTCTATGGCAATAGCAGGTGGGATATTTTCGATCCGGCCCACGTGTGGCCGGTCCATCCGATCCATGAACTGGCGGGCATAGGGGGAGAAGGTCTCGACGTAGCGACGCTGCCCTTCAGCGTAAAGGGTGTCAAAGGCCAGGGAGGACTTGCCCGAACCGCTTAGACCTGTGACAACGGTAATCCGATTTAGGGGAATATCCAGATCCAGGTTTTTCAGATTGTTCTGGCAGGCTCCTTTAATGCGGATGACCGCCGGCTCTTTTCTTTTTCGTTTCATTCGGCTTTGCTTTGGCATTGAGCGCTCTGTTTTGGATTGCGAATTCAGGGCTTCAATCCCCAAATTTCTCAATCAGGCTTTATGCAAACGATCTGGGCGATTGCTTTTTTAGGATGATCCTTGGTTCCTTCAAAGTAGTGGAGGACCCTCCATCCCTTGAACCGATCCAGAAGCTCTCCCGGCTTTAGAAGATGGTCCGGATTTTTTGGTTTTCCAAATCGGGCCTGATCTACTGTGAAGGTTTCATAGAGCAAAAGGCCTCCCGCAACAAGGGCCTTCCGGATGCAGGGAATAAGAGGCCGGTGGAGATAGCGAAACACAAGGATGGCACCGTAAGTCTCCGAAGCCAAGGGATTGAACCCTTCCTGCTCAAGGTCCACCTGCCAGATTCGGGCGGGAACCCCGTTTCTATGAGCCAGCCCGCCGGCTTCGGCGAGCGCATTTTCCGAGACATCAGCAAGCACGACCTCCAGGCCCATGGTTCCGAGGAAAACGCCATTGTGCCCGTTGCCGCAGGCAAGATCGAGAACCGGCCCTCTTAAGGTTTTCTGCTTGAATAGCCCCAAGTGCTCCAAAAGAAGATCGTCAGGGCCTTCTGTGAAGTGGCGGTCATTTTCATCCATCACGAAGGGCGCTAGAGCTCGAGGACGCCTCCCTTTCTTTTCGGAAGATCTTTGCACAGGGCGCGGATGTTTTTCAGCGCTTCCTGCACCTGGCTCCGGGAAACATCCAGATGGGTTACAGCCCTGCAACGGGTTTTGCCGAGGATGGAGACCCGGACGCCCCGTTCCATGAGCAGGTCGTTAAAAGCTTGGGCTGTGAGATGGAGACCGGAGACGTCAAAAAAGATGAGATTGGTCTCAATGGGTTCCACATCAATCCCTTCGATCTCCGCCAGGCCCCGGGCCAGGATCCGGGCGTTCTCGTGATCTTCAGCGATGCGCTCTACATTATGATGCAGGGCATAAAGCGCTCCGGCGGCAATGATGCCTGCCTGCCTCATGGCTCCGCCGAACTGGTGCTTCCATCGCCATGCCTCCCGAATGAATTCCCTTGATCCTGCCAGGGCCGCACCCACAGGCGCCCCCAAGCCTTTGGAAAAGTCGATCCAGACGGAGTCGAAAGGCAGGCAATAGGCTGCGGCCGTTAATCCCGTGGCGACCACTGCATTTAGAAGCCGCGCCCCGTCCATATGGCATGCAAGGCCGCGGTGGTGAGCGGTAATGCATATATTCCGAATGGTTTCTATGGGCCAGATGGTGCCCCCTCCGAGATTTGAGGTCTGCTCAACGAGCACGACCCTCGATCGGGGGAAATGATTGTTTTCAGGGCGCAGGGCTTCCTCCATTTGGGTGGGAGAAAAAACCCCGCGTTTTCCTTGTATCGGATATATACAGGCGCCGCTTAAGGCGGAAGGACCCCCTGTTTCATAATGCCGGGCGTGGGCTGTTTCATCCATCAGAATCTCGTCTCCGGGGCGACAATGAACCCGAAAGGCGACCTGGTTGCACATTGTACCGGAGGGGAGGAAAATGGCGTCTTCTTTTTCCAGGAGTTCGCAAACCTTTTGGACGAGCGCATTCACCGTGGGATCCTCTTTTTGCTGTTCGTCTCCCACTTCCGCTTCGCTCATGAATTTTCTCATTTCCGGGGTGGGCTTGGTAATGGTATCGCTATAAAGGTCGATGCTTATGCCATTCATATAGGTTTGCCTCTATCTTATCTTTTTTCCCGTCATGTTTTCGATCTCGACCTTGATTATCAGCACTTTGCGGAACGCTTTTTCTTTGTACGAAAAGGGGCCTTTCGCACCGTAGTGCTCCATGATCAGATCAAGAGCTTTTGTTTTCGATTCGGGGTCATCGAGCAAAAACGCCCTGCCGAACCCCACAATGCTTGCCCCCATCATGCCGCATTCACAGGCATTTTCGGATGGAAGAAGGGCATTATCCACATCACACTCAAAGCAGACCCTGTTGTTTTTCCGGATCATATCAAGTTTCATTCCCTCCCCGGCACAGTGGAAGAAAAGACACCCGTCCCTGTAACCGAAACATATAGGAACAACATAGGGCTGATCATCGACCGACATGGCAAGACGGCAAACCAGAGCGCGTTTGAGAATGTCCTCCAGCTCCCTCCTGTCCTTGATTTGCTTTTCGTTCCTTCTCATTAGAAATCCTCTTGTAGTGCTTTTCTAAGAGCCGCTCTCGCGAGGAGGCGGGTAGAGTCCAGGGTGGGGAGAGGGGCGTCTTGCGTGTTTATGATCAGCGGGATCTCCGTACACCCCAGAACAGCGGCGTCGCAACCCCGCACTTTGAGACGCGCCATAACATCGTTAAAGAAGAGCCGGGATTGTTCTGTGAGCACGGCATTAACGAGTTCTGTAAAAATGATATCATCAATCTTATCTCGCTCTTGCGGATCAGGAATCTCATAACCGATTCCAAACTTACGCAAGGCATCCGGGTACACGGGTCCGGTCATCAGGTATTTTGTTCCTAAAACAGCGAGTTTCTTATAACCTCTTCTACCGGCCTCTGCAGCTACGCTTTCCGCAATGTGGAGCCAGGGAATAGGGGATTTGCGCTGCACAAGTGCGAAAGCTTCGTGGATGGTATTATCGGGGCAAACGGCGAATTCGGCACCCGCCCGGTAAAGCTTTTCCGTTGAGGAGAGCATGAGACCCGCTACCTTTCCCCATGCTCCCGAGCGGATGTGAATCATGTATTCACTCAGGGGATAGGTATGCATCGTGATCTCCGGGTGGCAATGCTCCCCCATTACGTGCGTCGCTTCCATGCAGATGGTCCGATAGCAGAGCGCGGCACCTTCCGCGCTACAGGCCACAATTCCGATGTGTTTTGCCATGGCTTGCCTTTCATGGGTTGAAATTTGCTTCGGCGGATTTTTTTTAATAGTATTCCTTGATTTCGGTAGCCGATGCAGTGACGGTGAAATGAAGTTCTTTTAGTTCGAAGCCAAAAAGGCCGATTTGGTCCTTGTAGCGGAGGGTAATTGTCACTTTCCTGTCCTCGTCCTTGTCTATGATAAAATCCTCTTCGTTAAATGTTCGGTCCTCCTGCTTCATTTTTTTCATCAGGAAAGCCAGGGTGCTTTTCCTGTCGTGCTTTGTGCCGTAGATGGCCGCGTTCTCCATGTCTCTATGAATCCAGTACTTGTTCCAGTAAGGCTTGATCATACCATAGGCGCCCAGGATAAGAATGATGAAAAATGCATAAAAAAAGAAGGATTTTATTGCCCGCATAAACGTCGGACTCCATATTCCGATGGAATTGTATATTTAATTAGCACAAATTAGGTAAAAAATCAAGAGGGCCCTGAAGCACCGGTAAAGGGTTCAATTCAGGGCAGGCATAAGGAGCTCCTCCGGATCTATTTACTGTTGTTGAGAAATTTCCCTTTTGCGCCGAGAAGGCTTGAATCAAAGCCAACGGACACACTAATAGGCGCGGCAAATGAGTCCTTTGAGATAAGCTCCCTCCGGGAAGTTAAGGGCCGTCGGGTGATCGGGTCCCTGGGTGAGGACCCCGAGGATCTGAGCGTTGCGGCCTGCGTCAAGCGCAGCTCCCGCCACGATCATCTGAAAGAGGGGGAGAGGCACGAGACCGGAGCAGGAAAAGGTGAAGAGAACCCCTCCCGGCTTGAGAAGCTTGAAAGCAAGGAGGTTGATATCCTTGTACCCCCTGCTGCCGCGGCCCAACTGACTCCGAGATTCGACAAATTTGGGGGGATCCAGGATAATGAGGTCAAACAAGCGGCGCGTGTCGCGGAAATCGCGAAGAACCTGGAAGACGTCTCCGTGGATGTTTTCGAAGCTATCTTCATCGAAGTGGTTGAGTTCCCGGTTCTGATTTGCCAGCGAGAGAGCAGCGGGAGAGGAATCAATGTTCGTTACCTTTATCGCGCCGGCCTTGAGCGCATGAATGCCGAATCCCCCGGTGTAGGAGAAGGCGTTAAGCACCTCGGCGCCCTCCGCATAGTCGGCCGGCATCACGCGGTTTTCTCGTTGGTCGAGGTAGCAACCTGTTTTCTGGCCGTGCTCGATGTCTACGAGGAACCGGCAATTTTTTTCCCGGATCACGAGAAGTGAGGGAGGCGGTTGACCCCAGAGGAGACCGCTGCGAGGTTCAAGTCCTTCCTTAAGGCGCACATCCACATCCGATCTTTCGTAAATGCCGAGAGGGGAGAGGGCATGTTCAAGATGGGAAAGGATTTCACCGCGCCAGAGTTCAGCGCCGGCGCTGAAAAACTGGCAGACCAGGAAGGCTGCGTATTTGTCTACGATTACCCCGGGTAGACCGTCCGATTCAGCGTTGACGAGCCTGCAAGCCCCGTCGCTGAGTTTGAGTAAAGGTGCGCGGAAATCGATGGCTTGCTTCAGCCTGGAGCGAAAGAATTCAGGGCCTACTTCTTCGCCGGAATCGAAGGTCCAAGCTCTCAAAGCAATTTGGGAATAGGGGGAATAGGAGGCCCGGCAAAGGAATCGGCCTTCATGGGAGAGAACCTCAACGACCTCGCCGGGTCCCGGATCGCCTTCTACCTTTTTGAGTGCCCCTGAAAAGACCCAAGGATGGCGGCGCAGCAGGGACTTGTCTCGTCCGGGTTTGAGAATGACCAGAGGCATAGAGGGAAAGGTACACGGCGCACGGCACACGGCGCAAGGAAAAAGAGTCCCTTACATATTACATTTTCAGAGCGGGGCTGCTTTAAGCCGGGAGTCGGGCCTCATGGAGAAGCTTACGGATGGATTCCTTGGATTCCGGCGCAACCGGTTGAAGGGGTGCGCAGAGGTCGCCGCCCGCATAGCCGAGGATATCCATGGCACACTTGATTCCTGGAACACCATATCCTCCAACGATTTTTTGGTTCACCGTAAGGAGGCGCATCTGGATGTCTCTTGCTTTGGCGTGATCGCCCTGTTGGGTCAACCTAAAAATCTCCGCGGTTTCCGCCGGAGCGAGGTTCGAAAGGGCAAGGATGCCTCCTTTGGCTCCGAGCATCAAGGCGGAAAGCAGCAGGGAACCGTGTCCCTGGAGAAGGCTGAAACGGGGAGGGACGGCTTTCAGAACCTCGCTCACGAAAGACAGATTTCCTGAAGAATCCTTTAACCCGGCAATATTGGGGTGATCGGCGAGGGCGAGCACGGTTTGAAGAGGCAGATCGAGACCGGTGAATTTGGGCACGGTGTACATGATTATGGGGATTCTGGATTGATCTGCTACGGCGCGAAAATAGGTTTCCAGGGCTTGGGCCGTCATCTGGGGTTTGTAATAAAAAGGGGTGACGACAAGGCCGTACTGTGCGCCGGCCGCTGCCGCTTTGTTGGCAAAGTCTACGGTTCCTTGAGTGGAAGCGGCGCCGGTTCCTGCAATGACGATCCGTCCTTCTGCTGCCGAAGCGCGCACGGTTTCAATGGCTTTCAGCCCTTCGCTTTCGGACATCATGATGCCTTCTCCTGTGGAGCCGAGCACTACATAGCCGGAGAGATCAAAAGAATTGTATTTCTCGATGTTGGACTTCAGCTTTGAAAATGAAACGCTCCCTTTTTCAAAAGGTGTCGTGAGGGCCGGAAAAATGCCTGAAAGACTTTGAGCCATGGTCGTGAAACCTCCTTAAAGTTGCGGAATTGAGCAACTATCGAAATTCTTAGCGAAGAAACGATAATCTGATATATTTTCGGCAAAGTCCAGCACAGATTGAGAACAGGGGAAAACGATGGGCATGAAAGGGCCGGAAGCTCCGGTTCCCGGCATTGTGAGAACGATTCTGTCGCGGCTTAAAGGCTTTGGCTTTGAAGCCTATGTGGTGGGGGGCGCCGTCAGGGACATGGTATTGGGGAGGAACCCCACGGACTGGGACGTCGCCACATCGGCGTCTTCAGTGGAAGTGAGAGACCTTTTTCCTAACCTTACTTCGTTTTCGCTTCAGCACGGGGCGCTGACCCTGGTCCACGAAGGCCGTCACTACGAAGTCAGCACGTTCAGAGGGGCTTTGCCGACGCTGGAGGACGACCTCGCCCACCGGGATTTCACCGTCAATGCCATGGCCTGGGAACTGGAGGATAAGAAACTTATCGACCCCTGGGGCGGGTGCAGGGATGTGGCCCTGAAGCTTGTGCGCGCTGTCGGCATTCCGGAAGACCGCTTTCGGGAAGATCCCCTTCGCATCTTGAGGGCCCTAAGGATTTCCTGCGAACTCGACTTCGGAATTCACCGGAAAACCCGCCATGCCATGTCCGGAATGGCGCCCATGCTGTCCATGGTGGCCAGGGAGAGGATCAGGGACGAGTTGCTGAAGATTCTCTTAAGCAAGAAACCTTCTTTGGGCTTTCGGGAGATGCTCCGCACCAACCTTCTTAAAGAAATCGTGCCGGAGCTTCAAACCATCTTCGGGCATACCATGGAAACAGTAGATCGGGTGCCCCCGAATGCCGCATTGAGGCTGGCCGCGTTGTTCCATGATATTGCCAAACCAGGGGTGAAGGATGGCCATGAGATTGAAGAGGCGAGAATCGCAGAGGAGGTCATGCGGCGTTTGAGGTTCAGCGAACGGATGATCCTCCAGGTGGCCCACCTGGTAAGGCACCACACGGATGATACGCAGTATGCCTCTTCATGGAATGATGGGGAAGTGCGGCGTTTTGTAAGAGAACTGGGGCCGGAGCACCTGGAGGCTTTTTTTTGCCTGCGCCGCGCGGATTTTGAATCTCGGGGAAAGGACACGCGCCCGCTTTTCGAATTGGAGGAAAGAGCGCGTATCCAGGTCATAGCCGGCTTCCCTTGCAGGGTCCAGGACCTCAAGGTGGACGGCCGAAAGGTCATGGAGATCTGCGGCACAGAGGCGGGGCCTGAAGTGGGCCGCATCCTGGGGGCTCTCCTCGAAGAGGTGCTGGACCATCCGGAATGGAACACCGAGGAGAAGCTCACAGAGCTGTTGGAAAAAATGAGCAGAGATCGAGCCATGGATCGGTGATACCGCTTGCATTCCATTCAGCTTCTTGATTAAAATCGGATAATTAGACTGAAAAGAAGCAAGGCTTCCCATTTGCGCGATGAGGAAGGAGAGCAGATGAAATTGAAAGTGATCATCCACGAAGCAACGAAGAACTCTGATCGCCACCAGGAGAACCTATCATTGAGTGAAGAAGGGTCGAAAAACAATAACCTCAGCCACATCAAGAATTGGCCTGAGGGGGATCGTCCACGGGGGAGATGCTTCTTACTCATGGGCCGGAGGCGTTGAGCGATGCGGCCCTCCTGGCCATTCTTTTGAGGATCGGCAGGCAGGGGAAGGATGCCGTCGCTCTTGCCCGGGATATGCTCTCGGAACTGGGCGGATTTCAGGGACTCATGTCTGCGTCCCAAAAGGATTTGCTAAACATAAAAGGAATAGGCAGGGCCAAGATTGCGCAGATCATGGCTGCCATGGAAATCGTCAAAAGACAGCTCAGAGAGCCTCTCAAGAAGCTGAATATTATCCAAAGCCCCAGCGCTCTTTTCGAGTACCTCAAGGCTTCAATGGGCAATCTGGACAGGGAGGAGTTCAGGCTTCTTCATCTGAACAGGGCAAAGGGGTTGATTGCGGAAGAGGTCCTTTTTAAAGGCACTGTAGACACCGCTGCCGTTTATCCCCGGGAGATCGTGGAATCGGCCTTAAGGAAAAGGGCCTCCGCTCTGATATTGGCCCATAACCACCCAACGAGCGAGGCTGAGGCGAGCGAAGAAGATATCGCTTTGATTGAAGCTCTGGTGAAGGCCTGCTCGACCGGTTTAAGGTTGCCGGGGTTATCGCCACCTGGTGGAATGAAAACCAGTATGATCTCAAGGCCCTTGTAGCACAGGGCTTTGAGGGGCTTGTTGACGGCTGGGTGGAAACCATTGCTGCGGGCTTGGAAGAAAATGGGGGTAATCACCTCGATGAACTGGCCGAGGATCCCCTCGTATTGAGGGTCCTGCCGGATTACCTGGCAGAGCTGGAGCAGGCAAGACAGGAGGTCATGAACCTTGAGCAAGAAAAGGAAGCCTTTGAAGCTGGTGAGAACGAGGATGGTTCGGAGGATGACCAAACTGAGGAAGGCGAAAGACGCAATTATGCCAGGGAACTGAAGGACCAAATTAGAGAGCTGAAACACAGCATCAAGGAGTATCAGAAGCTGATCAAAACGCTTACAGGCAGCTCAAAGAAAGCAGGATCTATTACATTTCATAAAGCAAAGGGCCAGGACATAAGAGGCTTAGAGGGCCAATTAGAGGAACTCGAAGAAAAGGTGGAACCTGCCGAAAAAAAGATCCTGGAACTGGAAATGAAGCTCAAGCTCTATGATGAAATCCTGGAGAAATTGAAAGCGGCCAAGAAACAGTTAAAGGATCTTCAGAGGAAATTTGTCAAGCGCCTGAAAGAGGCACGCGAGGCCCTATCGGAAGAGGAATGCCGAGAGCTTGTGCTGAATATTCTGAAGGAGAAGCTTGAAGGTAATCTGGATGCTTATGTCGCAGCTCATCGGCAAAAGGCGGTCGCTGCGGTTGAGAATTGGTGGGATAAATACCGCGAGCCAATGAAAAATATCGAAGACGGAAGAAACGCCACAGCCAAGAAGGTCAGTAGAATATTTAGTGAGTTAGGGTATGCATGAGCAGTTCGAACACTATGCCATATCTGATGCTGCTACGATAAATCCCAGTTTAACGAGAACGGTGAGCCTTTCGGATGAGGTTTCTTTTATACCTATGTCGGATGTATCCGATACCGGAAGATGGGTAACGCGTCAGACAAGAAAATATCATGAGGTCAGGGCAGGGTACACAGCATTTGAAAACGGCGATATCCTTTTCGCCAAAATTATACCTTGTATGGAGAATGGGAAGGGCTGTTATGTTGACCGACTCGTGAACGGGGTAGGGTTTGGCTCCACTGAGTTTCATGTCCTGCGGCCTAAGCCTGGAATCGACGGACGGTTTGTTTTTTATTGGCTACAAACAGACATGGCCCGTAAGAAGGCTGAAACATTCATGATTGGTTCTGCCGGTCAACAGCGAGTTCAACGAAGTTTCTTTGATCATTTCCTTGTACCTAAGTTTTCATTATCAGCACTACGCCGCATTGCTGAAATCCTTGACAACATAGATGAAGCCATTCAAAAGACCGAGGCGCTGATTGAAAAGCTAAAGGCAATGAAGCAGGGGCTGCTGCACGATCTGCTCACACGCGGACTGAACGAAAACGGGAAACTTCGTGATCCCAAGACCCATCCAGAGCAGTTTAAGGATTCTCCTTTGGGGAGGATTCCAAATTCATGGGATATACGTTCTATGGGAAACACGGCGACTTTACAAAGGGGTTTTGATTTGCCTCTACATAAGCTAAAAGAAGGGGATGTGGCAGTCTTTGGCTCAAACGGTATTGATGGGTTTCATAGTAATCCAAGGGTCGAAGGCCCTGGCGTTATTACTGGAAGGACTGGAACAATTGGTTCCGTCTACTACTCAGAAGAATCCTATTGGCCTCTTAACACAACATTGTACGTAAAGGATTTCCATGGGAATTACCCGAAATTCGTTGCTTTATTATTGGAATCTTTTGGGCTCCAACGCTTTGCAGCTGCGACCGGTGTACCATCCTTAAATAGAAATTTTGTCCATCCTTTAATAGTGAAGGTGCCAAAAAGGGAGGAACAGGAAGGTATCGTTGCGGTAAGCGATGTTCAAGAGAAGCGGATAGAAATTGAACAAGAGTCCCTTCACAAGCTCAAGCTCCAGAAAAAGGGCCTCATGCATGAACTCTTAACCGGCAAGGTCAGGGTGAGGGTGACAATGGAGGAGAGCCGATGTTGACACCGCGCTTCACCATTACGAATCGCATTACTGCCGGGCTGACGCAGATCGAGCGGGCACGGGGATTTCTGGAAGCGGCGAAGCTTTCCGAGGACTGGCTTGAAAAGATGCGGTCCCGAGCCCTGCTCCTTGAGGCCCACCACACGACCCATATCGAAGGCACACGGCTGACGCTGGAGCAGGCCGAGGCTATCCTCGACGGCCGGCAGGTGGCTGAGGCCGATCCGGGTGATGTCCGTGAGCTGCTGAACTACCGAACTGCCTTTGAATTCGTATCGGAATATCTCGGGAGAGAAGGTCCGATCACCGAGGGATTGATACGAGAGATTCACAAGCGGATGGTCCAGGGGGTGCGGGGTGGCACAGCGGCGCCCGGGAAATATCGTGCGGTGCAGAACTATGTGGTCAACTCCCTGACGCGCCAGATCATTTACACCCCGCCGGCGCCGGGGGATGTGCCGGTACTCATGTCCGAGCTTGTGGCCTGGCTGAATGGGGTGCGGGAAGTCCATCCGGTGCTGGTGAGCGGCATTGCCCAGTTTCAACTGGTGCATATTCATCCCTTTGTGGACGGCAATGGCCGTACCTCCCGACTTCTTTCGACCCTCTGCCTCTACCGGGCCGGTTATGACTTCAAGCGGCTATTCACCATCAGCGAATACTATGACCGCGATAGGAGCGCCTTTTATGCGGCCATCCAGAATGTGCGCGAGCAGGGGATGGATCTAACAGTCTGGCTCGATTACTTCGTGGATGGGCTGGCGACCCAGATGATCGAGGTGACAGAGCGCGGGAAGTGGGTCATCCGCAGGGATGCCATTGCTCAGAAGCACGGCCTTTCAGCACGGCAGGCATTGGCCGTGGGGTATCTGCTCGAAAACCCGGTGCTCAGGATTGAGGACTATGAGCAGTTGTGCCGCGGTATTAACAGGCGAACCCTTCAGCGGGATATCAAGGGGCTTGTTGAAAGGGGAGTACTGAAGGCGGAAGGATCGGCAAGGGCAGCCCGTTATAAGCTGCAAATCAAGGGGTTGTGATAGTATTGCGACAGTATCGCGACATGAATTGCGACATGGAATGAGGCATCCACGGGGTGGTGAGGTATCGGATGGAGCGGTCCATGTAAAGAGGGGGCTTATTTTACATTTCGGGGGCTTGATGTAAAGTTAATCGCCTTTTCTTTACATCAAGGCTCGCAGATGTAAAGAACGGGCCCCCATTTCAGGCTTGAAGGGCGAATATGGCGTCGCCACCCGACGAAAAGACCCACGTCGAAATCCCCTTTATCGAGAAGCTAAAAGGGCTGGGATGGGAGAGTATTGAAGGGGATATTGACGTGCCCTATCTAACGGAGCGGGATTCCTTCCGGGAGGTCTTGCTCAAGAATCGCCTCCGCAAGGCCCTCATGAAAATCAACCGGGATGATGAAGGCCCTGCATAATTGAGCCAAGATCGGATTCACCGGCACGCCCATCATTGCCGGGAGGATCAGAAGACGAGCGCAAGAAGGTTTTGGCAGTTGGATTCACGAGTGATGCCGGACTATGAAGAGATTGCTAGGTGGCTTGGTGAAAACGGCGCGGAGCTTGATTTATGATCGTGGATGAATACATAAGAATTGGCAAAGCTGTTTTGCTCGATGGCGATCTTGACACGGAGGCCGAAGCTGCAGAAGGGGCCTACTACTTCGACTACATTTACAAGCATGGGGAACACCCGCGATAGGCCTCAAGGCAAAATGAAATGCCGTGAGGCCCCGTGCCGGAAAAAAAAGGGAACGGTTAACCCGAGAGGAATCAGTCGGACTCTGAGGTCTTGATCAGTTTTTTACCCATCTGCCATGCCGGGCCTATTTCCCCGCCGAGTGAAAGATACTTGCGATCAGGCATACTGAGGACAAAAGGGTTGATCTTTTTGAGGTCGGGCGCGCCGTCGGTAAGGCACCCTTCCTCGCAGTAGGCCGCGATGATTTCTCCGATGAAAAGCTCCTCCGCCGGCAATTGAACGGTCTCGACCAGCCTGCACTCAACGCTGAAGGGACACTCCCGAATCATCGGCGCTGTTTCCAGCTTCCCATAGAAGGTATCGAAGACACCGGCCTTGTCGACCTTTTTGCCGGAGACGATGCCACAGTAATCCGTTATCTCAGCCATCTGTTCCGATGGAATGTTGACGCTGAATGTCTTATTCTCCTTGATGCCGGAGTTCGTGTAGTGGGCCTTGTTCATCGCAACTGCCAGATAAGGCGGTTCCGGATTGACCATGCTGAACCAGGCCACGGTGAGGTAATTGGGTTTGCCTGCGACGTTGGCCCCTACCAAAGAACAGGGCATCGGATAAAAGACGCGGCTGTTTCCTATAGCGATTTTCCCCATGTCATTCCTCCTGAAAGAAAGTAAAATCCCCTCTCACCTCCCTTTAGCGAAGGGAAGCGAGGGGAGATTCAAAGCCTCTGGAGTCTATGTATAGGGGATCTTCCAAGGGGTGTCAAGGAGTTAGAAAGAGATAGGTCCTTGTTGACGATGGGCCGGAGAGCCGTTTGCAGGAATTTCAACCTTGCGCAGAAAGAAGCTCCCCTGCTGATGCAGGGTGCAGCATTATGATTTGAGGGGATCAAATGGCGGCTTGCACCGAGGAGATGTAAGCGAAATCTTCGCGGAAGGGAACAGAGCAGCATGTGAGTTGGAAGCGGGGTTTGAGACCCAGCCTGATTGATTCCTGAATTGCTTCATCCGACCACACGGACATTCTAGTGGCGCCCGCACGGATAGCCAGTTTTTCCATCACCCATCCCTGTCTGTTCCGGGGTCTTTCACAACCGAGGGCAATGGGGACCTCCGGCATGAGGAGCCTTGCTTCCGCAATGAGTCTTGCCACCTCCAGGGCCGAAGGTGGAACGGCGGATGCCATGGGGGTTCCTTTGAGAGGGGAAAGGACAACGATGACGAGCACGTCCGGATGGTAGCGGCTGATCATTTCCAAAGCTTTTTTTTCGCCCTCCAAACGGCCGTAATAAAGACCGGCGACCACGTGGGGTGCGAGGGCAAGCCCGCTCCGGGAAATGGATTCAAGAGCATCCGGGACTACGCTCTCGCTTTTAAGGTGATATACCTGCGTTGCCGTTTCCCGGTCTCCAATCACGTCCATCAAGGCCTGTTTGACCCCTGCCTGTTTGAGACGCAGGCAGGTTTCTTGGTCGGGAAACCCGACGTGGGCCGACATGAAAAGCCCGGTTTCTTCGTAAGCCCTGGTTATCGGGTCGTAGAACTTATCCCAGGGAAGCTTGCCGGACCTGTCGGCGCCTCCGCTTAAGAGAAGCCCTAGCATTTTATTTTCCTTTAACTTCCGGGCGACGCAGGGTAATCGGGCCGGATCGGAAACATGGATCATAGGCTTTAGGAGCAGGCCCATGCAGTGCTTGCACAGAAGGTCACAGCGACTTCCGGTGATTGAGACGGCAGGGTATCGACCTCTTGTGCTTCCGTAGCGGATCATTCCGGGAAGATAAAAGGTAAAGTCATTCCCATGTCTTGCCCGGGCGGAACCCCAAGCCTCCTCAAAGAGGGCTTTATCATGAGAGGAAATAGGAACACTCTCCGAGGTGTGTGAACAATCGGATGTCAAACTTGACACGCTTCAGCTCCGCCGGTTATGCTAATCAGAACGTTTAGAAAGGGTAGATGAATGAATCGCATAAATCAAGCATGGAGGATGGGTGTCTGGATGGTGTGGTTTTTTGCTCTGGCCGCTTCATGTAGCGCGATACCGCGTCTTCAGGCGACCTATCGTCTCCCTGTGGAGGAAGGCGCCTTGGCCGGCAAAAAAGCCTTCGTGTCGGTAGAGGACTTGAGGGAAGACAAGCGCACCCTGGGGGAGGTCGCGGCCTTAAAATTCGTGGATTCCGGGGGAGTGATTTCCCTTTCCGTGGCAAAGAGGTCCGGACCGGGGGTGATTAAGGGGATCTTTCAACCTCCTGCTCTTCTGAAAGAAGCGCTCGAAAACCGCATGAAGCACGAGGGCATTCATGTGATTCGGGAGGGGGCGGCTACCACAGGCCTCTCGGTCCTTTTGAAATCCTTTTTTTTGGACCGTGTGGCCCGCAACTGGAAAGCGGCCATTTCTTATGAAGCCAGACTTATGCGAGACGGAGAAGTGGTGTCAAGCCAGCTAGTGAGCGGCGAAGCGGAACGCTTTGATCTCATAGGCGTTTCAAACGCAGATGTCGCCTTGAGCGAGCTTTTGACGGATGCGGTGAACAGACTTGATTTGAGCGAACTCTTCCGGACTTCTGAACCGTAAGTCGTCAGCGGACAAAGTCGATATAATCAGGACCACGACGTTCACCGAGGAGGGGGATTGTCGGATAAGGAAAAGAAAGCTCCGGGTAAAGGGAAAATGAAACGCGGCTTCAAGACCTGGCTTAAGCTCAAGCTCGCGGGAACGAAGAAGAGAAGAAACCCCGTCGATTCCCGGTTCCTGGCTGATCTCTCGGACATTGAAACGGTGGGGAGATACGAGATCATCGGGAAACTGGGGCAGGGCAGTATGGGGGTGGTTTTCCTCGGCCGCGATCCATACATCGACAGGCGCGTGGGTATCAAGGTATCCCGCCCTGCAGCGGATGTAAAAATGGAAGAGGCCGCCAAGTACCGGGAAAGATTTTTTCTAGAGGCTCAATCTGCCGGGAGGCTTGTTCATCCAGGCATTGTAGCGATCTATGATGCCGGGATGCACAAGGATTTTTACTATATTACCATGGAGTATGTCGACGGCCCGTCCCTCCAGAAACATTGCTCCAAAGACAACCTGCTCCCGCTGAGCAAAGTCGTTGAAATAATATTCAAGGTGTGTCATGCCCTTGATTTTGCTCATAAACAAAACATCGTACACAGGGATATCAAACCCTCCAACCTGCTCCTAGGGAAAACCGGCGAGGTGAAAATCACGGACTTTGGGATTGCCCAGGTGAAAACCGAGCAGAGCGGCTCAAAGGGCATTATCGGATCACCAAGCTACATGTCGCCTGAACAGGTAAAAGAAGGCCCGATAGAGGACAAAAGCGATATATTTTCCCTGGGGTGCGTTTTGTATGAGCTGTTGACGGGAGTGAAGGCTTTTACCGGCGAAAACTACTTCTCTATAATGTACAAAATCACGAACGAAGAACCTACCCCAATACCCGAAATTCGGTCGGAAGTTCCGGAGATCCTGTGGAAGATAACGAAAAAAGCCCTTGCAAAGGCCCCTGCCGAACGCTACCAATCCTGCATGGATCTGGCCTATGATCTGAGTGTTGCGTTGAGAGGTTTGAAAGGAGGCCCCAGCACCGATAAAATCGATACGATCATCGATTACGTTCACGGTGTGCCTTTTTTCGAGAACTTCAGCAAAGAGCAGGTTAAAGAAATCCTGAGCGCAAGCAACATCATCAAGGTTCGGAGGCGGAAAGTCCTTATGTCGGAAGGAGAGATCGACGACACCTTCTATATCATTCTCAGCGGGAAAGTGGCCGTGAACAAAGGCCAAAAAACGATGGCCGTTCTCAGCAGGGGGGAGTGCTTTGGAGAGATGTCCTACCTGAGCGGCCGGTCTCGCGCGGCAACCGTTGTCGCCGGGACCGACTGCATTCTCATGAAAATCAGCGGCACCCTTCTCGACAAATCAGCGGAAACGATCCAAATTCTTTTTCTGAGAAACTTTGCCCTCGCCCTGATTGAGCGTCTTTCGAGGAAAAAGGAAGAGAATGACTGAGATCGGTTTTGAGAATCGATGAGTCGCTTATGAAGCCGAAGGTGTGTCTTGTATCATTGGGCTGCGCCAAAAACCTGGTGGATAGCGAGAATATGCTTGGCTTGCTGAAAGCGCAGGGATTTGATTTAGCCCCGGAGTTGAACAAAGCGGATATCGGGATTGTCAACACGTGCGGATTCATCCAGCCTGCGATCGAGGAATCGATCGGGATGATTCTCGACATCGCGGGCATGAAGAGCGCAGGGAAACTCAAAAAACTCTATGTCACAGGGTGCCTCGTCCAGCGCTTCGGATACAAATTGAAAAAGGAAATGCCGGAGGTGGACGGTTGGCTTGGAACGGGAGAAATCCACCGCATTGCCCGTCTTCTGAAGGGCAACACGGATGGTGGGACCCCCTTTCTGATCAACAGACCTATATATCTGGCTGATCACAAGACCCCCAGGATTCAGTCTTCGCCCTTCTATACGGCCTATGTTAAACTGGCCGAAGGCTGTTCCCACCGTTGTAGCTACTGCACGATCCCAGGAATTCGAGGCCCTCTCAGAAGCAGAGCGACCGGCTCTGTTGTGACAGAGGTTGCGAGTATGGTCGAAAGAGGGGTCAAAGAAATCAACCTGATCGCGCAGGACACGACGTCATACGGAAAAGATCTTAAAAACGGAGCGTGTCTTGAAAACCTTCTGGAAAAACTGGTCTCCATCAAGGGGCTTCAGTGGATAAGAATCCTTTACAGTCACCCCCATGGTATATCGGATCATCTCCTGAGCCTGATGGAAGCGCACGAAGAAATCTGCCCCTACCTTGACATCCCCTTGCAGCATGTCCACTCGGGAATCCTGGAAAAAATGGGTCGATACTCTAAACAGGAAAACCCCTGGCAGCTTGTGGAACGGCTCAGAAACAGGAAAAGGCCCATTGCCTTGAGGTCAACCCTGATGGTGGGATTTCCCGGCGAGACTGATGATGCCTTTAGAGAACTCTACGACTTTGTTTCGCAGGCGAAATTCGAACATCTTGGAGTTTTCATCTACAGTCCTGAAAAAGGGACACGAGCCGCCCGCCTTGGGCAGAACGTCGATCGAAAAGCGGCGGAAGAGAGAAGAGATGCGCTCATGAGGTTGCAAGCAGGGATCTCCCTCGAGAAACACAAAGGGATGATCGGGAAGGTCGTAGCCGTCCTCATGGAAGGGCGGAGTGAGGAGACCGATCTGTTGCTGAAGGGCCGCACGGCCGCGATGGCCCCTGATGTAGATGCCCAGATTTTAATCAACAAAGGCAAGGGATCTGCGGGAGAGATTCTGCCTGTAAAGATCCTGGAGGCCTATGAGTATGATCTAATAGGAGAAATTTGTTCTTTGACAGGTAAAGGGGTCAAAAGTAAAGTAAAACGTTGTGCTTGAGTGTGACGAGTTTTTCGAACCGACGGTAGTTTGGTGAGAACAATGGAACAATTTTTGGACCGTTTCAATTCCGATTTTGAAGCGATCGACGGCGAGCTGGGAAGATCTGTCGAAAGCCATCCTTCCCTTGTCAGGGAAATTGCAAGTTATGCGCTTCTCGGGCCGGGGAAGCGGCTTCGGCCTCTTCTGTTCTTGCTCTCATCGAGGCTTTGCGGTCTCGACGATCGTGGCATCTACCGCTTCTCGACCGTATTCGAGCTTCTTCACGTCGCCTCCCTCCTGCATGACGATGTTTTGGATCATGCGGAGCTCCGACGGAAAAAACCCTCTGTGCCGCAGGTTTGGGGAAATCCGGCCGCTGTTTTGGGCGGGGATTACCTCTTTTCCGTGGCGACCATCATTGCCGCGGAAATCAAAAACCTTGAAGTGATTCGGTTACTCAGTGAAAACATGAAAGAGATGGTGAAAGGCCAGTTGATGGAACTGGCTCACACCCACGACTGGGGGATCACAAAAAAAAATTATCTGGAAATCATTACTGCAAAGACGGCTTCGTTGATGTCTTCCGCCTGTGCTGTAGGAGCCCTTATGGCGGGTTGCGGCAAAAGCGATGTGGACCGTTTGGGACAATTCGGGCTGAATCTGGGGATCGCTTTTCAGCTCAAAGACGATGTCTTGGATTACACGGCTTCGGAACAAGAATTTGGGAAGCCTGTAGGAAAGGACCTCAGAGAAGGCAAAATCACCTTGCCTCTCATCTATTTGATTTCAGAAAAAACCGGGACGGAAGCGACTGATCTTCAAAATTTTTTCAGGGACCGCCAACCGGATGATGAAGATTATCTACGGCTCATAGCTCTTGTGCGGGAGAAAGGGATTATCGAAAGAATTCAGAGGGAAGCGGAAAAATATGTAGACAAAGCAGCCGGATTTCTTGATGTCTTTCCGGAAGGCAGATCAAAACAGGATCTTATAGGAATGGGGCGCTACGTTGTCACTAGAAACCACTGAATAAACCGGCAAACGCGCTATTTACCGAAAGGACAGAGAGGGTACCTGCAGACGTCGCAATTGAGGCAGAGTCCCCCATGCGCCAAGGCTGCGAGATCTTTCCTGGTCACGGTTTCCCCTGCGAGAACTCTGGGGAGGATAAGATCCAGGACTGTGGCTTTGTAGAAAAGCACGCAGGCAGGGATGCCCAGAACGGGAATGCCGGAGATCCGCCCGTAGAGAAACATGGCGCCGGGCAAGACGGGTGTCCCGTAAACCACCTCCTCAGCGCCTGCATCCAGGATGGCCGTCCGGCTAACATCGTCCGGATCGACGCTCATGCCTCCTGCCACAAGGATAAGTTCCGCACACTTTGACAAAGCATCCCGGATCATTTGAGCAATTCGGAGAGAATCATCGGGCGTAAAAAATTCATCAGCTATGGAGCAGCCCAGTGCATGTAGTTTTTTGCGCAGAATGGGCGCGAATTTGTCGTCGATCAGGCCGTGAAAGACTTCGTTGCCTGTGATCACTATGGACGTTCGAGGATGGGAAAGCTTCTTGACGGAAAAAACTCCACCTGCGTTTTGGGCAATTTTAACCGCCTCTTCGACGGCCTTTTCATCCGCAACAAGAGGAATGACCCGGGTTGCCGCAATTATGTCTCCTTCTTCCACCAGAGTGTTGTTGTGCCTGGAAGCGCATGTTACCTCCGGAAGGAGGTTGAAGGAAATCAATGCTTCCTGGTTGACTTTCAAGAGGCCCTTAGAAGCCGCTTTCAGGCTGATCTTTCCCTCGGAAGGGTTGGGATCGAAAAAAACTCCGGATCCTGAAAGGGCAGCGGCAAGACGAACTGCCGCGTCGTCTTCATGGATTGTGCCCGGCTCGATGCGGAGAACGTACACGTTTTCTTTACCCAATCGCCTGAGATGAGGAAGGTCCGCTTCGGTGATGATGTGGCCTTTCTTGAAAGCCGGTCCCTTATACTGACCGGGCCTGATTTCCGTCATGTCGTGGGCGACCACTTGGCCCACAGCCTGTTCAATGGGAATTATGATTGCTGATGATTTATATTTGCCGGGCATATCCTCCCCCCTCGCGAGCATGGTGAGAGGTTTTAGCGGCTATCAAGCGCTGTGTCAATGGGTTCGTGAAGAATAACAAGAAGAGAGAGTTTTTTCTTGACAGAACAACACTGTTAAAAATACATTATCAGTTTATGCTATTAAATCAGTACGGATGATCAAATCCGTTTGATTTAAAGAAAAAGAAATTAAAAGGAGGATGATCTATGTCGGATCTCATTGCGCCCCACGGTAAACAGCAAAAGCTCATGCCCCTCTTACTGGAGGGAAAAGAACTTGCCGCAGAAGTCGATCGAGCCAAAAATCTAAAACACATCACCATCACAACCAGGGAGACCTCGGACTGCATTATGTTGGGTATCGGTGCTTTCACTCCTCTCACGGGCTTCATGAACAAGGCCGACTGGCAGGGAGTCTGCGATAAATTTACGACCTCCGACGGCACCTTTTGGCCGATCCCGATCACGGTTTCCACAAACGATGAAGCCGTCAAAACCGGTGAAGACATCGCCTTGGATGACGAAGAAACCGGCAAAACCATTGCTACCATGAAGGTGACCGAGAAGTACACCAT
This sequence comes from Deltaproteobacteria bacterium, assembly GCA_016932115.1. Classification (GTDB taxonomy): domain Bacteria; phylum Desulfobacterota; class DSM-4660; order Desulfatiglandales; family HGW-15; genus JAFGDM01. The sequence continues at coordinate 171 of JAFGDM010000001.1, read as the reverse complement.
CGACAAGGAGCATGAGTGCAAGGCCGTATTCAGGACCACCGATAGGGAGCATCCCGGAGTCGAAAAGGTCATGTCCCAGGGCAAATATAATCTGGCCGGTCCGATCAAGGTCTTGAGCGAAAGCTACTACCCTGAGCAATTCAAAGGTCTTTATCAAAGACCTGCCGAGTC
>JAFGDM010000121.1 GCA_016932115.1 Deltaproteobacteria bacterium | reverse complement strand
CAAAGACCGTCTTGTTACGTCAATCCCTACTCTTCCACCTCGATTTTGGCGGCCTTTTTTTGGCGGCCGGAGCGTTCCCTTTTTTCCAGGGTCTCGATACTTTCATCCAGGATCGAACGGATGGCCTTCAAGAATTCAACTCTTGAGCGATCGAGGTGCTCAAAGAATTTGGACCGCCGGGCTGAGGCGTTTTCCAGATCCATAAAAAACCTGCCCACGGGGCAGATTGCCATTTCTTCGTCATTATGTTTTTTGCCCATGATTTTCTCCTCTGAAAAAGATACTCAGATGTCTGCCCTCAAGCTTTGCTTTCACGGAGGCGGATGAAGCGACTTGCCTTGGAAGCAGGATTTGCCGCTTGAATCCTCCTACACGGATAATGAGTTCGTCTGAGACCTTATTAAGCTCCACGCTCTCCCGACTTACAAAGGGAAGACTCATCCTTAGCTCGTATGCACCGTCACGCTTAAACAGCTCATAGGGTTTGTCTGTGAAGAAGCGATCCAAGGGGTTTCTTTCGCCATAGATGTCATTTGCCAGATGCTTGATGCTGTCATAGCCCAAAACCTCTACCTTGAAAAGGTTGACTGGGAAAAGGGGCACGGGATGAAAGTACTCCTCCGCTTTCCGGAAGTATCGCTTTTGATTTTCTCTCCAGCTTTGAAAGTAGTCGTCGGTCACATCTGAGGGCAAAAGACGGTTCATAATGATGGCGTCGATATTCATCCTGTAAAGGCAAAAATACATAAAGGCCCGCTGTGTCTCTTTGAGCACGATTTTTTCAGGGTTGGCCACAAGACGGACCGAGGTGGTTTCGGGATCGGTCAGAATCCGGTCTACACCCCTCAATCGCTCGAAGAGATGTTCGATGGCGTCGAAATACTCTTCGCCGGGGATGGGAACATCATAGATCTTCTTGGCGATGGGACCGACGTATTTGGCCAGGGTCCTTTCCATCTTAAAAATCTTCTTGATGTACCATTCAAGAGCGGTGGGGATACTGATGAATCGGATGGACTCCCCTGTCGGTGCGCAATCCAGAATAATGACGTCATAGTCTTTTCCCTTCACGTAGCGGTTGATGTAGAGGAGAAGGCTCACCTCTTCCATGCCCGGAAGGATGGCCAGTTCTTCAGCCAGAATTTCATCGAGCCCCGTGGTATTGAGAAGTAGAGAAAGATAGCTGTGGATATCCTTCCAGTTTTTGCTCACCTCTTCCAGGATGTCCAGCTCCTGAATCCAGAGTTTTTCCCCGACCTGGAGAGGTTTTCCCCGGTTTAGATCCATGAGCCCTTTGTCGAGATCGAAGATATCGGAAAGGCTGTGGGCTACATCAAGGGACATGATGATAGTGCGTTTCCCCGTCTCTGCGGCCCTGACGCCGGTGGCCGCAGCCGCGCTCGTCTTTCCCACGCCTCCTTTTCCTGCAAAAAAGATGATTCTCATCCGGCCCTCTTCACCCTCAGTTCACTCAATCCTTAAGTCGGTCGGGACGTCGGATCGGTTTATTTCTTTAAATAAAGGGGTTCACGATACGCGACCCCTGCCCGGCTTCTACGTCTTGCCGCATCATCACATAATGTATGGGATGATACGGGCGCGGGCTTGCCCCGTCAAGAGCAATCCACATCAACGGGGCCTGCCGCTCAATTGTCACCTTTATTCCTAATTGTGAAGATCGATTTCCGAAACTTCGATTAATTCTTAGTGTCGTAAAACGGTTTGTCGCCTTTACAGCTTACAACGTTGTTTTGGAGGACCGGTCCGCCTCTTTTCTGAGGTCTGAGAGGATTTCCATAATCTCTTCTCGGTAGGTGGTTGGGGCGCTCACGTGACCCCAGCCTTTCATTGTCTGGTATAGGCCGTCATACGCCGTGTCGTGGTAAGATCGCATAAGGTGGGGTATCTCTCTTTCCGCGAGAATGGAGTCAAGGACCTGAGCCTCAAAGGCGTTTTCCAAAGTGGCGATTTTCACAAAGTCTTCCATAAGCTCATTCCGCCTCCCGCAACATATTAGATTCCAACTTTTCAAATCTGAGAGATTATCTCTTGGAAAATCGATAACACCTTGGCTTTTTGAAACTCTTCGATTCCGGCGTTGGGCATGGGGGTCCCTCTCGAAACTGCAAAACGAAGAGAACCGGGGAGGACTTTGAAAGCACGGGGTGGCAAAGGCGGGCGACGGGGCTTCACGGTAACTTCCGGGGCTGAGAGTTCGTGGACTTACCTCGGACGACCTCCGCCCGCCTCACCCGTTGCCTAAAGCTGCATAGTGTGGTGTGGCGTCTTCGTTTTACAGTTTTGAGAGGGACCCCCATGCTTGGTGCTTAAGGTGTTTTCAAAAAGCCAAAGTGTTACGAAATTTCAAATATGTTCGGCTAGAATTATGCCACAAAAGGATGGTTGATTTCAAGTTATTCGGCAATTCTCCAGAGGTTTACTCAAACCTTTATGTGATAAATCGACAAAATCATTCTTCTAGGTCAAAACAGAAAAAGCTTGGGGCGATCGACCACCGCATTGATAATAACCCGCTTCTGTTATATATTGCCTTCCAGCTTGGTTATTTAATGATGTTTGCTCGATAGTCACTAGGAACCGGGATTTCGACCCGGCTCATGTGAGACACCGGCTTAAGGAACTTGAAACCCGGCCCTAGCGGACAAGCTTAAGGTGGGCTTTCGAGGGTTTGCTTACGTTTGCTGATGACGAAGAATTATCGTATTGATTTTCAGCCTTTAGGGCGACGTGGAGAATGTGCGACCGGGGAGTCGGTCCAAGAGTGCAGCCTCAAGGCCGGCGTGGGAATGACTAATATTTGCGGGGGCAAGGGTAAGTGCCGTTCCTGCAGGCTGAGGGTCTTAAAAGGATGCGTGTCGGAACCCACTTCTTCGGAAAGGGATTTCTTCTCCGCTCAGGAACTCGAAGCAGGGTGGCGTCTTGGCTGCCAGGTTTACCCATTAGCAGACTGCAGCGTCTATGTTCCTCCCGAATCCATGACGACACCGCAGAGAACCCAAGTGGAAGGCTTGGAAATTCGTGTCCAACCGGACCCACCCGTACTTTGCTATAAGGTTGACCTTGTGGCCCCCGATCTATCGGACTTGACGGCCGATGCGGATCGGTTGCTGCAAGGACTGCTTCAAAAGCACGGGGTGGCTTGCCGAAAGGTCGACGAAGCGGTCCTTCGTAGTCTTTCGATGGATTTGAGGGATTCAGAGTGGCAATGTCACGTCGGGGTGAGATCAGATGAGGTAATTAGCCTTAGATCTTTGCCCGGCCCCAATCTCGGGCTTGCCATAGATCTCGGCACGACCAAGATTGCCGGGTATCTTGTGGATTTGGAAAATGGTAAAAGGCTTTCTTCCAAAGGCATGATGAACCCCCAGATCAGCTTCGGCGAAGATGTCATCACGCGGATCGGGGAGGCTCTTAGGTCGCTTGAAAAGGCGGCTGAGATCCAAAAAACCGTGGTTGAGGCACTGAACCGACTTACCCGTGAACTTTGCGACGAAGCCGGCTGTGTTCCAGAGCAAATCCTGGAAGCCGAAGTGGGCTGTAATACGGCCATGCATCATCTCCTTCTTGGTTTGCCCGTAAAGCAACTGATCACGGCGCCCTACGTGCCTGCAGCGAGTTTCGCCATTGAATTGAAAACGCGGGACCTAGGATTGAATATCGCCCCCGGAGCTTACATTCACATGCTTCCCAATGTTGCGGGGTTTGTAGGGGGGGATCATGTAGCGATGCTTTTGGCTTCCGAAGCCTTTGATCGGAAGGAGCTTGTTCTTGCCCTGGACATTGGGACAAACACTGAGGTCTCCCTGATCAACGAAGGGCGCATCGCTTCAGTCTCTTGTGCATCAGGGCCTGCCTTTGAGGGATACCAGATCAAATACGGGATGCGGGCTGCAAGGGGCGCTATTGAAAGGGTCCGCATTAACGGAAACAGTGTTGAGTGTGCGACCATCGACGAAGCGGCCCCGGTGGGGATTTGCGGGTCGGGAGTCCTGGATGCCGTAGCTCAGATGTACCTTGCAGGCATTTTAGACCGTGGCGGAAGAATGATTGAACGTCATCCCAGAGTGAGGAACGTTGGAGGAGATCGGCAATTTATCCTTTGTCCTGACGAGAGGCCTGGAGAAGAAGGACTTGTGGGGATCACCCAGAAGGACATCCGGCAGCTTCAACTTGCAAAGGCCGCCATCAGGGCGGGCATTCAGGTCCTTCTGGAAGCAAGTGGTCGATCCGGGGATGAAATAGAAGAGGTTATTATCGCAGGTGCTTTCGGTACCTATATCGACGTGCAGAGCGCCGTCACGGCGGGAATGCTTCCCAAACTTCCACTGTCGCGATTTCGCCAGGTGGGAAATGCAGCGGGGATGGGCGCACAAATGGCACTCATTTCTTCAGCCGTGAGAAAGGAGGCGGAGAATCTGGCTTTAAGAATTCGTTACATAGAGCTTGCCGGTTCGCCTCAATTCAGTAAAATTTTTGTCAGGGCTTGCTATTTGGGGGATTACGAGGAGGGTAAAGGTTAGTGCCTTGTTTCATCAATTCCGTTGAGATAGGAGATGACTCGGAATGAAACTGGAATCTGTAGAGGCCAGGGATCTTCCGGACGCCTGGTTTCAAAGCGTATACCGTCTTCTCGAGACAGGCCGGGAATACACGATTGATCGGGGAAGCTTTGAGGGACAAAAACGACTGGAGTTCGATTACGTTACCGTTCACATCAAATACCCGGGCGTCAGACCCCTGATACCGGATATCCCTCCGGCCCTTGGCATTCCCAACCCTGTGGCCCAGGGATACCTGGAAGATTATCTTCCTTACCTTATGACCTCCGCAAGAAAGCCCGGCGAAGACTATACCTACGGTCAATACCTGGAAAAACAAATTGATGAAGTAGTTCGCATGTATAAAGAAGAAGGTTACGGCACGAACCAGGCCTATATGACGGTGGGAGATCCCCAGTCGATATTCCTTCATGATCCACCGTGCCTGAGGGGAATCGACACAAGGGTGAGAGACGGTAAATTGCACTTTTTGGTCTATTTCAGGTCCTGGGACCTCTGGAACGGATTTCCCGCGAATTTGGGGGCGATTCAACTGCTGAAGGAATACATGGCATCCTGCATCGGAGTGGAGGATGGGGAGATCATCGCGGCCAGTAAAGGGTTACACCTTTATGATTACGTATGGGAGCTGGCGAAGCTCAGGACCATGTGCAGCAACCCTTCTGCCTTTGTAAAATGCGAATGAAAGTCGATCTGAAGGGGATGAGTTTGGCGGAGACGGAAGCCTGGGTTGAGGAAGCAGGGCTTCCCCTTTACAGGGCACGGCAGTTACGTCGCTGGCTTTTGAAGTCATGGGTTCGCAGTTTTGATGAGATGACCGATATTCCAAAGCTCCTGAGATCGGAACTTGCGGAAAAGGCACATATCAATCACCTCGAGCGGGTAAAGGTCCAGGTCTCCAAAGACGGAACCAGGAAATACCTTTTCGAACTGCAAGACGGCTATTTGATCGAAGCTGTGTTGATCCCGGAACGGGGTCACTTCACCCTGTGCATTTCTTCCCAGGCGGGATGTGCCATGAGGTGTCGTTTCTGTCTTACCGGAAAACAGGGGCTAAAGCGAAATCTCACAGCAGCTGAAATCGTCGACCAGGCGGTGCAGGTCAAGCGTGACATGACGGATCCTGAACGTCTTACCAACATCGTGTTCATGGGCATGGGGGAGCCTCTTGCTAATTATGAAGAGGTAGTGAAAGCCGTTGCCAACCTCACCGCTGAAGACGGCATGAATTTCTCCCATAGAACGGTTACCCTTTCCACCTGCGGTTTGGTCCCTCAAATTCGAAAATTGGGGCGGGACATGACGTTAAACCTGGCGGTATCTTTGAATGCCTCAAACGACGAAACTCGCACCTATCTCATGCCTGTCAACCTATCCTACCCGCTCAGCGAACTTATGTCGGCACTGAGGGAGTTTCCCCTTCCAAACAGGCGAATGATCACCATAGAGTACATTCTTATCGAGGGTGTGAATGACAAGGATGAAGATGCTTTGAACCTGGTCTACCTGCTTGAAGGGCTTCGATCCAAGATTAACCTGATCCCTCTTAATCCCCATTCCGGCCTGAAGATGGAAACGCCTTCAATGGAGCGAATCCGTCATTTCCAGGAGATTTTAACCCGGCACTATTTGACAGCCGTCGTCCGAAAGAGTAAAGGGCGGGACATCTCAGCAGCTTGTGGGCAATTGAGCGGGGAAAGTACAGGGGGTGAAGTGGTCCCGCCTTATGAAAAGGACGGAAAAGCTGCAACCATGCACCCGGTTGACAGTTTTTGAACGATGTCGGCAAACTTTGTCACAAACTGGGGAAAAGCCGAATATGACCATAAGATCAAGTATTCTAAAAAAGGTTGTTTTTATAGACTTCGCGGGTGGCACAAATCATGCTTATTCATGATCGGGTTTATCGCTAAAATTAACGAGAGCACGGAGTCAGGTTCTATGAATTCAGGTTTCAATCAGACAATCGCAAATGAAACCCTGGTCAAGGAGAGTAAAACGCTCAAAATCAAGCTGGAAGAGGCGTTTAATTCCCAGCCTTGCCTTGTTATCTACCTGGGCAAGTCTATGGGAAAACGCTTCTTATTGACTCCGAAGCCCCAGGCAATCGGTAGAGATTCCGAATGCGAGATTCCGGTTCTTGATCGGTCTTTGTCCAGAAAACATGCGCAAGTCTTCAAAAAAGGGGCTGGGCGTTATTACATAAAGGATCTTGGCTCCACCAATGGGACTTTCATTAATGACCGGAAATTATTACCAGGTCAAGCCGTTGCGATGAAGGACGGGGATTTCATCAAGCTTGGAAATCTAATTTTCAAGTTTATTGCAAAGGGCAAGATCGACAATGT
>JAFGDM010000120.1 GCA_016932115.1 Deltaproteobacteria bacterium | reverse complement strand
CTCCGCCCCGAATACTCTTCGTTTTGCAGTTTTAAGAGGGACCCCCATGCCTGATGCTTGCGATTTTTCAAACAGCTAAATTGTTACTGCTATCTACAGGTGGAAACACGCTCTCTCGCATAAAGCACACAGGCGTGAAAGAGGGTAAAATGGTTGATGCCCTGCCCCGTTCTTATTCAATCACAAATGCCTTTTCAAGGGCCACATCCGCCATCTCACTGATATGCGTCTTGCCGGAAATTAGGTAATCTGCGATTCCCTCCCTGAAGGAAGCGGTAAAAAGCTCCAACCCGTCCAGAAGTTCTTCCTTTTCCTCCTTTTCTCGCAGGCACACGATTTTGGGAAAGATTCTCTCCTTCTTAAATCCTTCCACAAGGACTATATCGCAATCGGTGCAATACAAAAGCATATCCCTAAGGCTCTTCTGTGCCCTGAAAATAATTTCCGCCTCTGAGGGAGAGGCGGCTCCGATCACAGAGGCAAAGGGCCTGTACCTCGAGGAGTCTGCATCGGCAAGCCTTAGCTCACATGAGACATGCTTGATCACGCCTACACGCAATCCTCTATCTGAGAATTCTCTGCACAGTTTGAGACCCAGTGTCGTCTTGCCGCTCTTGTGATAACCGATGATGCCGATCGCCTTCATATGATCCTATCCTCCGGAAAGCATCATTGTAACGTGGATTTCATCCCCATCTTTCACCGGCTTGGCAAGCTCGTTGGGGTAAGCACTACTGTGGTTCAAGTAAATCTCAACCAAATGGCTGAGCCCCCCTTTCTTGTCAAAAAGGGAAGCCTCAAGCCCTGGAAATTGCTTCACCACATTTCTCAGGCACTCTCCTACCGTCCTCCCTTCCACATCAATCGCTTCCCGACCGTCGGTATGCTTCCTAAGGGTTACATGAAGGTTTACCTTTACGCCCATATTCCGTTCCTCCATTGAGTCAATATATGAACAGTCGGTTCAAGATGCAACCTCTAAAACCATCAGGCCAAGCCGCTTCGCCTTTAAGAAATCACTTTACATCCCCTCTCCCTTATGGAAGCCTTACTGCTCTTCTATTGTTCATTTTGGAAATAGAGGTTTCAATCGATTCCTGAAAACATCGCCTCAGGGGAAAAGGTCCGCTAAAACATGACCTTACAGAGAAAAAAAATGGTCATCCTCACAGGCTACATTATGGGAGAGTCTTACGGACTTCTGGGGCCCCAACTTGCTGCAACAATAATTCAAGAACACTCCCCGTACGATTGCATCGTGGCGGCTGTGACACGGGAAGACGATAAAAAACTGTTGAAACAATACCTGGCTGATTTTTTTGGACGTGAAAAACCATTGATCGCCTTTTCCTACCTTGGCGGAAGAGAGGATCTTTACCGCTTTGCAAAAGAGCTTAAAGACGAAGGGGCGCTGACCATCCTCGCAGGCCCGCAGTCGGACCTGGATTACCTCGGTGAGGACGCATGGCAAGACCATCCGCACCGGTTTCAAGGGCTCTCGGAATTTTTCTCCGTTGCTTGTCACGGCCCCGCTGAACAAATCCTTCCCTTTTTAAAAGTCTCTAGCGGAAAAAATCGGCAATATTCGGCCGGCATGCTTTGGAGAAATAAAAAGGGCGCTTTTTTTCAAAAATCAAGGTCCCCGTGGAACCCAGTCTTTTTGAAAAAGGTCTTATGGAACAATCTCTATCGCGTTGGGGAAAATGATTTTTGCCCCCACAAAATTACAACGGCTCAGGTTCTCTGGCACATCGGGTGCCCTTATGCAGCCTCGATAACTCCATGGGAAATTGATTATCCCTCGTTCCTCGCGACGGGGGGGAAGAAGACCGTCAAAATTCCTCTAAGGGGATGCAGTTTTTGTGACGTAGGAGCAGACAAAGGATTTTTCGGTGCCCTGAACAGCGAAACCCTTCTTCACCAGATTCGCGGTCTTCCTGAAAAAGAAGACGGCAGAAAAATCCCTTTCGAATTAATTAATGAGAATGCTCTCTCAGGCCTTTACCCTCTGCTCCAAAGCATCATAAGCAAGAAGATACCCATTTCCCAAATAAACCTCACGCTCAGGGCCGACTGGTTCATTAGAAGCGAAGCCCGCCTGAGGAAGGTCTTGAAAATTGCAAAAGATATGGAAATCCGGATTCTACTTGCCTCCGTGGGGTTTGAATCTTTTGATAGCACGATCCTGGCCAATCTCCACAAAGGCGTGGACACGGTCGTTAACCTCAAAGCTATCCGGCTTATGCGTGAAATGAAACATGAATTTCCTGAGCAATGGGGATACAGCAAAAGCGAAGGAGCCGTTCACGGTTTCATTCATCCCACACCCTGGGATACCTATGAAACGGAAATGAACAATCGAAAAATCATCCTCCTCTATGGTCTTAGTCTTGATATTCTTCCGGAGTATAGCGTACCGCTTATCATTCATCACGGCTCAGCACTTGGAAATTGGGTCCGTGAGATAGAGACTCGGGAGACAATCCAATTCAAAAGAGAGGGAACAATTATAGGATGGTGGCAGGCAGGAGATCGTTTCGTACTCTAACGCTCATTGATTACTTTTCTTCCAACACCTTCAGGGTCCATTTTTTGTTTCCCAGCTTTAGGGAAACCGAGTCCGGTCCGATTTCTTCAACGGTTACGCCTTCGACGATTCCGCCCGACCGGACAATGTGCCCGTTGATGACTGTAAACCGGGAAACCGGATTATCTGACCAGACAATCGCCTGGACCGAAAGGCTCGGGTAAGGCTCAGAGTCGGAGTGCATTTCGACAAAACGGACGCTAGGTTTACTGCCCTCATAAGGATTGTTTACTTTTCCACTCATCTCAGCAGAAAGAACATTTTGATTTTGTTTCTTGGAGAAGCCTATCGACGATCCCAAGGCCGAGCTCGCCTTCTGCGTGGTTCGTTTTTCCAATCTTCCTTCCGGCAATTGCTCATATTTTTTCACCTTCTCCGACTCGGAGATCTTCTCTAATTTTTTCTCCTCCCCAAAACCGTGAAGGAAAGAGGACAAGAAAACCGCGCCCTTGGGGAAAAACGGCTTGAGCCCTATAACCAGCGCCAAGATCGCCGCCACTATCAGAAAGGTTACAAAAACGCTCATCAGCCTTCTTAAAATCCAAGCTTTCCTGGCCCGCTGATTGATCACTTTCTTTGCGTCCAGGTCCCCTGATAAAAACACATTTCGGGCCTCTCCGCTCGATTCCTGTTCAATCTTTTTCAGGGCCTTGAGAATAGCGCTCAAGGTGCTTGCCTCCAATTTGGACCGTGTTGTTTGGCAAGGAATTCAGCCCACCTATTCGCCGCCAAGGTGGGGTATCGTGAGAAATCCCTGTTCGTTGTATAGAGCAATTCTAGTAAGTGGTCCGACAATACCATCTGTGTCAAGTCCGTGCTTTGCTTGAATTCCTTTTATCGCCGTCACTGTTTTTTCATCATACACCGGTCCGAGGTCGAGCCCTTTGAAGCCGAGATCGAGCAACAGACTTTTAAGGCTCAAAACGGATTCACCCGTGCTCCCATGGGGAATAATCGTATCATCACCCAGGAAGTTCCTCCATGGAACATGGGCCAATCCTGACCAGTAAGGCATGATCTCGCTGAAAGTCCAGGCCATATTCCCGCCTTCCCCGTCGCTAATCACAGATCGTTCTCCATCCAATTTCAAGAGGGCGAGGTACCTTGATGTGTTATTCCCGGGCAGGCGAAATTCCAAAACGGCCGGTAAGTTAAGCTTGCGCAAAAGATCCGGATCATTCCAAATTCGAAGAATCTGCAACCCATTCTGCCTTGCAGCAATCCTGAAGAAAGTTTCGTCATCCTTCAAGTCCTGCAACAACGCACTAATCTCGGGTTTTATGATCCATAAACTCAGAACCGCCTTTAGAGCATCGCTCCTTGAAAAGCGTTTGTTCAGGAAGGACAAGATATCAGCCGGAGAGCCGGCCGGCGGCATCAGGGATTGCCCTTCCATAATTTCTTCCGGTCTTGTTCGGTCTTCTCGGTGAACTTGGGCCGCACCCGCTTCCGAAATCGGAGCAAGGCTCTCTTTGACTTCCTTTTCCTGCATTTTCTCAACCCGTTGCGTCACCATCGGCCTTTCGCCGTTTCCGGACTCCAGATATGTGGCCATCCTCATATCAACAGAACGATGGACGAAGAGAAAAATGGCGGCAAGGTAAAGGACGGCCACGAACACGCCAAGAAAAATAGCGTAGTTAAAAGACATCTTCCTCTTTTCCGAAGGGCTTGCCCTGCGGCTATCCCTTTTTCCTGCAAGCTCGCTCAGGGAGGTTTTTGCGATGATATTCGTAACTTTCTTTCGATTCAGGCCGAAAGCGGTGAGAAGAATGCGATCGCAGCCGATATTAATCAGCCTCGGAATCCCTCCCGAATATTTATAGACCGCACGGCATGCGCCTCGAGCAAAGTTCACCTGGGGTTGCTTGCGGGAAGCTACCTCTATACGGTGCTGTATGTATCGCTGGGTCTCTCGGAAAGACAAAGGGCTTAGGCGACACCTGAGGGCGATCCTCTGCCCAAGTTGCCTTAGACCGGGCGAATCCAACATGTCACCCAGTTCGGGTTGACCCACAAGAATGATTTGCATTAGCTTGCTCGTCGTTGTTTCAAGATTTGAGAGAAGTCGTAACTGTTCAAGGACGTCCCTTTGGAGATTCTGAGCTTCGTCAATGATTAACAGAACCCTTTTCCCTTCAGCCTTTTTCTCTATAAGAAAGTCATTGAGAATGTCAGACAGCGCTTTAATGCTGTTTCCTTCAGAGGAGAGGCCGAATTCATCATTGATAGCCTTAAGCAGTTGCAGGGGATTAAGCTCGGGGTTGAAGATGTAGGCCGCCTCCGTAAACTTGTCGAGGTTCTCGAGCAGGGTGCGGCAAAGAGTCGTTTTCCCGGTGCCCACTTCACCCGTGATCTCCACGAATCCATCGCCCTGAGAAACAGCATAAATCAGATGTGCCATCGCTTCCTCATGGCTGCTGCTCATGAAGAAGTAGGCGGGATTGGGGACAAGCTGGAAAGGTCTCTCAGTGAACCCAAAAAATGTATTGTAGATCCCCGTCATGTCATTTCGGGTGTTTTTACGAAGCCGTCAAACATGATGATCTCGTAAAAAGTCTTCAATCGGGACGGCACAGTAAAAAGCTCCAGATGCAAGGCACGCGAATCTTGAGGAATGAGGCGTACATAGAAGTACGCCGCAGTTACGAAAGATGAAGCGCAACGCCGCAGATGGACTTTTTACGAAGCCGTCAAACATGTTACTCGAAATCGGGAAAAGGCACAAAAAAATAAGCGATTTCACTGCCTGTATCCGTAGAAGGGGTCTATTCCTCCTCGAATGCCTGGACCTCGTAAGTGGATACCTGAAGTTTTTCATACATCCAGGCATCCTCTCTAAGCCCTGCCTTTATGCAAAGATGGGTAAGAAACGATTCGGTGTCGGGGAGTTGTTCCCAGACTTGAGGAAGAAATGTGGCCTGTAGATGCCCTTTCTTAATAATGACCCCGTCTCTGCCGGGTCTGAGCTTGACCTTCAAATCATCGGCATCCGCGTAAGGCAAAGGATGTGGTTCGGTCAACACACTCACTTCAACTCTCACATGCTCGAATTCATCCCTGGAAAGAGGTCTGAATCGAGGATCGTGGAAAGCCGCCTGGATCGCGTTTTTCCTCACCCCCTCGATAATGGACTCTTGAGAAGTTATGCAGCCGATACATCCCCGCAAACGATCGTTGAGCGTCAAGGTGACAAAAGTGCCCCCCCTTAAAGAAAGTTTGGGTGAAACAACATTCTTTCCTCTCTCTTCCTCTTTTTTCCCAAAAAAGACGCGGCTGATGGTCTGTCTTGCTTCCTCAAGAAGTTCTTTCCCTTCCTTTTCGGTCAGTTCGCTCCTTTCCATCATCATAATCTCCTAAACTCTATTCACGTCCATCTGATGTCTTATCGGTCGCAACGCGATAGAGAAAGGTGGTAGGTTGGAGGCTCTATGTGTGATTTCTTGCATCGCGGGCAGCGACTCGGCCGTGTAAATCGTTTTCGTTCCCGAAACACCCATCCACAAGCCAAACAGGTTATGGGCAGAACGCTAAGCCTTCCTCCCTGAGCCGCTATTGTGCGTCCGATATGCGTGAGATGATCAAAAACCTCTCGCTCGCGAATGCCGACAGATTGGGAGAGATCCTTGGCCGTCATTTCCTTTTCGCTCAAGAGGGCGACCATCTTTTGTCGAACGGTTACCGACCGATCTTCTTGCCCCATGCAACCCTTGTAAGAAAACCACCTCTACGCTCTCCAACCGTACTCTTCATCAGGATTTGAGAAAAGGCGCGGATGAAGAAGGCAACAGAGGCGTAATAGAAATTGTGGAAACGTCCTTACCTTTCAAAAAACAAAGCATTTGAGAAAAGTCAAGATCTATCTGATTTCATGAATTTTCGTCATAATTTTGCAGCTCACTATGATATAAAACGAAATTTTCTCTTTTCCTCTTGATAAAATCTAAGAAATCTTCGATAAATTGTCTATAAAATCCAATTTAAAAAAGACAGGAAGATTGAAGTATGAAACGAAGCGCTACATTGCTCGTTATGTTAATAAGCATGTTTTTTTGACCCTGTCGCAGGGTTTCGCTAAAAAAATTAGTGAGTTTTCCGCTGATCAAGTTCATATGGATGCTTCAGGGAAAATCGACCATACAGGTAAAATTTTCTTCACGCCGGAAAAGATCCGGATGGAAGGCTTAGGCATAAAGGGAGACTCCGGTGGCGGACAAGAAAATATGGTCCTTATTTTCCGCAAGGATCAGAATGTGCAGCGCATACTGAACAGCAAAAAGCTGGCTTACTTGGAGAAAAACATAAACGAAGAAGAGATGGACCAGTTTTCAAACCTATCCACAAAGGATGAGGTAAAGGACCTCGGAATCGAAACCATCCAAGGCTACAAGTGCCGTAAAAAGCAGGTTACATCCACCGTTCAGATCATGGGATACAAAAAGACGGTTCAATCCATCCAGTGGGTTTCAGACGAGTTTCCGATGCCCCTCAAAACGCAGGAGCAAAACGGCTCGGTCATTGAACTCAGAAATATCAAGGTCGGCAGGCAACCCGCGGAGATCTTCGAGGTACCTGCGAGTTACAAGAAGGTTGATACAATCTTTGAGCTGGTGGATGTGTCTTCGGAGAAAACAGAAGGGAAGGACGCCCGGAAAAGTATGGACGCCTCAGAAAAAAAGAATTCCGGTTTACCCGAAGGGGTAAAGAAGCATCTGCCTAAAGGCTTCAAGTTCCCGGGAACCGAAGACAAACAGTAATTTGCAAAAAGGGTCCGGAAAGGCGACCATGCAAAGTAACGTAATAGACCGCTTTCGGCAAATCGGAAAATGAACAGAGTCACCGAGAGTGGGTTACGCAACCACCTTTACCATAAGGGGAATAGCGACAAAAGTCCCTATGGAGCTTCCCAGATTGGTGAATACAACAACCATAAGGATTCGAGTGATCTTGTTGTGCCAGAAACCTTTGACGCTCGTGATATCATCCAGAAGATTTTCAAAGTCCCCCACTTTTGGTTTTGAAAGAAAAGCTTCGACCAGACCCGCCACCCATCCTGCGGCCATCATGGGATTAAGGGAGGTCAGAGGCGCTGCAGCACCTGCGGCAAGAATCGTTAGAGGATGGGCCAGAGCCGCCGCTGCGCCGAGAGCTGCCAAAAAGGCATTTGCCAGAGCCCACCACGTCAGCATGTCTGCCCCAACCCCGGTGCCGTAAAAAAGAAATCCTCCGACCAGCAAACCGATGATCCCTGCCGGAATCAACCATTTAAGCACTCCAAAAAGCCGCCCCTTGGGTGGCATTTGGTCCAGCGATTCAATATCCACGGGTTCGCACCAATAGGCGTGAATCCCCGGTACATGCCCGGCCCCTACTGCTGCAACGATTTTCTTCCCCGGCGCTGTTCTGATTTTGAAGGCGAGGTACTGGTCCCGCTCATCGATCAAGATACGCCTCACCTCGGGGAGAGTGGCCCCTATCTCTGAAAGCAGGTTGTCGAGCACGTCTTTTTTTTTCATCTCCTCTATTTGCTCGGAAGTAATGTCTTCTATTTCCCAAAGCGAGCCGATCAATTGAGAAAAAAGCTTCACCTTTGTCCACAGCTTCATGAGGCGCCAGGTCCTTGAAAGGGTGGTCCTGATGTCTCGGTCAGCCAGGTGAATCGCAGCGCCTGTTTTTTCTGCGCCATGGATGGCTCGAAGAATTTCCTCGCCTGGCTGTAATCCTAACTTCTTGCCAAGCCGCCGTTGAAAGCTGGCCAACATAAGATTTGAAAGAAGCACAAAAGCCTTCTTTTCCTTGATCGCTTTCAGAAGATCCGTCTCCTGCCACCTCGTTTTTTGAGTTAAGGAGTCGTAGCGGGATCGACAGAGTTCCACACAAACCGTGTCCGGTTTTTCCAGTTCGATCATTTCTTCCACCTGCTGCGCACTCTCTTTGGAAACGTGAGCAGTCCCGATGAGAATGATCTCTTTGTCTTCAAAACTTAGGCGATGGACGTTTTGTTCTGCTGTCATACTTTTCCTGAAACCTGCTGAGTTTTCGTTCATAATATTCCTTGCCTTCTTTAGCGGCATCAATAGCACTTTTAATGGTCGTCACCGCTTCCGAAACCATCCCGTTCACAAAATAGGCCTCAGCCAAGGTGTCAAGATACATGGCTGAGCTTTCAATCGCGACAGCTTGTTTGGCCAGAACCAAGGCTCGCTTTTCGTCCCGAAGGTTTTCCTCCTCGGCCGTAGCCAACAGCCACGCGAGATTGTTCAGGGCCCAAGAGTTTCCGGGGTCCAATCGAATCAGGTTCTCATAGGTTCGCAAGGCCTCCTTGCATTTGCCCACCGTGTGGTACACGATGGCAAGGTTCTGATAAAGTTGCAAGTTCTCCGGGTGAACTTCAATTTGTCTTTGAAGAGACCGCTCCGTCCAGTTCAGGAGGAACATCTCTTTGAGAGGGCTGAAGTTGAGAAAATAGCCGAGCGTCACAACGCTCACCAAATAAATGGTAAAAGCTGATGTGACAAATCGGTTATGCCTTTTTGCAAGCCCCGGCTCCTTGGTCGTGCGCCACAGGAACCTTACTCTTTCACTGATGCTGAAATGGTGCCAGCTCGGCAGATCCCGGATCTTGCCGCTCAGGAAGGCGATTTTTTCCAGAGAGTTGATAATCTGTGCGGGGCTTCCCAGGGATCGAGCCGAATAAAGATCGGCTTGTCGTTCAAAGTGACGCATGAAAAATCCCATAACATAGCGGAAATAAACCAACATCGTGAGAAGCATGGGGAAAGCCAAAACAAGGTAGAAAAAACTTGCCTCCCTTCCGGCCTCTTCCTTAAGAAGATCCATAAAGAATGGGTGCGCTGCCAGGAAATAGAGAAAAAAGTCAAAGAGGCCGAATGATAGAACCATGAACCCCAGGAAGAAAAGGAGGTAGAAAAGCAAGTGGCGATGTTTCGCATGGCCCATTTCATGTGCCAGCACAGCCTTTAGCTCGTCAATGGAAAGGAGGTCCATCAGGGATTCCGTGACCAGGATATATCGGTAACGGGGCACAAGACCCATAATTCCCGCAGTGAGCATCCGCCCTTCAAAGATGGGCCATTTCAGCATATGGCGATACCGAAATCCTTTTTCATCCAAAAACCGCCTCAACGCCTGCGCTTTTTCCGAAGCTGGGTAAGGTTCGCACCCCCACCAAAACTGAATCACTCTCGGCATGAAAAGCATGAGCAGCGCCAGCAAGAGGCCGAAGAAGACCATCTGCCCCGGCGCCTCATTGAGAAACTCCTGAACAGAGGGCCAGGGGATGAAATAGAGCAGATCATAAACCAGCGACAGGAAAAGCCAGGGGAAAAGGATGGGGACATTGAGCCTGATATTGGAAATGACAAAAGACGCCCTCGGCAGTTGGGTGCTAAATGCGGTAACATACACGGGATGTCCGAAGAACCAGATAGTAGCCAGGTAGAAAAGAAAGACCATCACGGCGAAGAGCCCATGAACGGCGCTCACTTTGCCGATGCCCGGGATGACCAGGAGCCAGTACTTCAGATTAAAGAGCCACAGGTGAGTGAAAAAAAAGAGAATGGCCAGCATGGACAATCTCACTACCAGAGCTTGGTAGAGAACCGCCGGGCTGCGATCCTTCTCTCCAGTTTTGAGTAAGCGAAGCTTGAGACGCTGAAACGCGATTTTGCAGGAGAGGGCAAAAAGCAACCATAGAAAAAAAGACTGGAGAAAAGCAAAGAACATGGATTCTTCCGGCTTGCTTCCGGGATAGCCGACATTGTAGAGGAGTAGAACGATAATGAAATAAATGATGTTGTTGAACATAATTATGGTTTAAGTGACACCTGCTTCATCCTCATTAATCAAGAAAAACAGGTGTTTATAAGAAGCGACTTTAGATGTTCCATATTCCTGAAAAATGCAAAATGAGTCCATAACATATAATTTCGTGAAACTTATCGCTACAAAATTCCTGGAGACTGATTCCATTGTTATGCGAATTCGGATAGAAGGCGTTTCGAGTGGCTCAAAAATCTACATATGACGCATTGATGGCCTCGTAAAAAATCCCCTAAGCCGTCACTCACGCGAAGGCGGAAGTCCGGAAGCGCTTGAATTTTTTTAGGCAGAGACAGCCGGACATTGGTATATTCAGCTTAATACGAATGTGTATAAACGATTATGAAAGGGGCCGGCAATCATGAACGATTTTGATGTAGTCATCCTCGGCGGGGGTCCCGGCGGGTATGTGGCCGCCGTCAGGGCGAGCCAACTGGGATTGAAAGTAGCGCTGATCGAAAAGGAACACTTGGGCGGTGTTTGCTTGAACTGGGGCTGCATTCCTACCAAGTCCTTGTTGCGGAACGCAGAGGTGATCCATCTGCTGTCAAAGGGCAAGGCCTTTGGCTTCAAGTTCGACAATCTCTCCGTGGATTATGGTGAGGCACACAAGCGCAGCAGGAGCGTGGCGACCCGTCAGACCAGGCGAATCGGCATTCTTATGAAAAACCACCACATCGGTGTGTATAACGGCGTGGGTAGACTTGTGAGCGCCCATGAAGTGGAGATTAAACCCTCTGGTGAGAAACTGACGGCTAAGAACATCATTGTTGCCACGGGGGCCGGACCAAGGCATTTGCCCGGATATCCTTTTGATGGCGGCAGAGTAATCAATTACAGGACTGCCCTGGATCTGAGAGAGGTTCCATCGTCGGCCGTCATCGTCGGGGCAGGTCCGATAGGCATGGAGTTCGCCACTCTTTGGAGTCGTTATGGATCGAAGATCACCGTCGTGGAGATGATGCCTCACGTCTTGCCCAATGAGGATCAAGACATCAGTGTTGAGGCGGAAAGACAATTCAGGCGGGTGGGCATAGATGTTAAAACAGGTGCCAGGGTGGAAGGGATATCGGTTGAAAAAAGCGGTGCCACAGTAACCATTGTTGAAGGGGAAAAGAGAGAAGCGATCTCGGTGCAAAAGGTGCTCGTGGCTATAGGGTTTGCGCCGAACAGCGAAAACATCGGTTTGGAAAAAATCGGGGTGGGGATGAAACGAGGTCATCCCGATATAGATTACAGAATGGCTACCGCGGTTCCGAACATTTACGCCATTGGTGATGTTACAGGCAAACTGGGGCTGGCCCACGTTGCATCGGCCCAGGGAATGCTTGCAGCAGAGGCCATTGCAGGGCGCCCGACTCACGCCCTTAACTACGTAAAAATCCCGCGCTGTACCTATGCCTATCCGGAAGTGGCATCGGTCGGATTAAGCGAAAAACAGGCGCGTGAGATGGGTTATGAGGTGGAGACGGCTCAGTGCCCTTTTGCTGCCAACGGAAAAGCCTTGGCCATGGATGACAATTTCGGTTTTGCCAAGATCATTGAAGAGACAAAGGAGAAAAAAATCCTCGGAGTGCATCTCATCGGGGCACACGTGACGGAACTGATCGCAGGACCATCCGGTATGATCAGCCTGGAACGCACTGTTGAAGAATTGGCTCAAACGGTTCATCCTCATCCGACGATCAGTGAAGCCATCATGGAAGCTGCACAGGCGCTCGCAGGTCGCGCGATTCATATAGGATAAAGCGGCGCACGGGTCAAGGTACACGGTAAAAAAACAAACAGGAATAGGGGTGGTTGGTATGTTTTTGGTGCTGGGGCTTTTGTGCTTCTTTTCCGCGCAGGCGGCGGACCCTATTGTCATCGGCATACCGACATCCACGGAATTGGTGGAAGGTATCGGTCGAGTTGCTTAAGGCCTATGAGAAGAAATTCGTCAAGCTCATGGAAGCGGGTCATGGCCCTGGCCCCACCTGGGAATCGGTGTACATCTTGAAAGAGGCGATTGAAAGAGTGGGAAGCCTTGACCCGGATGTTGTGGTGAGAGAAATCAAGAAAACAGACCAAACAGGGGTTATGGGACGCATCAAGTTCGATGACGCGAATCAGGCCATCTTTGGCATGGACCCTAAAGAAGCTGCGGTGGCATGCGTTTTTCAGCGGAACCAAAAGGGGAAGCGGATTAATGTGTTTCCCGAATCCATTGCTGATGCAAAGGTCCGACTGCCGGAAGGTTTGAAGGCGGTGAAATAATCGCCACCCGTCCAAGGGAAGAGACTGAAGGTTCCCGCTGAAGCAGCCCGGCACTAAAAGCTGAACGCTATGAGGCGACTCTTCCGGGCCTGATGTGAATTGGAACAATCATGCACAAGGGGCCTAGGCGAGTCAAGGTATCAGACTCAGGCGAAGCTTTTCGGAACGCTTTCGTATGGTGTGCGTCTCTTGGATTTTAGAGTTTTCGGGTCCCGCAAGGTTTTCAATATTTCAATGCTGTCTTTTAGTCCCTTAGAATATCTTGCCATATCAATGGCCATGCCGGCCATGTTGGCCATAGCCTGAACGAAATTGACATCATCCAGTGTGAACTCCCAGGGTCCGGCGGTATATACGCGCAGCGTGCCGATCGTTCGTGCCCGCACGGTGATCGGCACGGACAGTATGGATGATATTCCTTCTTTACGCGCTGCTTCGGGATACTGTATCCGGGGATCATCAGATACATCGTAAATCGCCACAGGTCCTTCCTTCAGGGACGAGGTGATGGACTTTAGAGCGCTGAGGGGCCCTTTGTTGATATATTCATCGCTCAAGCCGAAAGCCGCTGCTACTTCCAGCTCATCGCTGTCGCGATTGATTAAAAAGAGCATACATCCCTTGACATTAAGCGCTAAAGTAATACTTTCGACCGACATCAATACCACTTCTTCCGGATCTCTGGAATGGGAGATGGCATTGGTAACCTTCAGCAATGTTTCATAATTGAGTACTTGGCGATTCATGATGGCTCCTTTCCGCCGGAGGCAGATTCATCGGCTTTGAACAATGAGACATCAAAAGATTACAATAAAAAAATGGCCGGTTATGATTATCCAAATTAACCTACCTACTATCCCGGAGCTTCCTCTTGAAAGATCAGTTTCGCTTTGTCTCCGGTAAAGAGAATCTCAAAGCCCCGTCGCTTTAAACCACGCAAGTGGCTTTCTAGAACCCGGCTTCCAAAGGGGTGGATGCCTTTCAGGCTTTCGGTTTGGACGATTATCCTGGACGCGCCGTTTATGTTATCATTCAATGTATTAAGGAGTTCAAATGCAGAAGACCCGTCAAAATCCCCAGCCAGGTCCAAATGGAGACTGCCGCTATTACGACGAACAACAATTTTAAAATTGCATGCCATGATAGAGACTTCCTTTTGGTTTCTGTAGATGCTTGGAAAGCGATTAAAAAGAGTGCGTTATAGTGATGCTTTCGTTGAACCTTCTGTTTGTTAAGCAGGGCTTGTTTTCACCTCCTATATCTTGCCCGCTTGCGCCGGGGGACTCCAGCCTCTCCATCCCTTGAAAGGCCATTTTCACTTTGAGTTTTAGGTCCTTCATGTCCGAGCTCTTGAGCACATAATAATCGGCGGCTATTGACTTCAAATCGTATTTGAAATCTTGATAAGCAGTACATAAAATGACGGGGAGGTTGTAGTATGTATTTCGGATATCCTGGAGTATGTCGAGACCGCTTTCTTCACCCAGCCTTATGTCGAGCAGCACGAGGTCAGGGGTTTCCTCATTGATCACGTTCAGAAGGTCTTTGCCTCCATCGTAGGTGACTACCTCATATCCCTCTTCAATAAGTTCTTCGGCATAAAGTATGCGAATCGCCAGATCATCGTCAACGATGAGGATCTTGTTCATCTCCGGCCCCTCCTTCATCCTATGAACATGCAACAGCGTAGCCATTGTTCACCTCCGACCCTCTCTGCAGCTTCCTGCTCGTTCTTGCATTTAATACACAATGAGGTTACCGGGCGGGCTACTAACCTTTTATAAGGAATCTCTTTACCGCACTCCTCACAGATGCCGTAGGTTCCCTCTTCCAGCCTCTCTAAAGCATCCCTTATTTTTTTGATCAGCCTTGCCTCCCTGTCCCTGATCCGTAGAGAGAACCCGGTGTCAGAGGCAAAAGCGGCTTCATCGATTTCATCAGAAAATCTATCCCTGAGGTCGCTAATATCCGCAATGGTGTCCTGCGCTTTTCCCAGGCTTTCATTCAACCTTTGAGTTAGACACTTCTTAAAGTATTCTTTTCTCTTCCGGCTCAGCATGGGGTTAACCCTCCTTTCCGGCAAACGCCTGTCAGGGATGTCTTCAATGTTTTTCAAAACATGCTGTGAACTGCATTCCTCTCACTGTTGCGGCTTCTCTTCCTCTTGAGGAACGTCCTCTTGCAAACAGTATCGACGCCAAAAGCAATCCAACCGATCGCACCATCGGTCCGCCTTGCGGAAACAATCCGGGTT
>JAFGDM010000119.1 GCA_016932115.1 Deltaproteobacteria bacterium | reverse complement strand
CACATCGCTATGTTATGCTTCGGGCAACGGGTGAGGCGGGCGGAGGTCGTCCGGGGTATCGCCAAAATAGGTCGATCCTCGAAGTCCTTGTGAAGCCTCACCGCCCGCCTTTGCCACCCGGCTGTTTTCGTGCCCCACCCCGAATACTCTTCGTTTTTGAGTTTTAAGAGAGACCCCCATGCTTGATGCTTGCGATTTTTCAAACAGCTAAATTGTTGCGGCTTTCATAACATAATAGAGAAACCTGTGATCAAGGTAAAGGTTCGCACGATTCCAACACTGAAGCAGTTTATCGGCAACGCAGAGATCGAGCGCAAAGCGTAACTCCTATGAGGGATGATTTTCGGCAAATTCGGGCAGTATTTCTATATAAGGAGGTGTAGAATGTACAAAGGAGGATATACGAGCAAAATATTGCGGGTTAATCTCACGAATAAGACTTCAAAAGAAGAGGCGTTGCCTCTGCAAACAGCAAAGGATTTCATCGGTGGGGCAGGATTCGGCATCAAGTTTCTTTTTGATGAAGTTCGAGGCGGCGTTGATCCTCTAGGTCCCGACAACAAGCTGATCTTTGCTTCAGGCCCCTTTTCCGGAACCACGATCCCCTGCGCGAGCCGTATGGCTGTTACAGCCAAATCCCCTCTCACCAACGCAGTCGGTGTTGCTCTCGTGGGCGGTTACTTTCCCGTGGAGCTTAAATACGCCGGCTACGACGTTCTCATCATCGAGGGAAAGGCTGAAACCCCCACGTATCTCTGGATTAAAGACGGTAAGGTCCAGTTCCGTAGTGCAAAAAAGGTGTGGGGCATGAAAACCACGGACTGTCAGCAAATCATCAAGAACGAACTGAACGATCAGAACGTCAGGATAGCCTGCATCGGGCCGGCAGGAGAGAATTTGTGCAAGCTTGCCTGCATCATCAACGAGCTCAGAGCCGCAGGACGCAAAGGGCTCGGCGCGGTAATGGGATCTAAAAATCTCAAGGCCATAGCCATCAGGGGGAGCGGAGAAATAGCCGTCGCAGACAGGGATAAATATAAAACCGCAAGAGACAATTTCGCGAAGCTTATGAAAGAAAGCCCCGTCCTTTATCCCCAATTCTCAAAGATCGGGACTCCTATGGTGGTCGATCACGCCTGTGCGATTGGAATCTTTCCGACCAAGAACTTCTCCGCCACAGGCGAGTATGCGCCCGTCGATAAAATCGGGGTTGAGGCGCAGCTGACGCGTAATGTGGGGAGCGAACATTGCTACGGGTGCCCGGTCGGATGCAGCCAGGTAAAGGTTGCCAAGACAGGTGTTTATGAAGGCATTATGGCGGAAGGCCCGGAATACGAAACGTTCTTTTCCTTTGGCGGACAAACAGGGGTTGAAAACATTGATGCCATTATTGCCGCCGATCGGCTGGCAGACGAGCTTGGATTGGATACCATCTCCGCGGGCGTCACCATCGGTTTTGCCATGGAGCTTTATGAGAAAGGAATCCTCACTGACAAGGAAACAGGCGGCCTGAAACTCAACTTCGGCAATGACGAAGCCATGCTCACTCTGCTCAGGCTCATGGCCTACCGGGAGGGTATCGGCGCACTGCTTGCAGACGGCACCAAGGCAGCCGCAAAGAAGATCGGCAAAAGTTCCGAAAAGTACGCAATTCATATCAAAGGGCTGGAGCTTCCCGCCTATGATGTGCGGGGCGCCAAAGCCCACGGACTCAACTTCGCCACCGCTTACACGGGAGCCGACCATAACAGGGGTTATGCCTTTCAGGAAATTTTCGGCATCCCCATCCCCAATGAAGTGGACAGGTTTTCTGCTGAGGGCAAAGGGAAACTGACCAAGTGGAACCAGGATGTTCGCACCGCCACCTGCGATGCTCCCACCATGTGTGCCTTTCTTCTTGACATGGCGGTCGCAGCCCAAGCCACCCAGAATACGGCCGACTTGATGCAAGCCGTTACAGGCTTGAATTTCAGCGCCGAACAAGTTCAGACGGTCGGGGAAAGAATCAATAATCTGGCCAGAGGCTTTAATGCTCGAGAAGGGTTTTGTCGCAGTGACGACACCCTGCCTGAAAGACTCATGATGGAACCCATTAAGGAAGGCGCATCCAAGGGGCAATTCATAAGCAAAGACGACCTCAGGAAAATGCTCGACGAATACTACACGGAACGGGGCTGGGACCTGGACACAGGCACGCCGAAACGAGAAAAACTTACACAGCTCGGTCTTTCATATGTCGCCGACGCTCTGAAACTATAGAAACACTCATACCATAGGAGGTGAACATGAAAACAAAAGCCGCCGTCGTTTTTGAGAAATCAGGGGCATTCACCATTGAACAACTCGAACTGAGCGAGCCCAACGACGACGAAGTTGTGGTTCGCATCGCGGCTACCGGCATATGCCACACGGATCTGGCCGGCCGGGATCAGTATCTGCCGATCCCGCCCACGCGTGCTTTCCCTGCCGTCTTCGGGCATGAAGGGGCAGGCGTGGTTGAAAAGGTGGGCTCCCGGGTAACCAAGGTAAAACCGGGGGATCACGTGGCCTTGAGCTGGAATTCCTGCGGAGTCTGCCCATCCTGCAAGTCAGGTAACGAGCCCTATTGCGACAATCTCTTTCTCTATAATTTCAACGGGGCTCGCCCTGACGGGACCACGACCCTGCGAAAGGGGAATCAAGTCATCTATGGGTCCTTTTTTTGTCAGTCTTCTCTCGCCGATTTCGCGCTAACCAATGAAAGAACCATCGTAA
The DNA here is from genome assembly GCA_016932115.1 of Deltaproteobacteria bacterium. Classification (GTDB taxonomy): domain Bacteria; phylum Desulfobacterota; class DSM-4660; order Desulfatiglandales; family HGW-15; genus JAFGDM01. The sequence continues at coordinate 550 of JAFGDM010000119.1, read as the reverse complement.
AAGTCAGAAAAGATGTTCCTGTTGAAATTCTAGGCCCCCTGGGTTGCGGTATCCGGACCGGTGCGGGAGCAGTCATGAACACCCTTCGTCCCCGCCCCGGTGCCTCCATCGCTATTTTCGGGGTAGGCCCCGTGGGCATGAGCGGCCTGCTCGCTTCGGTAGTGTGCGGTTGCACCACCATGATCGTCGTGGATGTCATTCCGGAGCGCCTTAAAAAGGCAAAGGAATTCGGCGCCACCCACACCATCAACGCTGAAGAAAGCGATCCGGTTGCGGCGATCCGCGATATTACGGGCGGTGGAGCTGAATTCAGCCTGGAGTGTGTCGGCAATCCCAAGGTCCTGCGGCAGGCTGTGGATGTTTTGCCCCGCCGCGGGGTTTGCGGACTCCTCGGAGTTGTACCGCCGGGCACGGAAGTGAGCCTTGATATGGACCTGATCATGAACGGCCGGACGGTTCGCGGGGTCCTTGCAGGCGACTCCGTTTCGGATCTCTTCATTCCGAGACTCCTTGATCTTTACAGCCAGGGCCGCTTCCCGTTCGACAAACT
>JAFGDM010000025.1 GCA_016932115.1 Deltaproteobacteria bacterium | reverse complement strand
GTCGATTCCATAAGTATGCCTTTCAAGCCTTGAAGAGATACGGCAGCTTTTTTTGCAAGAACCTTAGCATTTTGTAACAATTTAGCTGTTTGAAAAAACTCTACTCCCCCAGCACGCCGAGTTGGAGGGTTTCCAGAGCTCTAATTTCGTCTCGCCACCTTGCCGCTTCTTCGAACTCCATTTTTTTCGCCGCCCCCTTCATCTTTTTCTCCAGCTTCTTGATTTGTTTTTCAATCGAGCCGGGGTCGAGGTAGGGAGCCTCTTTCTCCGCCGCCAAAGGGACGGTCACATAGTCCCTTTCATAAGGAGAACCAAGGACGTCGTCAATGGCTTTCTGAATCGAAACCGGAGTGATTCCGTGAAGTTGGTTGTACGTCACTTGAAGCAGACGTCGCCGGTTGCTCTCATCGATGGCCCTCGCCATTGAGCCCGTGATACGATCGGCGTAAAGAATTACTGTGCCGTGGATGTTTCTTGCTGCGCGACCACAGGTCTGAATCAGAGACCGATCGGACCGTAAAAAACCTTCTTTGTCGGCGTCGAGGATGGCTACCAGGGAAACCTCGGGGAGATCGAGGCCTTCCCTCAGCAGATTGATTCCAACCAGGACGTCGAAAACGCCCAGCCGAAGGTCTCTGATGATCTCCATCCTCTCAATGGTCTTGATGTCCGAATGCAGATAGCGAATGGGAATACCAAGCTCTGCGTAGTAATCTGTCAGGTCTTCAGCCATGCTCTTGGTCAGGGTTGTGACAAGAATGCGCTCATGTTTACTGATCCTGTCTCTGATCCAGCCCGATAGGTCGTCGACCTGATTTGCGGCAGGCCGGACCACAATTTCGGGGTCTGTCAGGCCTGTGGGCCGGATAATCTGTTCAGTTACCAGATCGGCCCTTTCAAGTTCGTAGGGTCCGGGTGTAGCCGAAACGTAGATAACCTGGTGAATCCTTGACACAAACTCTTCGAACTTGAGAGGTCTGTTGTCCAGGGCTGAGGGAAGGCGAAAGCCGTAGTTGACGAGTGTTTCCTTTCTGGAACGATCGCCGTTGTACATCCCATTGAGTTGAGGAACCGTGATATGGCTTTCATCGATGATGACTAGAAAATCTCTCGGGAAATAATCAAGAAGGGTGGGAGGAGGCTCACCGGCCTCTCTTCCGGTCAGGTGCCTCGAGTAATTCTCGATGCCGTGACAGTAACCCATTTCGATCATCATCTCCAGATCGAAAAGGGTTCTCTCTTCGATCCTCTGCGCCTCAATGAGTTTGTCGGTGCTGCGGAAGGTTGCGATCCTTTCCTTCAGTTCTTCCTTAATTCTCCCGATGGCTTTTTCACGGATGTCCACAGTGGTCACGTAATGGGTGGCGGGATAAATCGTGATTCGGTTGATTTCTCCCGTCACCTTTCCTGAAAGGGGATCTATCTCCCGGATTGTATCGATGAGGTCGCCGAAGAAATAAACTCGCACTGCTCGGTCCTCTTCGTGAACAGGGTAAATGTCCACCACATCCCCGCGAACCCTGAAGCAACCCCTCGTGAAATCATACTCCCCTCGCTCGTAATGAATCTCCACCAGCTTTTTCAGCATCTCTTCCCTGGGAATCGTTCCCCCTTTTTCGATAGAGAGGAGCATGTTTTGGTAGGCCTCAGGCGAACCCAGGCCGTATATGCACGAAACGCTCGCCACTATGATCACGTCATCGCGGTCCAGAAGGGAGCGGGTTGCAGAGTGGCGCATCTTATCGATTTGCTCATTGATGTGAGAGTCTTTTGCGATATAGGTGTCGGACTGAGGAATGTAGGCTTCCGGCTGATAGTAATCATAGTAGCTGACAAAGTATTCCACGGCGTTGTGGGGAAAGAGCCGTTTCAGTTCGCCGAAGAGTTGCGCGGCCAGTGTTTTGTTGGGGGCTATGATGAGGGTGGGCTTCCGGACCCGCGCGATGGTGTGGGCCATGGTAAAGGTCTTGCCCGAACCTGTGACGCCCAGCAGAACTAGATCTTTGAGCCCCCCCAGGACGCCTCTCGTGAGATCCTCAATGGCTTTGGGTTGGTCCCCGCAGGGCTCGAGGTCGGTTGTCAATAGGAAAGCGTTCATGGGCTTGTCACAATTTCTGCATTTCCTGCCATGCGCCGTTTCAGATATCGTACCTCCACGAGGTTCCCTTCGGGCCATCCTCAAGCACAATCCCCTTTTCCTTGAGCAGTTTACGGATGTCATCCGCCATGGCAAAGTTTTTTTCAGTTCGAGCCTTGGCCCTTTTTTCAATAAGGGCTTCGATTTCAGCAGGGTCAACCTTGGAAGAGGGGGTTGCAACTGTCTCGAAGAAGGCCTCAGGTCTTTCCTCCAAAATTCCCAGGACCTCGGCAGCCGCACGGAGTTGACCGAGATCTTGTTCCAAACTTCTTGCTTCCTTCTCGCCCTCGCCGGCGTCAGCGGTCTTGTTCATGTCGGTAATCTTTTCAAAAATCAAGGCGATCGCATTGGGCGTGTTCAGATCGTCATTCATGGCATCCACAAAGCGACTGAGAAAAGTATTTTGTTCCGGTTCGGCGAGCGAGCCCTGAAGGGCAAAAGATTCTTTTGCAAGGTTTTTTTTGAGGATCTCTTCCACCCTCCGGAGTGTACGGTAGATCCGGAT
>JAFGDM010000118.1 GCA_016932115.1 Deltaproteobacteria bacterium | reverse complement strand
AGGACTTTCGTCAGGAACAGAATACCCTGGCCACCCAGGCCGCAAAGCACCACGTTGGTCGTATTCATTTAGCCTCCACGATGGCGCCCTTAGGGCAGACGGACAGGCAAACGCCGCATCCGGTGCAAAGCCGGTCGTTGATGTTCGTGCGCCCCAGTTCCTGGTCGTGATAGATGGCGGGGCATTCGAAGCGCTCAATGCAGAAGTTGCATTCCGTACATTCGTCGGTGATTACCACCTTCTTCTTGTAGGGGACGGCCTCTTCCCTGTAGGCAATGAGGCAGGGATGGCGGGCGATGATGACGGCAATGCCGCCTTCCGGTTCCCGGACATATTCCGAGGCTTTCCTGAGAACCTCGTCCATCTTTTTAAGATCGTATGGGTCCAGCACTTCAATAAAATCTACGCCGCAACCGGCCACACTTCTTTCCAAGGAGACGGCCTTTCCCCGGCTTCCATCGGCCCGAATCCCAAGGGCGGGAGTGGGTTGCATGCCGGTCATGGCTGTGGTCAGGTTGTCCAGGATCACAAGAATGAACCGCGCGCCATTGTAAACAGCGTTCAGCAGGCCTGCGGTCCCGGAGTGGAAAAAGGTGGAATCTCCGATAGTGGCGACAATCGGTTGATTAATACCATCCTGGGAAAAAGCGTGGTAAAAGCCGGAAGCCATGGTGATTGATGCTCCCATGTCCAGACAGGTATCAACAGCGCCAAGATTGAGCCCCAGAGTGTAGCACCCGATGTCCGATGTAAAAATGGCCTTGGGCTCTCTCTTTCTGATTGCGAAAAAGGCGGCCCTGTGAGGGCATCCGGGGCAAAGGGTCGGTCTTCGCACGGGGAGGTCGAGACGATTGACAAGTTCCGCGACTCCGCTCTCCTTACCGACTTCGAGGGGCCTTAGGTTTAATTCCTGGAGCACACTGTTCATGATCCTCTCAATCACATGGGGAACCAGTTCTCCTTGCAGAGGAACGTGCCCGGACAGACGCCCCAGAACTTTTTTCTTGTCCCTCAGCAAATATTCCATCAACGTATCTGTTTCTTCTATAACCAGAACCCGGTCACAGGCCTCCATGAATGAATCGGCGAGACCTTCAGGGAAAGGGAAGGGTGTGGCGATTTTAAGAACCGGTATGTCCTTGCGATCCCGCTCCATCAGAATGTCCCGAACCACGGCATAAGAAACTCCGCTTGCCACGATACCGAGGGGGTATCTTTTTGCAAGGTCAAGGGTATGGAAATTATATTCGGAAAGGGCTTCGAATTTCTCCGCGATTTTCTGAAGTTTCCGGTTCAGCTCCTCGTGCAAGATAAGCCGAAAACGGGGAGTGGCTGCCCAATGCATAGGGTCCTTTTCAAAGGAGCTCTTTTTGTCGTTCCCTTTCAGCTCTCCGTAGAGGATGTTCTGGCGCGCGTGGCACACCCTGATGGCCGGTCGCAGGATGACGGGAATTCTGAATTCCTCGGACAGATCCACGGCCAGCCCGACCATTTTTCTTGCCTCCTCGGGAGTGGAGGGGTCCAGAACAGGAACCTTGGCGAGTCTCGCCATGAACCGCGTGTCTTGCTCAGTCTGTGAAGAATGGGGGCCGGGATCGTCACAGGAAATAATCACCAGGGCGGCCTTGGTGCCCATGTAGGCGGCGCTCATAAGAGAGTCGGCGGCCACATTGAGACCAACCTGCTTCATGCAGCAGGCCGCTCGCTTGCCTGCGATCGATGCAGCAAAGGCATTATCCAGGGCGACCTTTTCGTTGGTGGACCACTCGACATAGGTGGTGAGGTTCTCTAATTTTTTAAAACGAATGACTTCAGGGAGGATCTCGGAGCTGGGGGTGCCCGGGTAAGAAGTGACCACCTGACAGCCGGCTTCAAGGAGCCCCAGAGCTATGGCGCCATTTCCCAAAAGGATTTCCTGTTTCATCATTGCTCCTGTTGCTTCTCCTTTTGCGCTTCCTCTATCAGCTCAATGAGGGAGAGCACTTTGGGCTTTATGGGGTGATTGAAAACCCTATCCCATTCCTCGGATGTCAAATTTTTGCGCAGAAAATCTTCTATCATAAAATGCCGGTACCAGCAATCGATGACTTTGAAACAAGGGAGCCCCTTATTTTCTACCCTGCAGTAGGAGAAGGCAAGATGATGGCCGAGCCTTGGGCAGCGGATTTCAAAGTCATCTCCGGGGGGCGTGCTTTCTTTCTTCATGATGCTTCTCCTTTGAGAGCGTGAGGGCGGGCTTGAAAGGAACCGTGTTCTCAAGCCCTAAGAGAAATGTTGCCGGAGGTTGATCTTGAAGAACCTCCGGCAAGGTGCTGAAACAGAGGAGAGGCTACACTTTGGCTGCCCGATATTGCTTTGGTTTGGGAAAATTTGCAATGTCGCTCAGGGCCCTGTGTATCTCTTCTTCAGGCAGTGCGTGATTCGACAGCTTGCCCCTCAAGTAGGCTTCATAGGCGGTCATGTCTACCAGTCCATGTCCGCTCCAGTTGAAGAGGATGACCTTTTCCTTTCCTTCCTCCCTGGCTTTGATTGCCTCACGAATAACCATGGCGATGGCGTGGTTCGTCTCAGGGGCGCTGATGAAGCCTTCGGTTCGGGCAAAGGTTATGCCTGCCTCAAAGGTCTCGAGCTGAGGAACAGCCTCGGCTCTGATCACACCGTCCAGGATAAGCTGCGAGATTATGGGCGCCATTCCGTGATATCGCAGACCTCCCGCATGGATGGGTGCAGGCACAAAACTGTGCCCAAGAGTATGCATGGGGAGGAGAGGGGTCATCTGTACCGTGTCTCCGAAGTCGTATGCAAAGGGACCTCTTGTCATGGTTGGGCAGGAAAGCGGTTCAACGGCGATGATGTCGATGTTCTTGCCGTAGATCTTATCCCTTGCAAAGGGAAAGGCGTGCCCTGCGAAGTTGCTCCCTCCCCCTGCGCACCCAATGATAACGTCCGGATAGTCTCCGGCAATAGCTAACTGCTTCTGGCATTCCAGGCCGTTGACGGTTTGATGAAGCATGACATGATTCAAGACACTTCCCAGGGAATATTTTGAATCCTTGCCGGTCACAGCCGATTCTACAGCCTCGCTGATGGCGATACCCAGGCTTCCGGGAGAATCGGGATTCTGGGCCAGAATCGACTGACCGGCCTTTGTCTCGGTGCTCGGACTGGCCACGCAGTTGGCCCCCCAGGTTTCCATCATGAGCCGGCGATAGGGCTTCTGGTTAAAGCTTATTTTGACCATGTAGACTTTGCACTCCAGTCCGAAGAATGCACAGGCCATGGAAAGGGCACTTCCCCACTGACCGGCACCCGTTTCGGTGGTGATCCTCTTGGTGCCCGCCACTTTATTATAGTAAGCCTGGGCTACGGCGGTGTTGGGCTTGTGGCTCCCTGCCGGACTCACACCTTCGTTCTTGAAGTAGATTTTGGCGGGGGTATTAAGATATCTTTCGAGATTGTAAGCCCGATACAGCGGCGTGGGTCTCCAAATAGTGTATATCTTCAAGATCTCTTCCGGAATGTCGATGAATCTCTGCGTGCTGACCTCTTGTTCGATCAGATTCATAGGGAAGATAGGGGCCAGATCGTCCGGACCAACAGGCTGGCCGGTCCCCGGGTGAAGCGGCGGTTCCATGGGTGTGGGCATATCCGCCAGAATGTTGTACCACTGGCGAGGCAACTCCGACTCGGGCAGAAAAATCTTTTTAACCTCCATAATCCCTCCTTTGTTTTGTTGGTGTTTTGCCTACGGCTTGCCGGATAACGGGCAAGCCCTCCTGTACGCGAAAAACGATCGACTTTAAAATACCCAAACCAACACACACTCTCCCTTTCCGGCTATTCATTAAGATGGAATGTCGAAAAGGAAAATCCACTGAAGCACCTGATTCGAATCAACGGGAGGTTACGGTGCAAATTAAAAATTCCAAAATGACCGTAAGAGGACGAGCTAATGCAAGTATTCTTATCTGAAAAGAAGCAAAGGTGTCAAGCCATTTTTTGTTGAGCGGAGAGGTCGGCGTTGATCAGACTTTCAATCCGGCCAGCCAGCCTTCTCTGGTCGCTTCAAGAGCGTTGCGAGGGTTTCGTGCGTCACCGACAACGTGGATCTCTGAAACCAAATCCTCCAATTCGCCGGCCAATGCGTTCACAGAAAGGGAGCCTGCTGCAATTACCACCGTATCGGCGGCAAGAAGTTCTCGTTTTCCGTCCCTATCAAGGATAACCCCCTCCTCTTTCATTTCAACGGCCTTGGAGGAAGTTATAACGCTCACACCGAGGCGTTTTAATTCCGCCATTACGGTCCACCGGGTTGAGCTTCCGATATCTTGCCCGGCCCTCCCTGTCATCTCGACCACTGTGACATTCTTGTTACCCTTGTTAAGCAATGGTTCGATGCTCTCCATGGATTCTGCCCTAGTGGTGACGAGGAAGTGGAGCACTTCAGGTGAAATTGTACCTTGCTGTGCAAGATAGAGAGCAGTCTCAAGGCCCACCGCATTGCCTCCTATGATGACGACATGTCGTCCGACTTCCTTTTTTCCCGAGAGCACATCCCATGCGGTTACTACTTTCTCATTCCGAATTCCTGCAATATCCGGCACCGAGGGAGTAGCTCCCGTAGCTATAATAACGGCATCAGGCGCCGCACTTTCGACAAAGGAGACATTGGCTTCGGTCGAAAGACGAATCTCCACCGGCAGGGCACGCAGATTGTTTTCCAAATCCCGTGCCGCCCGGACGATTTCCTTTCTTCCTGGAATGGATTCATTGAAGAGAAGCTGTCCGCCTAAACCGGAAGCTTTTTCGACAAGCAGGACCTTATGGCCCCGCTCAGCGGCGGTGCAGGCGGCCTTCATTCCTGCAGGGCCCCCTCCAATAACCAGCACCTTCTTGGCCCTAGGCGCCGGCGCAATTTTTGTATTCCACTCAAGTCCGGCTCTCGGGTTCACAAGGCAGGTGACCGGTCTGAGTTGAAAGATACGATCAAAGCATCCCTGGTTGCAGGCCACGCAATGATAGATAAGGTTTGCTTTCCCTTTGACGGCTTTGTCGGGAAGATAAGGGTCGGCCAGGAGTCCCCTGGCCATGGTGACCATGTCCGCTTCGCCTTGCCGGATGATCTCCTCTCCGAGAGAGGGATCATTAATACGGTTGCTGGCAAGCACGGGAGCTCGAACAACCGACTTGATGCCTTGAGCGAGATACCGAAATGCGCCCTGCGGAACATGCATGGTCAACTGAGGGACGCGCGTTTCATGCCATCCTCCCGTGATATCGAAAAGGTCTATCCCCTTTTTGTCCAGCTCCGAGGCAAAGATCCGGGCCTCCTTATTGGTATGGCCTCCTTCCATGAAGTCATTGCCGGCCAGCCGAATAATCACGGGGTAATCGGGTCCTACGGCTCTGCGTACCTTTTCAACTACCTCGAGTCCAAACCGCATCCGATTTGCCAAGGATCCGCCGTAAGCGTCGTCTCTCAAGTTTGTGATTGGAGATAGGAACTGGCATATCAGATACCCTGCACTCCCGAGAATCTCCACAGCGTCAAAGCCGGCATTTATTGCCCGCACTGCTGCCTCTGCAAACTTGTCCTGAACTCCTGGAATTTCGTCCAACTCCAGGGCGCGAGGAATCTCGCCTGTGAGCTTGGACCTGACCGCCGAAGAGGAAAAAGGCTTGCGTCCCCCGATCATAGCCGAATGGGTGTAGCGCCCCGCCTGATAGAGCTGAGCCGCGATTCTTGCGCCGCCTCCCTTTACCGCTCGGGTGAGTTTTTGAAGACCCGGAATAAAACGGTCATGGTTGAGTGAGACCATGCCCGCCATGCCGCCGTATTCGTCCACCGGGCAGCCGCCTACAATGATGAGGCCCACACCGCCCCGGGATCTCTCCGCATAAAATTCGACTAGTTGATCCGTGACTTCCCCCTTCGGGGTGTAGCCGAGGTGCATAGCCGTCATGACAATGCGATTCGTTAGATGCATGTGATTGATTCGAATCGGCGAAAAAAGAAAGGGATAAGGCACACCGTGGGTTTGAGTTTTCATTTGATTGTCACCTCATAGGAGAAGTGGTGAAAGGCGAAGGCATAATAAAAAAATTGAAGGCATAGTTCAAGAGGTTTCGAATATGCTTAAATTCCTTGATGATGTTGATAAACGCTCTTTTTTTCGGCCGCCGTCAAATTCCCTATTAAAAGACTGCTTCCAAGCTCCCAGGCCGATCTCTCCAACCGTTTTGACGGTTATAACCCTAATCAGCGCAGGGGGATTTGCCTAAAAGGCAAGCCGACGTCTGAAGCTAAATCGCTTAGACTCTCCGCAATGAGTTCGATTTCCCCTTTTTCATGGCGGACCTTTGTTTCAGGGTCCGCCACGATAAAGACCTGAATCCGACTCGGATCAAGAAAAGCCCTAGCCAGGGCCTCAAGCTCTTCCTTTTGTGCCAGGATATAAGCATCCTGAATCCTTTCAAGAGTGTCCGGCGGCTCGCCGCGCATGTGATATCGGGCGTAGGCTTCCACGAGTTGGGCCGGCGTGTCGAGGTTGAAAACAAAGCTGTTCAGCAGATCCATCCGCTTTTGCTCCAGCTCCCTTTCCGCAAGGCTTTTACCGAGAGCCTGCATTATCGTGATCGTTTCAAGAATGGCCTTTACCGTCATGTCGCCCTTGCAGCCTATGTAACCCAAGAGCATGCCCGCTTTCCACTTATAGGTCTGTGTGAAGAAGGCGGCGTAAACCAGTCCAAGATCTTCCCTCAGTCTTGTAAACAACATGGAATCGCTCCCTCCGAAAATACTCATGAGGAGGCTGATCTTCCAGTAGTCCGGATGGGTGCGGCTTACGCTCGGCAAGACAAGGGCGACTTGGGACTGGACCTGGCCGGGTTTGGGGATCAGAGCAAGAACCGGCCCGGTTGTATTGGGGGCCGAAAGGTTTCTTGAAAAAGCTTCATCAAGGGGGAAACGACACAAGAACTTCCGGAGAGACTCCATGGCTGGTTGCCGATCAATATCTCCTGATACGGCGACAACTGTGTTTGCAGGGACGAAGTTTTTCTTCAGAAAGGCTTTCAGATCTTCCTTAGCGACGGCAGGGATGGTTTCAACCGCATAAAGAGGGTCCCTCCCGTACGGGTGACCTCTGAAATGCCAGATCATGGCCTCTCTCATTGCCACAGCCTGTGCGTTTTCGCCTTGCCTTTTGAGATCTGTCAGAGCTTGTTCTTTCGCGATTTTGAGGATCTCATCACCAAAAAGGGGTCGCAAGAGTATTTCCTCGAGCATTTTGAGACCATGCTCCCAGTCGTCCTTCATGACGGAAAGCCGGATGGTTGTATCCTCCTCGTCCACGCTTACAGACAGCTTCATGGCCTTTTCATCCAGAGCCAGAGCGACTTCCTGAGGTGAAAAGCCTTCGGTTCCTCCCTTGACCAAAGAGCGGTTGAATATTTCTGCAAGACCTTGTCTGCTTTCCGCAACATCGACCTCACCTGCCTTGATCAGCAGGCAAAGATCGATCAGGGGAAGCTCACGGTCCGACATGTAGAAGACGGTTGTACCTTCTATTGTTGTCTTTTCCGCCTGCGGGTAACGGACTTTCTGCGGCTTCCTGTGGAACGATAAAGGATGCTTCCAGCCTGCGGGTTTCGGATAAACGGAGTGATTCAGGAGATCCGCGGGGCTGTGCGTTTTTCTTGCCGCGGCGCCGGTAAAGGAGCGCACCTCCTCATAGGGGACAGGAGGCCGCTCGAGTTTTCCTCCTGGAACGACGAAGACCGTGGTTTTGTTATCCTCCCGAAGATATTTGCTTGCCGCCCCCATAATGTCTTCAGCCGTTACCTTGCTGATTCGGGCGAGGTAGGTAAGGAGGTATCGCCATCCGATTTGGACTTCCGTTGTGGCAAGCATGCGGGCCAATCCCTCATTGGAACGTATCTGGTCTAGAAAATCCCGGTAGCTCAGGTTTTTGATCCTCGCTAATTCGATTGGAGAGACCGGTTCTTTTTTCAGAATTTCAATTTGAGTAAAAAGATTTTTCTCAAGGTTCTCACAAGCTTTTAAATAAACCGGGCTCTCATCAGGAGCAATGTCCGCCGTTTCTCCTTTTTCAGTTGGAATGCCTCCAAGCACGACCATACCTCCGAAGCGATTGTCCGGATGATAGGCCCAAGCCGCCGTGGCAAGCCCTTTGTTCACGAGCTCCTGGTTCAAACGAGCACTCAGGCCGCTGCTCAATATCATCGTCAGTGCATCCAAAGCGTAAAAGTCATCACTTCCCATCCTCGCACCATGAAAACCGAGAAGCACTCGAGGAGCGCGGGCGCCTTTAAGGAATCGGATGCTTTTGCGGGGGCCTTGCTGAGACGGCTCCCCGGTAACGATCTCAGGAGCACGATGCCCTGCGGGATATCGACCGAAATAGATCCCGGCAAGTTTTTTTGCTTTTTCCGCCGTGACGTCTCCTACTAGGACAACGACGGCATTTGCCGGCTTGTAGTAGTTCTCATGAAATGCCATGGCATCGGTTGTGTTGAATCTTTCCATATCCGACTTCCAGCCGATCGTCGGATTTTGGTAAGGGTGAGCCGTGTAAGCGTTTGCGAAAAGGTCCAGGTATGCAGCCCCGTCCGGATTATTGATGTAGCGGAAATCCCACTCGCGCAGGACCACTTCCTTTTCAACATAGAACTCTCTCCATGCCGGCTCAAAAAGCTGTTCGCTGACCATAGAAAACCACAGTTCTATCATGTCCGACGGCACGGACATTAAATACTGCGTTTCATCTTTGGACGTGAACGCGTTGATACCGACCGCACCGTTCATGGACATGTGCATGGAAAATGTTTGAGGAACGTATATTTCTTGAACCTCTTGACGAAGGCGTTCCATCTCTGTCAGCTTTCGCCGAATTAAAGAGTGATCAGGGGTCCGTTTCGCCTCTTCTTTCAGAATATCCTGGTAGGCCGCCTCGATCCGATTCTGAAGCAATCGGTCTTTTTCGTGATCCGTTGTCCCGAAGTTCTTGGTTCCCTTGAACATCATGTGCTCCAGCATGTGGGCGATGCCGGTCTTGCCCGCATCTTCGAAAGCGGATCCCGCCCGGATGGAAACGCGACAGGCGATCTGGGGTGTTGCGGGGCGTTCTACGATGAGGAACTGCATGCCGTTTTCAAGATAAAATTCCTTAACATCCAGATTGACATTGAGAGGGGTTTGCCCGGCAAAAGAAGGCAGGCATACAATAAGAGAAATGAGACATCCAACAAAAAAGCGCATAAGAGCGCACATCGAAGCCTCCTTTCAATCGGCTTAATCTTTGGTGATGATGCCACCATGCCATAAGAACTTAACACAGGCCGTGGGGATTACAAGCTTTAGAGGCATATTGAAAGAACATATCCCGGCAGGTGTTATCTACTGGTAAAAACGCATATGCATGCGGGAATCCGCTTTGTGTCCAATTGAAATAGTCGGCAGGATTCAGGATTATTGCTTCTTCTTGTTGATTTTGCTCCTCAAAATCGGCGAACACTTAAAGGTTACCACCTGACGTGATCCGAGCATCAAATCCTCTCCTGTCGCGGGATTCCTGCCTTTCCTTGCATTCTTCCGCCTGACGCAGAATTTTCCGAAACCGCTGATCAACACATCCTCTTCTTTCCCCAAAGTCTTCGCTATAAGCTCCAGCAGGGTCTGAAGAAGTTCAACGGCTTTTTTCTTGGGCATGTCAAGTTGCCGGCACATAGAAGTAATGATGTGGTCTTTGGTCACGGTCATAGGTCGATGCTCCTTCGACGGCAGGTTTCGTGTCCAGGCCCTATTTCGTAGAGAGGAAATTACTGTAATTTGTGTATTTTGTCAAGAAATTTATTAAGTTACACAAATAGACCTTGACTCTATTCAGAAAATAACAGGGCATCGATTGATTGAAATTCCGCACAGGGCCGGCGTTACTCAAGGTTCCCTTTTAAGCCGATCGCTTCCGCCACTTCCCGCATGCCCATGATGGTGTCCGTTATAAGCTCCGAAAGATCAGCCTCCAGCATCCGGGCACCTCTCTCAATGATGGTCCGGTCAACACCCGCTGCGAATCTCTTGTCTTTCCACTTTTTAAGCACGGACTTCGCGGGCGTATCCAGAACGCTTTTTGAAGGGCGCACAAGGGCAGTGGTTCCCACTAGGCCGGTGAGTTCGTCGATGGCATAGAGGGTTTTTTCCAGATCTGTTTGCGGCTCCACATCCGAGCAAATACCCCATCCGTGGCTTATGACCGCGCGAATGTATTCTTCAGGCCAATTTTTTTGTTTTAGAATCTCTTCTGTTTTGCGGCAGTGCTCAGCGGGAAAGCGCTCGTAGTCCAAATCATGGATCAAACCGATTATACCCCATTTTTCCTCGTTCTCGCCGCGTTTCCGCGCAAAGTAGCGCATGACACCTTCCACAGCGAGCGCATGCTTGATCAAGCTTTCATTCTGGTTGTACTCTGTGAGCAGACGATAAGCATCTTCCCGCGTCGGAATAAATGAATCCATTGCGTATCCTCCTTGCTGCCAAGATTCATACATCAGTGTCAAGGGCATGACAAGAGGAAATAATGGTGAGGCCTCATTGAGATGGCTCTATGAGGAACCAAGAAACCTGGATACGCAAAAACGGCGGAGGGCAATGGAGATTACTGCCTGTGCGAACCGGTGAAGGAGGGTAATGCCTGCGGGAAGGGGGGGCTGGCAAACCTACTTCTTCTTTTCTACAGTAATCCGATCCTTATTGAGTTCCCAAGTCTTTTGCCCGATTCCTTTAACTTTCATGATATCTTCAGGTTTCTCAAAGGCGCCGTTTTGCTCTCTATGTTCTACGATCCGCTGAGCATATCCGGGGCCGACGTTCTTCAGCTGCGCTAATTCCTGCACGCTTGCTTTATTGATGTCCACCTTGATATCTTCCGCATGGAGAGCCGGAGCCAGTGCAGCGATGAACATAATTGCCGCCAACACAATCAAGCATTTTCTGAAATTGAACATAGCCGACATCCTCCCTTAAAAAATTTGTCCCCCTTCCCTTAGGACCGCCACCGATGTGGTTGATTCAGACAACCTTTCAGCAACATGCTTTGGTGTTTCCGACCTTCATAGGTGCGACTCAGGTCCGCGTTAAAAAGCATGGTGGAATCGGTGACTGATAATAGATTAATCGCAAATCCTGTGCCGTGGGCCATGAAAACAGGAAGAGTTTCAAAGATTCACAATGGCCCTAAAAATAAAAACAATCTTCTTAGAGGGTTAAAAACGGGGATTAGTATTTGTAGGAACCCTTTTATCCCAGAAGTCACCAAGGCAAGCCCATGTACCACTGTGGAAGCTCTCCCGCCCGTGCATGACCTATTGTGCGGGGTGCCCAGATTTCTGTGCAACAGGGTCGGGCCATTGACGCTTCCCCGGGTTAGGAATGGCTTGATGAATCCAGGGGTCAGGAGGCGGCTCCGTGTCTATTTGTTCATCGCCTGGCGGGATAAACGAGGAAGCAAGAGATGCTTGTCAAAGGAAAAAAAGGGTTTAATATGTCAATGAGGGAGGTGATTATTATGAGAAAATATTTTGTCCTGCTGATGGTTGCTTCCGCCGGGCTTTCGCTTTCAGGATGCATTATCGGCCAATACGGAACGCTTCGGCTGCCGGAAAAAACAGATACTGTTACGGTTCAGTTTTTACAGGAGAACTGGGAAAACTATGAAATCTATTACGCGGGCGTTCACGCAGGCCATCCGTCGGCGGTCCTATTTGATCGAAAGGACGATGACAGGGATTTTATTACAGAACGCTGGTTCAATACGGAAAACAAGGAACTGCTGGATGACCTGATCGACTCTATTCAAAGGCAATTGCCTATCGGCGTCTTTTACCCCAGACTTTGGAGGGTTCTTGGCCCTGACGGGCACCTCTATGGATATATATTTACTCCCTGGGACCACGCGGTCATGAGGGCCGTTGATGAGAAGAGATTATTTGTAAACGATCTTCCGATGCCGCCCTATCTTTCGATTACTGGAGACGGATCCGGTTCGCGGGGTCAATAGTTGTCCGAATGCACAAAAGACCTCGCTCCCATGGGAAGCAAGGTCTTTTTGTAATGGATCTAAAAGCTACTGGGTCAGTGGAATTACCAACCCAGGGTCAAATAGTTGTGCATGGACTGGGAAGCCAGTCTGCCCGCGCCCATGGCAAGGATGACGGTGGCCGACCCGGTTACGATGTCTCCACCTGCCCATACTCCTTTCCTGGTGGTTTTGCCTGTTTGGGGGTCTGCGATGATGTAGCCCCACTTGTTCAGCTCGAGGCCGGGGGTCACTGTGGTCAATAGGGGATTGGCGCCGGCGCCCACAGCAATGACGGCAAGGTCGCACTCCAGACGAAACTTGGAATCCTGAACGGGAACGGGCCTGCGCCGGCCTGATTCATCGGGATCTCCCAATTCCATTCTGATGCATTCGACGCCGGTGACCCTGCCCTTGTTGTTTCCAAGGAAGCGGGTAGGAGCAGTGAGCAAATGTAATTCTATACCCTCTTCTTCCGCATGGTGGATCTCGGCGGTACGCGCCGGCATCTCATCGCGAGAGCGGCGATAAACAATCCGAACCCGGTCGGCTCCAAGACGCATGGCTGTGCGGGCCGAATCCATGGCCACGTTGCCTGCGCCAAAGACCACAACGTCTTTGCCGATTACAATAGGGGTGTCGTATTCCGGAAAGCGGTAAGCTCTCATGAGATTCGATCGGGTGAGATACTCATTGGCGGAGTAAATGCCAATCAAGTTTTCACCCGGAATATTCATGAAACGAGGAAGACCGGCTCCGACGCCCAGGTAAACAGCATCGTAACCCTCTTCAAAGAGCTCGTCCAAGGTGACGGATTTTCCTATGACGGCATTGCATTCCAGTTTTCCCCCCAGCCGTTCCAGGAAGTTCACTTCTGAAAAAACGATTTCCTTAGGAAGCCGGAATTCAGGGATGCCGTAGACGAGCACTCCTCCCGGCTTGTGGAACGCTTCAAAGATCGTCACCTCATGGCCTTTCTGGATCAGGTCGCCGGCAACAGTGAGACCCGAGGGCCCTGAACCAACTATCGCGACCCTCTTGCCGGTGGGGGCCGCCTTGGGCGGTAGATCACCTTTTCCGGTCATGCGCTCACGATCAGCTACATAGCGCTCCAGGTTTCCGATCGCTACCGCATCCCCTTTCTTGGCAAGGATGCAGGACCCTTCACACTGACTTTCCTGGGGGCAAACCCTTCCGCACACGGCGGGAAGGCTGTTGCTCTTCCAGATGTGGCGGATGGCTTTCGTGAACTCTCTTTGCTTGATGTAGCTGATGAAGCCCGGTATATCGATGCCCACCGGACATCCCTGCACGCAGGAAGGATTCTTGCACTGAAGGCAGCGCTCGGCTTCCTTAACGGCTACCTCTTCATCCAGGCCCAAAGGGACTTCGTTGAAATTGCGCCTTCGAACCTGCGCATCCTGCTCAGGCATTTTTTGTCTGGGGATCTTTTCCTTTTTCTCTGTCTTCTCCGCTTTCTCCACCATGCCTAACCTCCCTATTCACGCTTATTGATCTCTGAAACGTTGAGGGGCAACGCCTTAAAGGCTCTCCGGATCAGTGGGCCTTACATTCATTAAGGTATCGTTCAAAAGACTGCTTTTCATGCTCTTTGTAAGCTTCAAGGCGCTGGGCCAGTTCGTCGAAATTCACGGCGTGACCATCAAATTCCGGGCCGTCCACGCAGGCGAACTGCGTCTTTCCACCCACACTCACCCGGCAGCACCCGCACATGCCGGTGCCGT
>JAFGDM010000117.1 GCA_016932115.1 Deltaproteobacteria bacterium | reverse complement strand
TTGCTACCCGGATGTTTTCATGCTCTACCCCGAATACTCTTCGTTTTGCAGTTTTAAGAGAGACCCCCATGCCTGATCCTTGCGATTATTCAAACAGCTAAATTGCTACAAAAATCCAAACTCTTCAAAGTCCTAGCTTGCCGGGGTTTAGGATGTTCTTAGGGTCGAGCAGACGTTTGAGGGAGCGCATCAGGTCCATGGCTACCGGATCGTGTTCCAGTGCCATGAACGGTGCTTTGGCGAGTCCGATTCCATGTTCGCCGCTGAGGGTTCCTCCCAGGCTGCAGGTTAGGCGGAAAATCTCTTCTACGGCCTGCTGAACCTTCCGAACCTGATCCGGGTCCGAGTGATCGAACATGATTTTGGGGTGCAGGTTGCCGTCACCCGCATGGCCGAAGATAACAAAGGGCAGGCCGTGACGCGCTACGATGGCGGCAACGCCGGTGAGCAGATCAGGCACTCTGGAAATAGGGATGGTGACATCCTCCGACACGTTGTTTGTTCGCAACTTGGCTGCCGCGCTGCCCACGGCTTTCCGGGCTCTCCACAACCCCTCCGCTTCCTCCGAAGAGCGGGCAAGCTGGATTTCTGCAGCGTTGTTTTTCCGAAATAGACGGATGATGGCATCCATTTGATAAGCGGTTTCCCCCTCAGTGCAGCCGTCCGTTTCCGTCAGGATCATTGCCTCTCCTTCAGGCAGAACGATATCCGACTTATCCCTCAGGACCCTGACAGCGTGGGAATCCAACACTTCGAGGACGCTTGGAATGATGCCGGAGTGCATGATGTCGCTCACTGCCCGGCCTGCATTCCTTAAATCTTGAAACATGGCGCAAGCGGTCGTGGTAGCGAGAGGTCTAGGGCTGATTTTAAGTGTGATCTCGGTGATCACCCCGAGTGTGCCCTCCGATCCCACAAAGAGGCGTGTCAGATCATATCCTGATGCGGATTTCATGCACCCTGTGCCGGTGCGCAGAATCCTTCCGTCCGGCAGCACGATTTGCAGGCCCAGGACATAGTCCCGAGTGACCCCGTACTTGGCGCCTCGGAGGCCGCCGGCATTGGTGGCCGCATTGCCGCCGATGGTGCATACCTTGCCGCTGGCCGGATCAGGGGGAAAAAAGAAGCCGGACGGCGCGAGGGTTTTTTCCAGGTCTGCGTAGACAACGCCGGGCTGAACCACCACCAGCCGGTCTGCGATGCGGATGTCAAGAATTCTGTTCATGCGGCACAGGTCGAGAACCACGCCGCCCCCAGCCGGAACAGCGGCTCCTGTCAGGCTTGTGCCGGCGCCCCTGGGAGTCACGGGAAAGCCGTGTTCGTTTGCAAGCCGCAGGATTTGCGACACTTGATCGGCATGCAAGGCCCACAAAGCTGCGTCAGGTCTGTGGGAATGATCGGAGGCGTCATAAGAGTATGTAACCAGATCGATCAACCGGTCCGTGAAGTTTTCTTCTCCTACGATTCGGCTTAGCGCTTTCTTGATTTCTTCGTCCACAGCGTGACTCTCCCGACGGAGTGTTTTAGGAAACACAATTATATTTCATTTCGATCCTGCAACCTTCTTATACAGTGCGAACATTGTTACCAGACCATGAATGATGCTCTGTTATTCTACCCAAGAAAAAGCAAAAATGTCCATTGAATAGCTCTGACGGGGTATTTGTTAGGAAATTAGGATGCAACAGGGATTCATTTTTTTGTTCAAAAAGGCGGGAAATATGATAGAGAAAGCAAAGCGGATTTCTTTTAGCCTTGGGAGTCTCGCAATTCATCGGTTCATGTAAGGAGTGATTAAAGAAAATGTCTAAAGAGTTCAAGAATGGAGAAAGCGAGGACTTTGCCGAGCTCTTTGAGTCCTTCACGTCCGGTATGGGTGAGCGCCTTAGGGTCGGGGACAGGATCACCGGCCCTATCATAGCCATTGGAAAGGACAGTGTCTTTGTTGATACGGGGACAAAGATCGACGGAATCGTTGACTCCGCTGAATTACTCGACGAGAACGGCAAGTTGCCCTATAATTTGGGGGACAATCTGGAGCTATATGTGGTCTCCCTCCGGGGAGATGAGGTAAGGCTCTCAAAGGCTGTCTCAGGCGCGGGAGGGACTCGCGCGCTCTCCGAGGCTTACGAAAATGCAATTCCTGTTGAGGGGAAGGTGAAAGGGCAGGTCAAGGGAGGCTTCCACGTGGAGGTGATGCAGAAAAGGTCTTTTTGCCCTGTGAGCCAGATGGAAATGCGATTTACGGAGAAACCTGAAGTACACGTGGGAAAGACCTATCACTTCCTGATCACCCAGTTCGAAGAAGGAGGCAGGAATATCGTTCTTTCTCGGCGGGAACTCCTTCGAAAAGAGCATGAAAAGGAGGTGAAAAAGTTTCTTGAAACCTTGAAAGTCGGCTCGGACATCCAGGGAAAGGTGACAAGACTGACTCCCTATGGAGCTTTCGTGGAGATCTTTCCGAACCTTGAAGGAATGATCCATATCTCTGAGTTGAGCTGGTCAAGGGTTGAAAAGCCCGGAGATGTCGTTCAGGTGGACGATCCGGTCATGGTGAGGGTCATGGGCATTGACCATGCGGAAAAACTCGATCAGAGCAGGATTTCTCTTTCCATGAAACTTGTGACCGGAGATCCATGGCTTCAGGCGGGTGAAAAATTCCAGATCGGCGAAAAGCTCAAAGGCAAAGTCATCCGATGTACAAAGTTCGGCGCTTTTGTCGAAATTGCCCCTGGAATTGAAGGACTTGTTCACATCAGTGAAATGAGTTACACGAAAAGGGTGATCAGAACAGAAGATGAGTTAACTCCGGGCGACCTGATCCTTGTGGTAGTGAAGGAGGTGGATCTCCCCAGGAAAAGGATTTCCTTGAGTATTAAGGATGCGGAAGGGGATCCCTGGAATGATATCGAGGAAAAGTACCATGTGGGTCAACGTACTGAGGGGACCCTGGAAAAGAAAGAAAAATTCGGTTTTTTCATTGCCCTTGAACCCGGCATTACGGGGCTACTGCCCGTTTCGAAGATCAAGGCCGCTCAGAAAGCCTCAAGTGTTGAAAAACTGAAACCGGGAGACCCTATCACAATTCTTATCGAAGAAATCCAGCCGATGGAGCGGAGAATGACTCTGGGTGTTGCCGATTCAATGGAAGAGGATGATTGGAAAAAATTTTCAAAGAAGGAGGATTACCCTTCTACTGTTTTAGGGGAAAAGTTGAAGAAGGCGATGGAAAACAAAAGAAAATAGGAGTGTCACAATCATGCGCGTGCTTTCAGGCATCCAGCCGTCCGGGGATTTGCACATCGGGAATTACTTTGGGATGATGAAACCTATGATAGAGTATCAGGAGACCTCCGAACTCTATTGTTTTATTGTGAACTACCATGCCATGACCTCGGTTCTGGACGGCAAGAAACTTGCCGCCGGAACTCTTGAGGTTGCGGTGGATTTTCTGGCTCTCGGCCTGGACCCTGAGAAGGTCTTCTTCTGGGTGCAATCCGATGTGCCTGAGGTGACTGAACTGACCTGGATCCTCAATAACTTCACTGCAGTCGGCCTTCTCCTCAGAAGTCACTCCTATAAAGACAAAATTCAGCAGGGAATCGCGCCCAATCATGGGTTGCTTTCTTACCCTGTGCTTATGGCCGCAGACATCCTTCTTTATCAGGGTGAAAGGGTGCCTGTGGGCAAGGATCAGCAACAGCACCTGGAGATCACCCGGGATATCGCCTTCAAATTCAACAGCACCTTCGGGGAGACATTTGTGATACCTGAAGCGGAGATCAACCCCAACATTCCTCTGGTCGTAGGAATGGACGGCCGAAAGATGAGTAAGTCTTACAACAACACACTGGAGATTTTTTGCGACGAAAAGATCTTGCGGGACAAGATCGCGCGAATCGTGACCGATGCCACACCCGTTGCGGATCCCAAAGACCCGGACCGGTGTAATCTCTTTATTACCATATCTCTATTCCTGAGCCCTGAAGAAAAAGAGGAACTTGCTCATAGGTATCGAAAGGGGGGTGTGAAATACAGTGACGTAAAGAAGGAACTCTTTGCCCGTATGTGGGAGTATTTCAAGCCGGCCCGGGAGAAAAGAAAGGTTTTAGAAAAGGATATCGGAAGGATCCGGGATATCCTGAAGGCCGGCGCGGAAAAGGCGCGGGCCAAAGCAGCGCCCACCCTGAGTCTCGTGAGACAAAGGGTTGGGCTCGATTACTAGTGGAGAGATGATCAATCGAGATTATCGAATGCAGTGAGTGCGATGACAAGAAGACTGAGACATTTCCCTTGAAGGAAGGAAATGAAGGAATGGGGTGAGCATTTCTTAAAAGGGAAGCAGTGAGGGTTCAGCGTTCAGGAGGAACGAACCAGAACGGTCGGAGTGCCTAATCAACGGATTAGCAGCAGCGGTTCCTCGATCAGGTCTTTGATGCTTTTCAAAAACCTTGCCGCCGGCGCACCGTGGGTGATGCGGTGGTCAAAGGTAAGGCTCAACCCGAGCCTCTGTTGCGGGACAACGGTTTCTCCCTTGATCACAGGCTTCGCGACAATGCGGCCCACACCCAGGATCGCGCTCTCCGGAGGCCGAATAATGGGTGTGAAATAATCGATATCCCCGAAACCGAGGTTGGTAATGGTGAAGGTGCCGTTCACCAGATCGTCGGGGGAGAGCCTGTTTTCCCTGACTTTGAGAACCAGCTCAGCCAGTTCTCTTTCGATCTCAGCGATCCCTTTACTATCAGGATGTCTCACAACCGGCACGATGAGGGCGTCGTTGCCTTCCATGGCAAGACCAATGTGGATCTGCTTCCACACCGTTATGGCGCCGTCCACAACACTCGTATTCATCCTGGGGTGAAGCCTCAAGGCAGCGGCTACTGTTTTGACCAGGATGGCATTGTAGGAGATCTTTTGATCTTTCCCGCTCAGTCGTTGCCGCAAATCGACAAGGGCTTCTGCGCAAGCCTCTGTGTGAAGGGTCAACTGGGCGGACTGGCTCAGGCTCGCATACATGTTGTCAAAAATGATTTTTCTGACACCGGTGATAGGGATGGATTCACGGATTTCCTTATCCGTTGAGGCATTCAGGCGCTCAATTCTTTTCGCCGCCATTTTGGCCTTCTTTTCAAGTGCGGCCAGGATGTCCGGCCGCACGATTCTTCCGGCGGGGCCGGTTCCTTGAATAATTCGCAAATCAAGGCCATGCTCCTGAGCCATGGCGCGAGCGAGGGGCGAGGCCTTAAGTCTGACGTCTCGGGGTGGGGGCGAAAAACGTTCCGGGATTTCTTCAGCAGGTTTTTCTTCCGGAGTCATGCCGGGTTGTTGAGCCACGATACGATCGTACTCTTCTCTGTCTTCGGCAATATACCCCACCACTTCCTCGACCGCGCAGATGGTTCCTTGCGGAGCAATGGGGTGGATTATCCCGGAAGCCGGTGCAGGCACTTCATAGGTGACCTTGTCTGTTTCTATGATAAGGATGGTTTCACCTTCCGCGACTCGGCTCCCTGTAAAAAAGGCCCAGCGAAGGAGTTTGGCGCTTTCCATGGTGAGACCCAGCTTTGGAATAACAATTTTTATCATCTTGATAAGGCTCCCAAAGTTGCAAAGGGTTTCATTTCAGCACGTTCAAAAAGACATGAATTTGTAACAATTTAAGAGAGACCCCCATGCCTGATGCTTGCGATTTTTCAAACGGCTGAATTGTTACCTGAATTTTTAATCGGCGTTCTTATCCAAGGTTGAGAACCTTCTTGATTCCCCTCACAATGTCGCTAACCTGGGGAAGAACATAGTTTTCCAGGAGTGGACTGAAGGGAATGGGCACGTCTTTGGCCCCGATGCGAGTGACGGGGGCGTCCAAGTCATCAAACAGTTCCTCACCGATCCTGGCGGCAATCTCCGCACCGAAGCCTCCGGTAAGGCAGGCTTCGTGGACGACCAGAGCATGATAGGTTTTTTTCACCGACTCTGCGATCATCTCAAAATCAAGGGGTTTCAGGGTCCGGATGTCGATGACCTCCACTTCTATTCCCTTTAAGGCCAGTTGTTTTGCCGCCTCCAGAGCAAAATAGGTCATCCTCGAGTAGGTGATGATCGTGATGTCCCGACCTTTTCTCTTGATATCGCCTTTGCCCAGGGGAATCAGATATTCTTCCTTGGGGACAGGTCCCTTCTGGGCGAAGAGTTTTTTGTGCTGAAAGAAAATGACCGGATTGTCCTCCCTGATCGCACTCTTGATAAGGCCTTTTACATCCGCCGGCTCGGAGGGGGCCACAACTTTGAGCCCGGGGGTGTGGACAAACCATGCTTCAAGGCACTGAGAGTGATGGGCGGCCGCGGAAAGGCCGCCGCCGTCAGGCGCCCAGATCACGAGGGGAATCCTGGCTTGGCCGCCAAACATGTACCGTATTTTGGCGGCCTGATTGGCGATTTCATCCATAGCGGTGGTAAAGAAGTCGGCAAAATGCAGGTCCACAAGGGGCCTCATGCCGGTTAAGGCCGCGCCCAGGCCGGCGCCGACAAGGCAGGTTTCGGATATGGGGGTGTCAATGACCCTCTCGGGGTATTTGGACGGAAGGCCCTTGAACTGTCCGAAGATGCCGTCGTGAGCACGAAGGTCCTCGCCTATGATGAATACGGTGTCGTCCCGTTTCATCTCCTCGTGAAGGGCTTCGGCGAAGGCTTCAGAACAAGAAAGAAGTCTCTCCGTCATCTCTCATCCTCCTCCTTTCAGATCAATCTCCGGGTTGGCGTATGAGACTTCACGCTAAGATTTTTCTCTTCTGTTCAATCAACCGAACTGCCCAGGCGACAAGCCGTTGGGCTTAGCACTTGATCACCGCTGGCTTCTAAGGGTTCACGAAGAGATCCTCCATCGCGTCCTCCGGCTGCGGCAAAGGTGCTTCCCGAGCGTAGTGGACGGCGTCTTCGATGATTTGTGCGACATCTTTTCTCATTTTCTTTGCAGCACTGTCCGTGAGGACCTTTGCGGTTTTGAGACGGATTTCAAAAACGGCTATCGGATCTTGTTCCTTCTTGAACCCATCGATTTCTTGCGGCGAGCGGTACTTCTGCGGATCTCCCTCAAAGTGACCTCTGTAACGGTATGTTTTGTTTTCCACAATGGAGGGGCCTTCTCCTGAGCGTGCTCGAAGAACGGCTCGGCCTACGATTTCCCTGACCTCGAGAACATCGTTTCCGTTCGCAGTGTACCCTGGGATGCCGTAGGCACAGGCTCTGCCCGCGATGCTGCCTCCTGCCAGAGAGTAGGATATCGACGTGGTGGAGGCATATTGGTTGTTCTCACAAACGAAAATCACGGGAAGCTTCCATATGGCGGCCATATTCAAAGCCTCATGAAACGTGCCTCGGTTGGCTGCACCGTCGCCGAAAAAGACAATCGCAATCTGATCCGTCCGTCTGAGTTTGATGGACAGGCCCGCGCCGACTGCGATGGGAAAACCTCCTCCCACAACCCCGTTGGCCCCCAGGAAACCAAGGGAGAAGTCGGCGATGTGCATGGAGCCGCCTTTGCCCTTGCAGTAACCGGTGCTCTTTCCCAGGATCTCCGCAAACATCCGTTTCGGATCCGCCCCTTTGGCGATCATATGGCCATGGCCGCGGTGCGTGCTGGCCACGTAGTCATTCGGCCGTATTACGGAGCACGTTCCCACCGAAGAGGCCTCCTGGCCGATCGACAGGTGAATAAAGCCCGGGATGAGGTTCTGTTGAAAAAGCTCGCCCGCCTTTTCTTCAAAGGCCCGGACCAGCAGCATCTTTTTGAAAAGATTCAGCATATCTGTCTTGCCAAGTTTTGCCTGATTCATCGTCATTTCTCCCGTCGGATTTGGGGGCAAAACTTTTTTGTTCCTTAACCCCAAACAGGTTGTGGTTTACGCGGCCGGCCTAGGGACTGTAAAGACCGGCCTTGACCGGCAAGTACAGGGAAAACCAAGGTACCAAAGAAAGAATAATGAGAACGACAACATCCATGAGGACAAAGGGTATGGCCTGCTTCGCCACCGAATCCAAATCTCCTTTGATCAAGTTGGCTGCCGTAAAGAGATTCACGCCCACAGGAGGTGTGGCTTGACCGATTGCCAGAGCGGAAATGAATATCACACCGTACCAAAGGGGATCGATTTTGAATGCGGCAAGTACAGGAATCAAGATCGGCATGATGAGATAAGAGATGGAAATGGCATCCAGGATCATGCCCAATCCGAGAAGGAGGAGGTTGACAAGGATGATCATGACCACCGCGTTGGGCGATATGCCGATGATGGCGTTTGCCGCCAGATCAATAATGCCGATGACCGAAGCCGCCCAGGTGAAAATCCCGGCGAACACGACGATGAACATGATCACGGAACTTGTTACGGTGGCCTCGACGAAAATCCCGATTAAATCCCTATACGTCACGGAGCGGTATATAAAAACGGCTATGAAAAGACTGTAAAATACTGCGACGACCGCTGCTTCCGTGGGCGTGAAAATCCCGGAGTAGATGCCTCCGAGAATGATTACGGGGGCAAGGATCGCCCATATAGAATCCTTTAAGGCGATGGTGATTTCCTTGAAGGACCCTCGTTTTTCAAGGCCCCTGTATCCTCTTTTCCGGGATATGAGGTAGGCTACAATGATGGTTCCTGCGCCGGTAATGAGTCCCGGAATGATGCCTGCCATGAATAGGGCGCTTACAGACACGCTGGTGATGTTTCCGTAAATAATGAAGGCAATGCTGGGGGGGATAATGATGGAAAGGTCGGAGGCATTTGCGATGGCGGCCCCTGCAAAGTGCTTGTCATAGCCGTGCTTGATCATGGGCGCGAGAAGGATCAAACCCACGGCAGCCGTTGTTGCAGGTCCTGATCCTGAAAGGGCTCCCCAGAACATGCAGGTTAGGACGGCGACCATCGCAAGTCCGCCGACGGCTTTCCCCACCAGGAGTTCGAAAAAGTGAGCGATCGTAGCGGCAAGCCCGGCCTTTTCCAAGATGACGCCCGCGAGCACAAAAAAAGGGATAGCGAGGAGGGGGAAAGAGGCGATCCCCGAGACGAAGTTCACTCCCAGCATGCCGATTCCCAAGTCGAACCAATACACGGTGAGAACTGCAGCGATTCCGAGAGCTGTTCCTATGGGCGATCCAAAGGCCATAAAAATCACGAAGGACAGGAAGATAACAAACGCTTCCATCGCCTCACTCCCCCTCTCTCAGAAGCTTCAACTTGGCGCTGCAATGTTTGTAGATTCCTTTGAAAACAAAGAGGGAAAATATGGGAACCCCCAAATAATAGATCCAGATAGGCACTGCCAGAGCCGGAGAAGTGGCCTGGAAAAGCGTTATTTCCTGATAAATGGCCTGGATCATGTAAATGTCCACTAGAACGAAGAGGATGGTGTTCATAGCGGCATTCAACAAGGTTACCGTCTTCTTCATCTTTCTCGGGAAAACATTGTAGAGCGTTACCATTCCGAGCTGTCCCCCGCGCTCAAAAGCCAGACCGGAACCGATGACTGTTAACCACACGAACAGATTGATGGTGATTTCCTCTGTTGCCGCAAAGCTGAAATGAACGACATATCGGCTCACGACGTTGAGAAAGGCAATGGAAGCCATCACGAAAAGAAAAAGAGCGGCCAGCCAGTGATCTACCCGGATGCGATTCATGAAACCCTCTGAGCTATACACAGTGCCCTCTGCTAAGGAATGGGGAGAGGGCACAGAAAGGGGATTTATTTCCCACCCATGTCGGCTCTGGCTTTCACGAACAGATCCTCTCCGATCTCCTTCGCCCACTTATCAAGGACGGGCTTGGTTGCCGCCTCGAAAGCAGCCACATCAGTATTGGAGAGAAATGTCACGGTCATTCCTTTGTTTTCCATAAATTTAACAGGTTCAGGTACTTCCATCGTATAGTTAAACTCACTTTTGAGAATCTTGATGGATTTTTCTCCGTCCAACCCGGCCCTGCAAAGGGCGATTTCAAACCGGCCTGCCTCAGCAGCCGCCTCTTTGACGGCCTTTTTAACATCCGCTGGGAAGGCGTTCCATTCCTTCTGATTCCAATAGAAAATGAGGGGATCCACCAGGTAGTTCCAGAATGTGGCGTACTTATTGTATTGCCAGATCTGAACCGGCACCAGAACGCCTACGGGATTTTCCTGGCCGTCCACCACCCCCTGCTGGAATGCGGTAACGGCATCACCCCAGTTCATGTTCACAGGGTCGGCACCCAGTTGCCTGTAAATGTCTATGAAAATAGGGCTTCCTACTACGCGCAGTTTAAGGCCCTTCATGTCTTCGGGTCGCTGGATCACTCTTTTGTTGTTGGTCACCTGCCGGAAACCGTTTTCAGCCCAATCTAGGCCGACCAGGCCTTTTCTGGCCATGGCATCGAATACGGCCTTTCCGGTTTGCCCTGCCTTCATTTTGTCTAGGTTATCGAAGGTGTTTATAAAGAAGGGCAAGGAAAAGACGTTACATTCGGGTATGACCGGAGAAATGTTGATTGTCGATTCCAAGGCACAGTCAATGACGCCGTTGGCCACCAGTTGAGCTGATTTAAGCTGAGCGCCCTTGAGAAGCTGGCTGGAGTAATAGGGCTTGACATTCATTTTGCCCCCGGTTTTTTCCTTCACTAATTCAGCGAATTTGGTCGCCCCCATTCCCCAGTAGAATGTGGGTCCTACATTGAGTTGCATCTTGTATTCTTTTTTGAACTCAAAGGCATCACCAGACCTTGCAAAGAGCAGTCCCAAGCAGAGGACCGTGACCACCACTGGTAAAATTCTCCAATCCGTTTTTTTCATCTCCTTTTCCTCCTCTCATTTTTTATAGGGTTGATTCGACTTCCTGACCTCCACGACACAAGAGAGCAAAAGGTAATGGTTTTTATTGAGAATCTCTAGCCTTTTTTTCAACTACAATGACCAGGCATTCGCTCTCTTGATTTCCCATGTTTTGTCCCCGGTGAGGGATAGAGGGATCAAAATGGATGGCGTCACCGGTGTTCAAGGGGATGCGTTCCTTTCCGTGAATCAATGCCAACTTTCCCTTTAAGACAAAAAGGAATTCTTCTCCCGGATGGTCAAATAAAACCGCAGGTTCTTTGGCAATGAGCGGATACTTTACAATAAAGGGCTCAATCAGATGGGGGCTGTTGAGGCCTGTGAGCAAATGGTAAGTGAACCCTATCTTTGTTCCTTTTCTGACCACCTGCTTTCTCTCGTTTTTCCGTATTACCGAAAAACCTTTTTGCTTGCTTCCTTCATCAGCGAAAAAAAAGCCGATAGGCACGCCTAGCCCCTGGGAGATCCTGAACAAGGTGCCTATGGGCGGAGAGACCCGGTTGTTCTCGATTCGGGAAAGAAGCGCCTTGGATAGGCCTGTCTCTTTCCCCAGTTGGTCCAGGGTGAGCCCCCGGTTCTTCCTGATCTGACGGATCTTGTCTGCGATTATCTTTTCAAGCATATCCTTTGAACCGAAACTTATTGCACGCTAGTAAACCTATCCGGAGCTGTCAAGGGCAAAATTGCGCTCTTCACTTTTTGACTTTTTACTCCCAAGAGCCTAGACTCCGTGCTTCTCAAATTCTAGAATGCAAAGCCTGGCCCTCCGGGCCCCAAATTTTATTCTTAAGGAGTGCATGAGATCTGTGAAAGCATTGGAGTATGTCAAGAAAAGATGGTTCCTTTTCGGACTCCTGCTTGTTTGTATGATCACGCTTATCGATGAGAGCGAGACTGTGGCGTCCCTGGGCAAGTGGTGCAAAGGGCAAGGTGGAGGTAATGCGGTTATTTTTCTCATCTTTTTTGCATCGGGTTTGATCCTCAACAACGAACAGATCAGCAAAGGACTAGGGGACTTGCAAGGAACCGCCCTGGCTCTGGTCCTTATTTTCGTCATAGCTCCGATCGTCGCTTATGCGCTCAACGCCCTTCCCATGGATCGGGAAGCCAGAATAGGGCTTTTCCTGGTGGCGGTCACACCGACCACAATGACCAGCGGCGTCGTCATGACCGGGGCGGCAGGGGGGAACATGGCCCATGCGCTCCTGATCACCGTCCTCGCAAACGGCATGAGCTTGCTGACAATCCCCTTATCCCTCAGCGTGCTCCTGGGCATCGGCGGGGAGGGGGGCGCGGTCTCCATTGAAAAAGGAAAAATGATGGTGCAGATCGGCTTTCTTGTTTTGGTGCCCCTTGTAATCGGGATGATGCTCAGACCCAAGAGGCCGGGTCTTGTCGGACGGCTCAGGAAGGGTATTCCTGTTTTTACTCAGTCCATGATTCTCGCAATCGTCTGGATGGGTCTTTCAGGAGCCAGAGCGGCGGTGCTGAGCGGTGGGGGGCGCACCTTTCAGGTTGTTGTTTTTGCCTTTCTGTTCCATGCCCTTCTCTTGGTCGTCGCCTTCGTTCTCGTAAAACTTCTCCGCATCGGGGTTGGAAGAAGAGAAAGTGTTATATTCATGGGAGGTCAAAAGACACTACCCCTTTCAGTCCTCCTTCAAACTACCCTGTTCCCTGAATACGGGCTTGCACTCGCCTTTTGCGTGATTCACCATTTTGTCCATCTCATGATGGACGGCTACCTGGTCCATCGGTTGGGCCGATAAGTCGGATTAGGTAAGATAGAGGGGGCTTACACGCCGCTGGAATCTCTTGTCCAAGGGGGCATGCGTAATTGTGTTTCTTCCTTATGCAAAGCGCCTCTTCAGTAGGGGTGCTTGCCTCTTGCCAGGGGATAGCGACGACCATATCCGAATGCTTTTGTCGTTACCTTGAGGCCGGGAGGCGCCTGCCTTCTTTTGTATTCATTCAGGACGATGCGCATGAGCACATCCTTCACCACGACAGGA
>JAFGDM010000116.1 GCA_016932115.1 Deltaproteobacteria bacterium | reverse complement strand
CTTGACCGATCAGGATAGTGCTCAAACGCTCATCCAGGAGTGCCGAAACCTCGTGGATCACTTGAACCATGAGATTCGCAAGTCCGCCCTCGCCTAAACCCATGTGAGGGACTGCGCTCTTCCTAATAATGAAGGAATGGAGCCCGCAGCATTTACCCGACCAAGAGAAGAAAGCCGGGGGCTTTTCGGAGGATCCTATGGTTAGAGAAATCGGCCTCTCGGAGATGCTCAAGAAAGGCATCTCAAAAGAAGATTGTGTCTTTGTGGCCAGGAAAAGGGGAAATGATGAGATCGCCCCGCCTGAAGACCTCTTTAATGACTTTGGCAAAGCTAAAAAGCGGCTTGAAAAGGAATTCGGCAAAGCTAGCATGCAGGCCCACAACAAGGCCTTCCTCGATTGCAACTATGAAGGACGTTTCAGAGAATACATTATCGGAAATCCCTCGGCTCTCAAAAAACTGGAAGAGATCTGCAAAAAATCTAAGGAGAAAGATGTTTACCTTGTCTGCTACGAAGGCGCGGCGAAAGCATGCCACAGGCGCATCCTGCTTCGCATTGCTGAGGAGCACTTCGGCGCCAAAGTCATTATCGAAGGCGTGGAACCGAAGTAGACGGAGAGAGACGGACAGAGCTCGAAAGATCCGGCCGGACCCTTGACCATGAGGGGGATGGGAGAGTTGGCTTAGATTCCTAATATTACTATGAGCGAGATGTCTTGAGAATGGGGTTGCATCGAAGTTGATGAAGGCGAGCAAAATGCGGAAGGTTCCAGGTGATCAGTTCCAGGTTGCGATAGGCGGCGGTCGCCGCAGTTTGAAGATCCGCATCAGCGAGCGATTGGCCCGACTCCTCCAATTTGGGCGGAGGAACCATGGGGCGTCGCTTAAGCTGAAGTTCAGCCCCTCTAAAGCCTGATTCTTGGGAATCAGAGAGCACGCGCCTTCATGAGCATCCACCAGGCCCATTTCCTTGCATCTTCCAGGTCCCCCTCATCCGGGTTCAGGGACGCGCTTTGCGCCTCCAGGGCCCAGAACTTATCTTGAGGATTTTTCATCAAGGTTTCGATCATCTTGGGTTTGACCTTGCCCCGGCAGCCGAAGGTGCCGAGCACTTGTTTCTTGGCTGTGAGGCTGACCGCATAGTAAAAAGCGGTAATGGCCAGTTCACCGCCCCGAAGGGAGCCGTGGGTCGCGAAAAAAGCAATCTTTTTCCCCTCAGGAATTCTTTTGATAAAAGTTTCAACAACAGCCGGTACGCTGTGGTTATGCACCGGAAAGCCTACAAAAATAATGTCATATTTCCTAGATCGGGGCTTATCCTTGATGGAGGCCAGATCCTTCTCAACAAATCCCAGTCCGTCATAAATGGCTTTTGCAACCTTCTCCGTGTTTCCGCTTTGGGAATAGTAGGCCACCAGAACCTTCATATCCGCCTCCTTGGCTAAATCGAATCGCTGATTTTTTACAGGATTCGCAACCTGATTGCAAGGGCTTTATCAAGTCAAGGGGTGATCGGCCTCGGGAGCACTATTCCTACGCTTGTTTGCCGTGTCCCGGAACGCGCCTATCCCCGACTTCCGGTCAGCGGTTCCCGAAGACTTTCTTCAGAAGATCCGTCGATCTGGCCGCCGGGTTTTCACGAATCTTTTTTTCCTCTTCCGCCAGCATCAAAAATAGACCGCCAAGCGCCTTGTCCGTCACGTACTGGTCGAGATCGAGGCTATGACTGCCTGCAAGAGGAATGGTGCGCAACTTCTTGTCCAGATCCTGATAGGCACGGGTGACACCCACTTCAGACATGGCATCGTGCATGATTGGTTTTGCAATTTCCCTGAGCCTTGGGGAGGTTTTTTCTTGGAAATAAAGCGTCGCTTCATTGCTTCTCCCATTCAGTATTTTCCCGGCATCCGAAAAGCTCATACTCTTTATCCCGTCCCAAAAAAGAGCCTTTGCTTCAGGGGCGGCTCGCTCCGCGGCCCGATTCATACTCAACTCGAATTCATCAATCTTTGATCCCAGTCCGGCCGACCTGAGCAGACTCTCGACTTTTTGTACCGACTCCGGGAGAGGTATTTTTATTTGTGAATTCCCGTAATACCCGTCCACTTTTGAAACGCTTTCCACCGCCTTTGCCGTTCCGACCTCAAGGGCCTCCTTCAAACCGCGAACGATCTCGTCCTCTGAAAAGGATTGGCCTCCCAGGCTCTTCTGGAGACCTTTAAGGACGTCTCCCCATTGCGGAAAGGCTGGCGAAGCCGAAGCCAGCCCTATCCATACCAAAAGACTCATCACAACCCAAATTCTGCGCATAGCATTTTCCCCCTTCCTTCTCAGCGAATCAAACCTTCGCCATTTTTGTTATTCTATAATTTTCCAGATGAAAAGACCACCTTGCAAAATGCCGCCTTTATCCTTGACATCACCGGTTCACTTGCCTATAGTTCCCCGAAAATATCCCTTAGAAGGACACCGGTCATGTATACTGCCAGCAATTTGAGGAAAGGTATCAAACTTCTCCTCGACAAAGAGCCCTATGTCGTCATTGATTTCCAGTTTACAAAACCGGGCAAGGGTCAAGCCCTTTACCGGTGCAAAATGCGCAACATGATCAGCGGCATCATGATTGACCGCACCTATCGTTCCGTTGACACCTTTGAACCTGCCGACCTGGAACAACGCAGAATGCAATACCTCTACAACCAGGAAGGGCATTTTCATTTCATGGACCTGCAGACCTTCGATCAGGTCTCCCTCGGCGAAGAACAGGTAAGCGATGCAAAAAACTATCTCATCGATAACCTGGAAGTGGACGTGCTCCTTTTTGATGGAAGACCGATCGGCATTACACTCCCCAATTTCGTCGATCTCAGGGTCATCCAGGCCGATCCCTGGGCAAAAGGCGATTCGGTTGCAGGAGACAGCAAGCCTGTGACCCTGGAAACAGGTTATATCCTCCGGGTTCCTCCTTTTGTCGAAGAGGGAATAAAAATCACCGTAGATACGAGAACCGGTGAATATGTCACCCGGGTCAAGGAATAAATCCTTTTTCGCCGCCGGCGAGCGGCTTGCAGCCAAAAAACCCGGCCTCAGATTCCGCGCTGAGATTCTTCAAGCCATCAGAAGTTTTTTTATAGAAACGGGATACCTTGAAATAGAAACACCTCTTTTGATACCGGCGCCCGCCCCTGAGCTTTATATCGATGCCATTCACGCAGGAAATTCATTTCTTCATACGTCTCCCGAGCTTTGCATGAAGCGCTTGCTCGCCTCAGGCTATGAAAAAATATTCCAAATCTGCAAATGCTTCAGAGATGGAGAACGAGGTGCTGCCCATCTTCCTGAGTTTACTATACTCGAGTGGTATCGTGCGATGGCCGACTATCAAAGCCTTATGAACGAATGTGAAGAAATGATGTTTCATCTCTCCCAGAAACTGGCGCTGGGACACAGGATCTCCTATGGGGGCAGGGAAATCGATCTTCTGCCTCCGTGGTCCCGCCTTACCGTAAACGACGCCTTTAGCCGATATGCCGACATCCCTCTGGACGCCGCCCTGGCCGCCGGCTCTTTCGACGAAGCCATGGTAACACAAATCGAGCCTCATCTCGGCGCACCAAAACCTGCCTTTCTGTGTGACTACCCTTCATCTCTTGCCTCACTTGCAAGAAGAAAGAGGAACGAACCCCAATCCGCTGAGCGCTTCGAGCTTTACGTGGGCGGTCTTGAGCTCGCAAACGGCTTTTCAGAGCTAATAGACGTGGTGGAACAAAAAAGGCGGTTTGAGGAGGAAAGAGAAAAGCGCGATCGCCTGGGCAAAAAGAATTATCCATCGCCGGACAGGTTTCTTGAAGCCATGCCTTACATGCCCGAGTCCGCAGGCATCGCACTCGGTGTCGACAGGCTTGTCATGGTTTTAACCGACCAAGGAAGCATCGATTCCGTCGTAGCATTTACGCCGGAAGAACTTTAGCAAAGTGCCTAAAGATCAGGTCGCCGATCACGCCATGGTCGAATCTGTTCATAGGCATAGGCCGTCTGTAAGAGCAGATCGTCCCTGTGGTGAGGCGCAACGATTTGAAGCCCCGCAGGCACACCGCTTGAGGTGAACCCCGCAGGCACCGATGCGGCGGGGTGCCCCGAAAGATTGAACGGGTAGGTGAAGGCAACCGCCCAAAGCAGAGGAATTTGTTCCCCCTCGATTTCGCTCGGGGGCGGGCCTTTGGCGCCAAATGCTTCTGTCGGTGTAGTCGGCGTGATCAGGAGATCAAAGGTCTCAAAGAGCTCCCACAAAACCTCGTTAAGGGCCGTCCTTGTCTTTTGCACTTCTATGAGATCCGGAAGGCAAAAGGATCGTATATTTTCCAGGGCATGAACCAGGGTCTTTCCCATCTCCACCCGATGCACATCCAGGCTTCTGTGCAGAAGCCCGTAAATCTCACTGTCCATAAACTTCGCCCACGCATCCCCGACATCAGGTATGGAACCACCCCAAAGCTCAACCGTGTGTCCCATATCCTCAAAACACTTCACCCCTTCCTCCACCCTGGCCAGGACATCCTTCTCTACCTTGGCAAACCCCAG
Source organism: Deltaproteobacteria bacterium (assembly GCA_016932115.1). Lineage (GTDB taxonomy): Bacteria > Desulfobacterota > DSM-4660 > Desulfatiglandales > HGW-15 > JAFGDM01. The sequence goes on along the minus strand of JAFGDM010000116.1, from coordinate 2,402 downwards.
GCGAGGGCTGAACGCAATTTTGAGCCCTTTGGGTGCTCGTTTAAGACATTCCAAATAGCTGACCCCCGGATGAGGAAGAGAAGCAGGATCGCAAGGGTGATAGCCGGCCGTGCAATCGAGATATAGCGCGGCATCTTCAACAGTGCGGGTGATCGGCCCCACGGTGAGAGCATGGTACATCTGCAGCAATGGAGCCGGGCCGAGAGGGATCCTGCCGAAAGAAGGCTTCAGACCGAAACACCCCGAATAGGACGCAGGGATGCGAATGGAGCCTCCCGCGTCCGATCCCGTAGCCACAGGGACAACGAAACCGGCAACCGCGGCGGCGGAACCGCCGCTCGATCCGCCCGGCGTTCGCTCCAAATTCCAGGGGTTTCTGGTCACACCGAAAAGCAAGTTCTTTGTAAAACCTGTGTAGCCGAACTCAGGCGTGTTTGTTTTTCCAACAACAATGGCCCCTGCCTTTCTGAGCCTGGCCACCTGTGTGGAGTCCCTTGCAACCCTGTGGTTTTTGAAGGGGACGGAACCAAAGCTGGTTACCATGTCCGCCACGTCTTCAAGATCTTTGACGCCTATCGGGACACCTCCCAACATTCCGGGAGCTTCCCCCGCTCCGAGACGCCGGGTCATTGCCTTTGCCTCATCAATGGCCTCTTCAGCCCGCAGCGATATGAATGCATTAAGCAAAGGGTTCACCCTTTCAATTCTACGTAAGGTCTCCACCATCACCTCAAGGGGGGAAATGTCACCTGCTCGAATAAGCCTGACCAGTTCCACAGCGCTTCTTTCATGAATCCCTTCCATATCGGTCTCCCTTCACACCGGCTTTGATTTACCACGGTTCGCAGTTTGGCTGCAAGATGAAAGCCCGTCTCTTGACACCTGTACTCTTTTCATCCTATAGTAATGTTTGCAATATAGGGCGAAACACCTCTGATTTGCCGGACAAAATCACCGGTCGTGAAAATCCCTGAAAGAATGCATAGCATTGCGATGCGGGGAAGGTTCCCATGGATCCGATTCTTATTCCCATAAAACAGGACAAGCCTGGTTTTGATCGATTCATCGGCTCATGGCTCTATCAGGGACGTCACCCCATCGTCGTGGACGTGGGCCCTTCCCGTTCCATCAATATTCTAGTTCGGCGCCTCTCTGAACTGGATGTTAAAAGGGTGGACTTCGTTCTTCTCACCCATATTCATATCGATCATGCAGGAGGTCTGGCCGAGTTCCTCAAGGCTTTCCCAATGGCCCGAGTAATCTGTCACGCCAAAGCGATCCGCCACCTTGTTGACCCGGCTAAACTCCGGCTGGGAACACAGAAATCCCTTGGCGAACTGGCTTTTACTTACGGGCCTATAAGTCCCGTGAATAAAGAAACGCTCATCCCTCACACGGAAGCGCATATCCCCGATCTTGAGATCGTTGAGACTCCGGGTCACGCGCCCCATCATCTCAGCTATTTCTATGAAGGAAACCTTTTCGTAGGTGAAGCGGCCGGGGTTTATCTTACAGCGGGCGGCCTCGAATATCTCCGGCCGGCCACGCCGCCGACCTTTTTTCTTAAGGAATTCGTGGAAAGCCTGGAACGATTGCTCATTCAGGAAAATTCCCCCATTTTTTACGGCCACTTCGGGAAAGCGGGCATGTCTCGACCTATGCTGAAAAGAGCTAAAGATCAGTTATTTTTTTGGGAAAAAATTATTTCAGAAGAATTGTCGACTGGCCATGAAAATCCCGTCGAACAATGCATGAAAAGGCTCCTCAGGGAGGATTTCGAAATGAAAGCCTTCGAAATGATGACGCCCGAAGATCAGGCAAGAGAAAGGTTTTTCTTGAAGAACTCAGTCAAAGGTTACGCGGGGTATTTGCAGGCTCTCTCAAGCGACCCTTTGGAGCATCGTCCTTAAAAGATCCCTTAGAGTCCTGATCATTTTCTCCAATCCGCTTCTGTTCAGATAGCGCTCGCGGGCTTCACCGCTCACCGCTTGCGGACAGTGCCGGAGCTGGTATTTTGTGACTGCATTGAGGTCATCGATCAGAAATCTCCGATAGATCCTTGTGCAGGGGAAAAAGCGGAATTCCTTTTCCAGTATTGCTGCAGACCAGTCAATGACGGTAGGGAGGCCGTCGGCCCCGACCAGAATGTTGGCAGCACGCTTTAGGTCACAATGGCAGATCCCTCGCATATGAAAGGCTTCCACCAAAACCCTCAAATCCTCAAAAAATCTCTCCGGCATCCTTCCCGTCTCACCTGCCTCTTCCAGGCTTTCGCCGGATATATGTTCAAGGACAAGAGCAAGCCCGTCGACAACACGGTAAAGAGCCGGCGTTCCTTTCAAACCCTTGAGCCTTCGGTAGGCTTTCTCCTCTCTCCACACGAGGAAGCGACCGATCAGGTT
>JAFGDM010000115.1 GCA_016932115.1 Deltaproteobacteria bacterium | reverse complement strand
GAGGAAGAAATGGTTTTTCCCACCGGCCCCATCATCTATGAAATCAACACCCGGGTCTGGCTTCGTGATCTCTGCAGGAAGTACCGGCGACCCGTGGAGCTTGGCACCGTACCCCTGGAAGAATGGGACGCCCTTGCTTCATTGGGGATTGACGCTTTATGGTTGATGGGTGTGTGGGAGCGGAGCCCGAGAGGGGTACGCATAGCAAGAAACGATCAAGGGCTCCGGAAAGAGTATGCTCTTGCCCTCCCCGATGTTTCTCCCGAGGATGTTGTTGGGTCCCCTTACAGCATTCACCGATATAAGGTGGAGAAGCGTCTTGGAGGATCAGAGGGACTTGCTCACGCCAGAAAAATGCTTGCTTCAAGAGGAATCGGCCTGATTCTGGATTTCGTTCCCAACCACGTTGCTGCGGATCATCCCTGGGTGAATGAGCACCCCGAGTTCTTTATAGAAGGAAACGGTGAAGATCTTGTCCTCGCTCCCTATGAATTCTTTGTCTCGGGGGGGAGGATTTTCGCGTGCGGTCGAGATCCATTTTTTTCTCCCTGGACCGACACGGCGCAGCTAAATGCCTATCATCCGGGCTTTCGTAAAGAGGCGGCTGAAACCCTTTTGAAGATTGCCGCTCTTTGCGACGGCGTTCGATGCGATATGGCCATGCTTGCGGTCGGTGGTGTTTTTGAAAAAACCTGGATGTCAAGAGCGGGAGAAGCGGCGGATAAGGAATTCTGGGAGGAAATTATCTCTCACGTGCGCGCACGGTACCCTGAATTTCTCTTCATTGCAGAAGCATATTGGGACCTTGAATGGGAACTGCAGCGGCAGGGTTTCGACTTTTGTTATGATAAACGTCTCTACAACCGACTTGTCGGAGGAAAGGCCGAAGATTTGCGGCTTCATCTGTGCGCGGAGCTGGATTTTCAGAGGCGGCTGATCCGCTTTATTGAAAACCACGATGAACCCCGCGCCGCCTCGGCCTTTCCGGGGCCCGCAAATCGCGCGGCAGCGGTGATTATGGCTACCTTGCCCGGCGCGAAACTTTTCCATGAAGGCCAATTTGAAGGAAGAAAAATCAAGCTTCCCCTGCAGCTCGGGAGAAGACCGACCGAAGAGGTGGACGAGCGGTTATGCGCCTTTTATCGTAGGCTCTTGAGCGTCATCCGGTCGCCTTCTTTCCGGGAAGGCGCATGGGGGCTTTGCGAGACGATCGACCGGCCGGAGAACGGCACCCACAAAAACCTTCTTTCCTGGTGCCTTCGAGGCCATGAGCAAAGGTTTCTTGTGGTGGTTAATGTTTCGCATCAAAGATCACAGGGTCTGGTGAGGGTCCCCCTGGTGGAAATCAAAGGGGTGAGGGTGGTTCTAAATGATCTTCTAAAGAGCTTGAAATACGAGCGCCCCGGTGATGAGATGGTTGATCGGGGATTATCAGTGGATCTTGACCCTTATGGGTTTCATGTTTTCGAATTTTGAGAGGGACCCTCAACGCCTGAGGTTGTCGAGGTTTTCAAAAAGTGTTACGAAGTTTCTTTGATGTGTAACCCTGAGGCGGAGCGTTGAGGCGGTTTGCTTAAAATGTTACGAAGGGAGAAAAGGTGATGAATATAACGGCGGTAAGGATGTGGAGAGGGTTGTTTCTAACTATAGCGTCAACCATGATGCTCTGCGGCGCTTATGAGTCGTTTGCTCAGCAGAAAGAACCAAAAGGGAATGTGCTGAACCTTTATCAAAGGCCGATCGGTGCAGTGGATGAAGAGGGAACGATTTCAAACCTTTACGGCACCAAGCTTGGGTCCGTGGATTCGAGCGGGAACATTTACAACGTCAGCAAAATACAGATCGGCAAAGTGGATGGGGGCGGGAACGTGTTTAACCAGTCCGGCACCCGTCTCGGCTCAGTGGACGGGGAAGGGAACGTGTACAACGTGAGCGGAAGGAAGGTAGGGTCGGTCACTACGGGGGGGAACATCCTCCTTGTCGGCGGGGCGGCGCGGATTCTGTTCTTTTGACCCCTATTAATTGCCGATCCCCAAACTCTCCCTGCACATTTTGGAGAGAAGGGGAAGCATATTCAATACTCTTGAAGCAGCGGCCGGATCCATGGTACCCATGCCGCAGGCGGGCGTGAGAATAGAGCGTCTCGCAATTTCCCCGGGATCATGACCCCGGCGATGAATGCGTTTCAGACCTTCCTGAAGGCCGGCAAAAAGACCTTCCACGGTCTCAGCCCCCGTGTAACCGAAGGTAGGGATGATACCCCACGCAATGGCGCCGCCGCGCTCAATGAATTTCCCGATCTCATCGGGGAAAAGGAGGAAGTGTTCCATGTAGGAAAATGCGTCAAAGCTTATGATATCAGGTCCCGCTTCCGCGATCATAGGCCAGTCCGTGTTGCCGCAACAGTGAATGCCGATAAGGGCGTCGGACCTTTCCCTGAGGTAGCCGATGACCTCACCGATCAAGGCGATGACCTCTTCACGTCGGACAGGGGTAAAGGCGGAGCCAAATCCGCTCAGATAGGGCTCATCAAGAAAAAGAACCGGGTTTTTCCCTGTTTCACCCATCTTTCTTACCTGCCAAAGCGCTTTGAGGGCAAGTCCCTTGACGCAGGCATCCAACAGATCAGGGTAATTGAAAAGAGATCTCCCGTCACGATCCTTGACCGCAGCGGCGAAGGTTACCGGGCCTACGGTCTGCCCCTTGATGAAACGTCCGCTTTGATCCCTTGCTTGTTCTATGAGCCGGGTCAGGTCGTAGAGGCCCGGTGCGCATTCTCGGCTGAGGGGGAAGGTCTCTGTTTCCTCGGCGAGAAAACGCTCGTAAAACGAGACAAGCTCCTTTTCCATCGGGCCCTGCGTGAGGACGAGGGATTGTCCCTCCACGGCGAGAAGGGGCAGCCCTTGGCTGAACTGGATAATCATATCCTCCAGCCGGCTGCGTTGGACGAACTGGGGCCAGTAAGGCATCTCAGGACATGTTTCAAGAATGCGGCGGCAGGTGCCCTCTATGTCGAGAAAGGGTACGCTTCCAATACCGGTGGCAAGAAAATAGAATTCAGGATCCTCTTGTCGATGCATGGTTTTTTCTCAGGTAATTGCTGAATCCCGGTAGACCTTGCGCAGGTCTCTCAACCAGCTTTCGAGAACGGCAATGGCGCGCTCCTTGCCTTTTCGGGTCGGGTCCGGTTTCTCTGCGGGGGCCGGAAGCATGCCTTGCAGGTCTTCGATCCGTTGCCTGGTCTTTTCGTCTTGGGGGTTTTGGACAAGCACTCGTTGATAGATGGTGAGGGCCTCTTGAATTTCACCTTGGCCGAAATAAACTTCGGCTAGGGTAGGTGTCGCGATTTCCGGTAGGGCGCTCTCTTCTGAGAGCTTTTCTTCTTCCTGCGGAGCCGTTTGCGCTGTTTCAGGAGGTGCCGATTCGCTGGTTTGAGCGGCTGGTGTTTGCGCGACCGCTCGTGCCCTTTGAAGAGCATCGAAAGCGTCCAGTGCCTCATGATCCTCCGGATGATGAGCAAGATAAATTCTGAGCCTTCCTATGGCCTCTTCACGACGGTTCTGCTTTTGATAGAGATTCGCTTGGAGTTTGTAGGCTTGAATCAGCTCATCGAGCTGGGATGTAAGTTTTTCCAGCTCCGTTTCCGCGAGGGAAATGAAGCCTACGTCCGCGTAAGATTCAGCCAGCATTTTCCTGAGAAACGGGTCTTGGGGGTATAATCGAACGGCTTTAATGCACTCCTGGAGGAATTTGCCTGATTTACTTGTCATTTTCAACTCGCGCAAAACAATACGCGAGGTTTCAGAAGACGCGCCATGCCTCAAGAGTTCATCATAGAGGCCGTCTTGATCAGTCATAATTTCCAACTCCTATCCGACGAAAAACTCATCGGTATTTTTCAGGGGTATTCCGTCAATCCCTGTCTTTTTTGAAGCGGTAGAGTATCTCTCCGTCTTTTAGAAGGCCCAACTCTTTTCTTCCCTGGGACTCGATACACTCCCTGTCCGATTGAAGCCGGTTGATCTCGTCGAGCAATTCCTGGTTTTCCTGTTCCAGGTTCCGGATTCTGTCCACGTAAGTTTGTCGCTCTTTTTCAATTTTAAAAAGGTAAATGAACCCTCGTTCTCCAAAACCAAGCCAGGCCGCCATGAGGGCCAGGAACAGGATGCCCATAGCTGTGAGCTTGAAGGTGTCTTTTCTTTTCAATCCCAACGATACCACTCCATGAGCGAGATCACAAAGGCTTTTGGGGTTTCCACTGCGCCGAGATGACTATGGATTTCACACCTGCTGTTTTCGCCACATCCATCGCTTCGACAACTACGCCGTGTTTGACGTCTTTATCGGCCTGCAAAATCAGCCGGACCGTATTTTTCTCCGCCACAAGATCCTTAAGTCTTTCACCCAGAATCTTAAGATCGAGCATCTTGCCTTCCAAATAGGCTCTGCCCGTCTGGTCGATGACGACGGTTACCGTGTCCCCGGTCTCATTGTAGATGACCCTTGAGATCCGAGGGAGCTTGATGCGAACACCGGATGCCACATCAAAGTGAGAGGTTACCATGAAAAAAATCAGCAACAGGAAAACAATATCGATAAGCGGTGCGATGCCCAGAGTCGGTTCTTCATGTTTGCTGCGCTGAAATTTCATGAGCCTGCGGCCTTACGTGGTTGATTTCTCCATAAGCTCGATAATCCTGATGGAATTCTCCTCCATCTCGAAGATGAGAGATCCCGCCTTATCCCTCACGATGCGATGGCACAACAGGGTTGGAATGGCCACGGTAAGGCCTGCAGCCGTCGTGATTAGCGCTTCTGCAATGCCGCCGGCGAGAGGCGCCGGGTTACCCACCCCCTGGACGGAAATCACATTAAAGGTTTTGATCATGCCTGAAACGGTCCCCAAAAGTCCGAGAAGGGGAGCAAGGTTCGCGATAGTGGAGAGAATCCCGGTGTGCTTCTCCAGAATGGCGGCCTCTCTACCGCCTCTTTCTTCAATGGCTTCTTTGACGAGCCACATACCCCGTCCGGCGTTCTTCAAGCCTGCAAAAAAGACCTTTGCAATGGAGGAAGGGTCGCCTTGGCACAGGAACAAGGCATCTGCGATTTTCTGCTTCCTGATGAGGTCTTCCACATTGCGAATGAACTCGGGAGGAAGGACGCTTTTTCTCCTCAAGACCCAGAGTCTTTCCAGGAACACCGCAAGGGCGACGATGGAGCAGAAGATGATGGGGTATATGAAGATCCCTCCTCGGATAAGTAAATCGATCACAGCTCTCTGTCTCCGATCTTCTGAACTTAAAAGCGTGAGCATCATCCTAAAAAGTCGTGGAAAAGTCAAGCCCGGGAAAGCAGTAATTTGGTAACAATTTAGCTGTTTGAAAGGATGAAGCCGGCGGCGCCGAGCATGGGGGTCTCTCTTAAAACTCAAAAACGAAGAAGCCACATCGCCGTGTTATGCTTCGGGCAACGGGTGAGGCGGGCGGAG
>JAFGDM010000114.1 GCA_016932115.1 Deltaproteobacteria bacterium | reverse complement strand
GGCGGAATCCTGGTTGAGCAGTTTCCGAGCGGCTATTCCAACCTGACCTACCTCATTCGAATCGGTGACAAAGAGCTTGTGCTGAGGCGGCCGCCCTTTGGCAGAAAAGCCAAGACCGCCCATGACATGGGCCGGGAATACCGGATTCTCAAGGCTTTGAATCGGGTGTTCCCTTACTGCCCAAAGCCGCTGGCCTACACGGAAGATGAATCCATTTTAGGGTGCTCCTTTTACATTATGGAACGTCTTAAGGGAATCATCCTGAGGAAGAATCTTCCCAAGGGGATCGAGTTCAGCCCGGATCAGATGCGATCCTTGTGCGAGAACCTGCTGGATGTAGATTGCAAGCTCCACTCCATTGACTATAAAGCGATCGGCCTTGAGGGATTCGGCAAACCGGAAGGCTACGTGAAAAGACAGGTGGGAGGCTGGTCTGAGCGTTACAGGGCTGCACGCACCCCGGATGCGCCGAACTTTGAAAAGGTTATGAAGTGGCTTCATAAGAAAATGCCTCCTGATTTCCCCAAGCCCGCCGTCATCCACAATGACTATAAGTTCGACAACGTGGTCCTCGACCCTGATGATCCCCTGAAGATTGTTGGCGTGCTCGACTGGGAAATGGCCACTGTCGGAGACCCGCTCATGGACCTTGGCAGCTCTCTGGGATATTGGGTCCAGAGCGATGACCCGTCGAATTTTCAGGCGGCCGCGACACAGCCCACCAACCTCCCCGGGGCACTCACTCGGGACGAGATGGTCAAACGCTATGCGGAGAAAGCGGGCATCCGCATCAACAACTTTGATTTTTACCTGTGTTTCGGGTTTTTCCGTCTTGCCGCGATCGCTCAGCAAATATACTACCGATATTACCACGGCCAGACAAAGGATAAGCGTTTTAGGTCCTTCATCGTTGCCATTCAACTCCTGGAGGAGCAGGCGCGCAAAATCGTGGAAGAAAGCAGTCTTTAAGGAGTAAAGCATGTTGTGCTTCCCGGCATCATACCGTAATAGCCCCGGCAGGAGCCTCTTACGCTCTGACGGCAAAGGATCAAAGCGGGGGGAGGCAGAGGAGGTGGCACCGCCAGAGGGTATAACGAAAGGGAATGACTATGAAGATCGATGATATCAAGCAAGTGCTCATCCTGGGTGCGGGGACTATGGGCCAGCAGATCGGCCTCCAATGCGCCATCTATGGCTATCATGTTGTTTATTATGACCTTTCCCAAGAAATTCTGGATAACGCCCTAAACCGGGTTGCGAAGCTGGGTTCCTGGTATGTCGCAAAAGGACGTCTCACCGAAAAAGACCTCTCTTGCGCTCTGGCGAGGATCTCCTCGACTCCCGATGCTGCAGAAGCGGCCCGGGACGCTGATTTTGTCAGCGAGTCGGTCCCTGAAGACCCGGAGCTGAAGGGCAAGATCTTCGGCCGGTTCCACAGGCTCTGCCCTGAGAGGACGATTTTTACAACGAATACCTCTATGCTTGTGCCTTCGATGTTTGCAGAAGCGACAGGAAGGCCTGAAAAACTCGCGGCACTTCATTTTCATGACCTGAGGGCCAACAATATCGTAGACCTGATGCCTCATCCGGGCACAGATCCCATTGTGACTGAGGTCGTTCATGATTTTGCCGTGAGTATCGGACAGATCGTCATCGTGCTCCACCGGGAGCACAGCGGCTATGTTTTTAACAGCATGCTGTCGAGCCTTTTTTCATCCGCTCTCACCCTGGCATCCCGTAAGATCGCTACTATCGAAGATATCGACCGCTCATGGATGGGAGTAATGCATACGCCCATGGGGCCCTTTGGGATCATGGACCAGGTGGGCCTTTCCACTGTGTGGACTATCACCGATTACTGGGCTAAAAAAACAGGGGATGCTCAGGCTCAGGCTGACGCCGACTTTTTAAAACAGTACGTGCACAAGGGGTTTTTGGGATTTAAGACAGGACAGGGGTTTTATTCATACCCGGACCCGGCATACTCGGATCGGAATTTTCTGTCGGAAGCGACTGCGTGGAAAAAACAAGTTTGAACCGTAAGCCGAATCTCTCTTCTTTTCCGGCGCATCATTCCTCTTTGACGGATGTTTGGAATTTGAGCCCGAATTTTTCGATCTTTGAATGGAGGGTGGGCCTGGAGAGTCCTAAAAGCTTGGCGGACTGTGAGCGGTTGCCGCCGGTGAGGCTCAAGGCTTCGCTGACCACGATGCGGGCAAAGCGATCCACGCATTTATCAAAAAGGCCTTCGGCCGGTTCCGACATAATCCTTTCGCGCACCCACTGCCGTATTGCTTCATCGGAGTTGTCCCTCCTGATGCCTGAACCAGGTGCCTGAGCGCTGATTGCCTGAGATATGACGACGCCGTTTATAGGCATGCCCCGGTTGAAAATGATGGCTTTTTGAAGGGTGTTGGCCAGTTCTCTCACATTTCCAGGCCATGGATAGGTACTCAGGACGGAGACCGCTTCTTTGGTGATTCCCGGATTTGCCATAGCCATTTCTGCCGCGTATCGGGATAGAAAAAAATTCACCAGCAAGGGAATGTCGCTTGTCCGTTCCCTAAGAGGAGGAAGCCAGATAGTCACCACCTTGAGCCGATAGTAGAGATCTTCTCTAAAACGACCCTCAGCCAGGGCGTTTTCAAGATCTCGGTTTGTAGCTGCAATGATTCTTGCATCCACGGGGATCGTTTCCCTGCCCCCAAGACGTTCAATGCTTTTTTCCTGAAGAAGCCTAAGGATCTTGGATTGAATGCTGAAAGGCATATCCCCGATTTCATCAAGGAAAAGAGTCCCCCGGTTAGCCTGTTCCACTTTGCCTATACGGCGGTAGGAAGCGCCGGTAAACGCACCTTTTTCGTATCCGAACAGTTCGCTTTCGAGCAGGGCTTCAGGAATGGCCACACAGTTGATGACCAGGAAGGGTTTACTTGCTCTCAAGCTGTGATTGTAGATGGCACGGGCTACCAATTCCTTACCTGTTCCCGACTCTCCTCGAATGAGAATGGTGGCATCCGTAGTAGAGACTCGACCGATCGCTTTGTAAACATCTTGCATGGGCTTGCTCCGACCGATAAGAGCTTCTCTGAAGCTTTTTTCAGGCGATGTGTTTATGCCCACAGGGGAACGCATAAACCGACCGGCATCAAGGGCCTCCCTGATTTGGAAAAGCATGTCGGGTATATCAAAAGGCTTGAGAATATAGTCGAAGGCGCCCATTTTGGTCGCCTCAATAGCCGTCTCCGTGGTGCCGTATGCGGTCATGATGATCACCGGAAGCTTTGGCTCGAACTCGTGGATCGCTTGAAAGGTTTCAAAACCGTTTAGGCCCGGAAGCCGCATATCCAGGATCACCAAATCCGGAAGTTTGTCGCGGATCACGGCGAGTCCGGACTCACCGGAGGGCGCGCTTTTCACATCGTAGCCTTCTTCAATCAGGAGCTTTTCAAAGCTCTTTCGCAAAAGATCATCATCATCAATAACCAGGATGGTGCTCAAGACATGACTCCCGCAGATCGGTAAAAAGCAAAAACACGGCACGAAAGCTCCCCCACTTTATTGCCGGCTTTCACTTAATGCTTAGCCCCTACTTCTCATTCTCAAGAGGAAGGATCACGGAAAAGGTGGAACCTGATGCTTCTCCGGATTTAAGGTCCAGGCGGCCGCCGTGCTCTTCCATGATTCGAACGGCAATGCTCAAGCCCAATCCGGAGCCCTCCTCTTTGGTTGTAAAAAAAGGATCGAAGACTTTACACCTTATTGCTTCCGGGATGCCGTGGCCGCTGTCTGACACGTGGACCAAGGCAACAGCTCCAAGACTGGAATCGAACCCTTGTTCTTCCCGGATCATCATGCTACCACCACCTTTCATTGCTTCGCAAGCATTCTCGATAATGTTGACCAGCACCTCTTTAAGCCTCTCGGGGTCAAGTTTTATCTCAGGTAAAGGGCCGTCGTTCCTTTCCAGCCGCACCTTCACGTTATAGGATTGAAGACGATGGGAAAGAAGGCGAAGAACATGGTCCACCACGTCGGAGGGACTCATATCGTGAACCCTGAGCTTGGGCGGCCTGGAGAACTCAAGAAAGCTTTGCACAATATTGTCAACATGCGAAATCTCTTCGGAGATAACCTGAAAGTCTTCTCTTTGGTGAGAAGATAGATCCAGCGTGCGGTTTAAAGAGAAAAGGCGCATCTTTACCGAAGTGAGCGGGTTACGGATGCTGTGCGCCATGCCGGCTGCGAGTTTGCCGACTAGTACCATTTTTTCCGCCTGTAAAAGGTGCTCTCGGCTTTTCTCGAGTTCGCTCTGGGTTTGATCAATGTCCTCTATCAGGACCCTGATGCTTCTGCTCAAGGCTTTCACCTCATCGCTGCCGTCGGGCCTGCTTCCGGGGCTGGCCTCCATGGCGAGTCTCTTGAGGGGTTCCAGAATATCGTTGCCCAGAACAAATGCGAGGAGCAGGCCAAGAATAAGCACCAGAAGAAGTGCAGTGCCGGCGAAGACCCTCAGCTTTTCGGCCTGTCTGTAACTGCTTACCTTGATCATTTGGATCTGTTGACTGTGGAAGGCTTTATACTCCTCGCAGTACTCCATGACCTTGAAGAAATGCCCCCGCACGTCCTTGTGTAACTTCATTCCCAGGTCTCGCTCGCCGGCCATATAGTGTTTGATGACCTGATCTTTCAGAGTGATGTACTGGAGGTATTCATCCTCGATACGATTCATGATTTCCCTTTGAGTTTTGGATTGTGCCAAAGACCGGGCCTCATCAAAGCTGCTCCGAAAGAATGCCCTGTGGCGGTTGAGTTCGTTCAGCCAGTCAGGGTTGCCGTCCTGGAAAAAATAAGAAACATAGCCCTTTTGATTGGCCAGCGTTGTCTCCAGGGCTTCCGCCCTCTGGTATGCCGCCAGGTTTTCATCAATGAGATTCGTCAGAAGGCCTTCCATGCGGTAGGTGTACCAGACCATTATCAGACCCCCCACAAGGGTGATGGCCACGATGGAGGCGAGTACTGAGTAGATCCGAAATCGGAGAGTGATTTTTTTCCAAATCGTCATAATTCCCACAAGAAATCCTATTCCCCCTCTTTGTATTTCCTCAGTTTTGAAAGAAGGGTTTTTCTCGTGATTCCAAGCTTCCTGGCCGCCTCGCTCTTGTTACCCCCACTCGCCTGGAGAGTGCTCAAAATCGTCTTTTTTTCAACCTTCTCGAGAGACAGGCCGCCTGGGACACTCTCTTCTAGAGCGACCTTCTTGTCCGCAGAAAGGCCTTCCGGAATCAGTGTCAGATTGGGTGTATCCAGGTACGGAGCATGGGCTAAGACCACTCCCCGTTCCACGGCGTTCATGAGTTCTCTTACGTTTCCAGGCCACCTATGCCGGAGGAGGAGATCCATGGCTTGAGGGGTGAATCCCTTAATCATCTTATGGTTTTTTTCAGCAAAAATTGTGAGGAAGTGCTGGGCCAAAAGAGGAATATCCTCTTTTCTCTCTCTTAAAGAAGGAACAAGTAAGGTGACGACATTCAAGCGGTAGAAGAGATCCTCCCGAAACCGGCCGGCTCCAACCTGTTCGAGGAGGTCCTTGTTAGTCGCTGAAATCACGCGGACATCCACATTGATCGCCTCTTCGCCTCCGACTCGGGTAAATTCTCTTTCCTGCAGCACCCGGAGAAGCTTGACCTGCATGGCCGGAGACATCTCACTGACTTCGTCCAGGAAAAGGCTCCCCTGGTGAGCGAGTTGGAACTTTCCCTCTTTTCGTTTGTAGGCGCCTGTGAAGGCGCCTTTTTCATGGCCGAAAAGCTCCGATTCCAGGAGGCTCTCTGTGATAGCCGCACAATTGATCTTTACGAAAGGCCCATCCCTGCGGGGGCTGTTGGCGTGGATGGCACCGGCAATCATCTCCTTTCCCGTGCCCGACTCACCGAGTATTAGGACCGTCGCCTCTGTGGGCGCCACTTGAGCTACCGTCTCCAGAAGTTTTTCCACGGCTTCGCTCCGGCCTATGATGGTGCGGCGGTCGAAGCGGTTGCCCAGGGTCTCCCGAAGGCGTCGGTTCTCCTCCCTGAGATGGGTGTGATCCATGGCACGTTCCATGGTCAATCTGAGTTCGTCGAAATCCAGGGGTTTTCTCAGATAATCGTAAGCGCCGCTTTTGAGTGCCTTCACGGCTGTTTCTACGGAGGAATAAGCAGTCATGATGATGACAGGGATGGCAGGATTAAAAGCTTTGATCTCAGGTAACGCTTGCAGTCCTGATAGCTTGATCATCCGGATATCCATGAGGATGAGATCAAAGGGCTTTTCAACAACCTTCTGAATAGCTGTTGATCCATCATCCGCTTCATCGACATCGTACCCCCACCCTGTAAGAAGGGTCCTCAGCATGACTCGGTGTGCGGAATCGTCGTCAACGATTAGGATGTAAGGTTTTCTTGGCTCCATAAGAAATGCCTGTTGGCTGCCGCTCCCTAAACCTTCTACTAATGCTACAAGCCTATGGCTACAACCCAATGAACCATTCCGGAACAGATTTCACAAAGGCATCATGACGGTTACAGTGGTACCCTCCCCAGGTTCACTTTCGACTTTTACCTCTCCTCCGTGAGCCTGGACGATGTTGTGAACAATGGCTAGACCCAGGCCCGTACCTGTTTGCTTGGTGGTGAAGTAAGGATCGAAAATGTGCTCCAGATCCTTTTGCTCTATTCCCGAACCCGTGTCCCTTATCAAGATCTTAAACCTTTTTCCTCCCGCCTCTTCGACACAGGAGACCGACAAGGTTCCTCCCTGATTCATGGCTTCCAGGGCGTTGATGCACAGGTTGAGCAGGATCTGGCTCATTTTGTCCGGATCGATCAGGACCTCGTTCGGCGAAGAGGAAAGATCGGCGCGTGTGAGGATGCCCCTGGACGAAGCTTCTCTCTCAATCGTTTTAAGGGAGTGTTGGATCAGAGCCCGGATAGAGGTCTGCTTTTTTTGCAGGGCAACGGGACGGGCCAACTCGAGAAGCTGGGTGACGGCCCGGTTCAACCGATCCACCTCATTGATCATGATGTCCGCCGTGTTCTTATCCTCCTGATGGTCCTTGTACCTTTCCTTGAAATAGGTAGCCAATCCCTTGATCGAACTGAGAGGGTTGCGGATTTCATGAGCCACCCCTGCCGCAAGCCGCCCAAGCGAGGCAAGCCGCCTGCTTGTTTCGATTTCTCGTTTGAGGGCCTGGACTTCGGTCATATCCCTGAACAAGACGATACGGCCTTTGCGCATCCCTGCCTCATCCAGGAGGACTGAAACGCTCACGTCAAGATCAAGGGGGCGTCCGTCGGGGCGCTTGCACTCTATCTCACGATCCGTCACTTCTTGCCCGTCGGGGTTGAGCTCGGATAAGAGATCCACCATCTCCTTGGGCAGGATATCCGCTGATGACCTGCCTACCGCCTGACCCGAGGATTGTTCCAGGATTTCCTCGGCGGCCCGGTTGAGCGAGAGGACGCTTCCATCTTCGTCGACCACGGTCAGCCCGACAGGCATTTTTTCGACCACGCGGTCCGAAAAGGCCTTGATTCTTGTTAAAGAGGTTCTTGTCGTGCGGTAAGCCTGCGCAAGAAAAAGGAAGACAACGCCGGCAAAACCAATAAGAAGCAGGACCAGAGCCATGAGAAGGGTATGACGCATATCCTCTCGTCGAGCTTCTTCCAGGGGGGCCATATCCAGGCCGACGAAAATGATTTGTTTTCCCTCAAGAGGCGGCATTTCCAAAAGCTCGCGCTGTCGAGGTCCTCGGAAGCGGCCTTCACGGCCGCCGGTCGGGGCCTGGGTCGGAGAAAAACGACGAAAAACTTCGAAGACCTTTGCCCCCTTCAAGTCGGGAACCTGTCGCCACTCCACTGCTTCCAGTGTGGATACCCGCTGAAGATCCAATTCCGTTCCGTGGGTATCCCCAACCCTGGTCGGGTCATTGTGAGCAAGAATAAGGCCCCTGTCGTTCGTTACAACAAGGTACAGGATATCGGTTTGTTGCGCGGTTTCCGAAAGCAGGTGTTGCAGTCTAAAATCGCCCGCCCCCCGTCCCATCATGCCCATCATCCCGGTTCTGGTTCCGGCCTCGAAGGATCGAATCAGGGCAGCCCCTTTTTCAGCAAGGAGCATGATCATGTCCTCTTTCTGTTTGTTGAGATTGTGTAGCGTCCAGAAAAGGAAAATGGGAACAAGAAAAGCCAATGCACCCAGAATGATCCACGGAGGAATAGCAAGCATATATTGTTTCAATATTCTGTTCATGGATATTTTTTACCCGGTTGGATACTAGGGTTGGGTAAGAATTATCCAGTTCCAGGTGATCTTTTGCAAGGAAAAGAAGAAAAGAACCGTTTAATAATGGAAAATGTAAGAATATCAATATAATAGGTTCTGGATTTACCTATGGCATGCCTTTTGCTGATATACAAAGGCAAATCCATTAAATTTCAAAGGAGGGTAAAAATGAAAAAAATCATTGCAATCGTTGGAATTCTGGCATTGGCAGCAGTCATATCCATCCCCGTTTTGGCACAAGGCCCGGGATCGCCAAGAGGCCGCGGTATGACGGGTCCCTGGGCGGGTGATCCTGGTGCCGCTCCAAGATATCCCTTTGCCTGCGACAAATTGACGGATGAGCAGCGCAACCAACTGGGTATGCTGCAACAGAAGCATTTTGACGAGACGGCGGAAGTTCGAAGCCAAATGTGGGCCAAGAAGGCTGAGTTGAATGTCATGATGAACACGTCCAACCCTGATTTGGAAAAAGCAAAGGCTCTTCAGAAAGAGATTAGTGATCTCAGAGCCAAAATGGCCCAGGAAAGGATCAATATCTATGCTGAAGCTAAGAAAATCAGCCCTGACCTGCGTTTTGGCAGAAGCTGGGGTCGCGGGAAAGGTTTAGGTCCTTGCGATGCAAGCTACGGTCAGAGCATGGGCCGCGGTTGGCAGAGAGGCGGCTACGGACACGGACCTTGCTGGAACTAATCCTGCAAAAAAGGGAGGTGGATATCTTAGTCCACCTCCCTTCCTTCGTCGCAATTCCTCACGCCAAAGTCTCCAAGTCTCAAAGCCCTTCAGGATGTTTCCCCTCTCATGCGCGGCCGATCTTGCCGATCGGTAAGAGCGGGATCCCGCCCGCTAATATCTAGCCAAACATATTTGAAATTTCGTAACACTTTGGCTTTTTGAAAACACCCTAAGCACCAGGCATGGGGGTCCCTCTCAAAACTGCAAAACGAAGACGCCACACCACACTGTTCAGCTTCAGGCAACGGGTGAGGCGGGCGGAG
>JAFGDM010000113.1 GCA_016932115.1 Deltaproteobacteria bacterium | reverse complement strand
TATCCATAGGCGCGAATATCGGTAAGGGACTTCTCAGAGTTGATGATCGAGCGGTCGGAAATGTAAAGGGCGAGGAATCGGTGGTTGTTTTGTACCAAACTGGTGGTTTCGATGCAATCTGTAGTGACGATAAGAGATTTATCAAGAAGCTCAAATTGTTGGGCATTCCTTATATGACACCCGCGGTTTTTGTCGCAGTGCTGCTGCAGGATAAGAGGCTTACAAAGCCTGAGGCAGAGGAAAAGTTGGATGCCCTCTCTCCTTTCATAAGCAGCGATGAGCACCTTACGGTTCAACTGTTTATTCAAAACTGGAGGATGTCGTGAAAACGAAATCAATACGGATTACCGAAGATATGATGTCCGCTGTGGACCTAGTAAAAAAAAAGGAAAAAATCGAAGAGGCCACGGCGATGCGAAAACTCATAAGAATTGGTTTCGAAACATATGTGGGAAATCTCTACAAACTGGGTAAATTATCATTGAGGGATGCAGCATGCCTGCTTAATACGAATCAGTCGGAAACAATCGATATATTTCTGGACATGGGCATCAGAGGAAATCTTGATGCTGCCGACGTGGTGTATTCATTGAATAAATTTGCAGGGGAGAGGCGGAAGCACCAGTAGAAAACTACCCATCTCATGCATTGCACAAGATGGGTAATATACTTCGACCAAGCCCCGCAAAACCGGGCTCTTCAGGCGTAGTAACACGATGAAACAGCTTGCTCAAAAACTGAAAGATGGATCGATGCAGGTAATGGAAGTGCCCACGCCGGTGCTCCAGCCGAGGTGTATTCTGGTGCGCAACCACTATTCCCTCATTAGCGCCGGCACTGAGGGGAGCACCGTCTCCACAGCCAGGAAGGGCCTGATCGGCAAGGCAAAGGAGAGGCCCCAGCAGGTCAGGCAGGTGGTAGATGTCGTTATGAGCCAGGGGCTGACACAGGCCTACCGGGCGGTCATGAAGAAACTTGATGCTTATTCGCCTCTGGGGTATTCGGCCTGCGGCACGGTGCACGGCACAGGGCGCCCCAGTGAAATGGCCTCCGGACTTCACGGGGCAGGCACGGCTGGAGGCTTTAAGGAAGGGGATTTAGTGGCGTGCGGGGGGTTGACGGCAAACCATGCTGAATTCGTGAGCGTGCCTGAGAACCTTTGCGTGAAGCTCCACCCTGACACCGATTTGAAGCAGGCGGCCTACAACACTCTGGGGGCCATTGCCATGCAGGGGGTTCGGCAGGGGGATCTAAGACTCGGGGAGACGTGTGCCGTCATTGGACTGGGACTTCTCGGGCAGCTCACGGGGTTGATGCTGAAGGCTTCCGGGGTTCGGGTGATCGGTGTTGACATCGATCCGCGGATGGTTGAGATCGCCGGGAAGAATTGTGCTGATCTGGCGTTGACACGGGATGCGGAAGGCATCCAGGACCGGATCGCGGATTTCACCGTCGGGCTGGGTTGTGACGCGGTGATCATAACCGCAGCAACAGACTCCCTCGACCCGATCAATTTCGCGGGGGCAATCGCGAGAAAGAAGGGGACCGTGGTGGTTGTGGGTGCCGTTCCGACCGGGTTCGACCGGGAACCGCACTTCTACAAGAAGGAGTTGCAGGTCAGGATGTCCTGTTCTTATGGGCCGGGGCGGTACGACCCGCTTTACGAGGAAAAGGGCATCGACTACCCGGCGGCCTATGTGCGGTGGACCGAGAAGCGGAACATGGAGGCTTTTCAGGAGCTGATCTACACGAGGAAGATCGACGTGAATTACCTGACAACGCACATCTTCAAGCTTGAAGACGCGCCAAAGGCTTATGACATGATGCTGGCCAAGAGCGAGCCTTTTATCGGCATCCTGATCGAATATGACGCGAGCAAAGAAATCACGAAAGATCGGATTTATTTGCAGAGGTCAGAGGTCAGAGGTCAGGGGTCAGCGGGCGCAAAGCGCGGAGCGGAAGCGGTTTCGATCGGTTTCATCGGCGCGGGCAGTTATGCGCAGAGCCATTTGCTGCCGAACATACCGAAAAGTGGCGATGTGGTGCTGAAAGGCGTGATGACGGCTACGGGGGCAGGGTCGCGGTCCGTGGGGGAGCGGTTCGGGTTCGAGTTCTGCACCGGGGAAGAAAAGGACATCCTGGAGAACCCGGAGATCAACACGGTGTTCATCGCAACCAGGCACGACAGCCATGCGGATTACGTGCTCAAGGCGCTCAGGGCGGGGAAGCACGTTTTTGTCGAAAAGCCGCTCTGTCTCAATGAGACAGAGCTCAGTCAAATAGTTGAATCGTTGAATCGTCAAATAGGTAAGAAGGAGTCTTCATCCGAAAAGCCTCATCCCCCAATCACCCATTCGACCGATCCGCCATTCACCCATTCGACCAGTCAACCAATCAACAATTTGACGAATCCACTAATCCTAATGGTGGGCTACAATCGGCGCTTTTCCCCGTTTGCCGGGATGATCAAAGAAACCTTCGGGTCCGGACCGATGGCCATGACGTATAGGGTGAATGCGGGGGCGATACCAAAGGAGTCGTGGATCCAGGACCAGGACTTCGGGGGCGGCAGGGTAATCGGCGAGGTTTGCCATTTTGTGGATTTCCTGACCTTGGTCAACGGGTCGCTACCCGTGTCGGTCCATGCCTCCGCATTGCACGATCCCGACCATCTCAACGACACGCTCAACGTGTCCATGACCTATGCGAACGGCTCCATCGGGACCATCTCTTACCTGGCCAACGGCGACAGGAGCCTGCCCAAGGAGCGGGTGGAGGTCTTCGCCCACGGCTGCACGGCGGTGCTGGAGGATTTCAGGCGGCTGACGATCCATGCCGGCGGTAAGAGCAAGGAAAAGAAGCTCTTCAGCCAGGACAAGGGCCAGAAGAACGAGGTGAGGCTGTTTCTGGATGCCGTGGCCAAAGGCAAGGAGCCGCCCATACCCCATGACGAGCTTTTCAACACGTCACTCGCGACCTTTAAGATCCTAGAGTCCATCCGGACCGGCCAAGCCAAAAGGCTGGATTAGCCGCAGACCCACGCACACGGACGCAGACAAAAATACAGACAGGGAAGGATCGCTTGTATTGCGGGGAGTGGTTTCAGGGAACATGCGTGACGCCTTTTCCCTGAAACCCTTCCCCTCCATCTCCAATGCCGTGCATTGTAGGCGCTACCGCGCTCCAAGCGATCCTAATGGGGGTCGTCAAGCGTGCTTGCCGCTGCTCCTTGTACCCTTCGCCATTGGCCTCAAAGCGTCGCTTTGTGTCCCTTGCTCTGCAGGGAGTTCAAGCTGACCTGTCCCCCCGGGAGCGCTTGAAACGAATAAGCGGCTGCAATGCATGGGCATTGGAGATGCGGGGGCAGTTTTTTAGGGAAGATGAGCTTGCTCATATTCGCGTAATAACTGGTCTT
>JAFGDM010000112.1 GCA_016932115.1 Deltaproteobacteria bacterium | reverse complement strand
TGCTTCATCAAAAGTTATCCTCCTGTTTCAAACAAAAGGGGCATTGAAACGATTGACCGCTCCATTATTTCAATATACAAAAGGTTGTGTGATTAATACAGTGAATTGTTTCCTTCTTGTTAGAAACATCACGATCGATGGTAAAATGTCTCAGGAGAAAGGATTTCAACATGTCTCACTCAAACACTGGATCAAGCGCACGTCCTGCGCCGAGAATGGAGGCCGAGCACTATTTCCGGTTTCGTTGTGCTCCTGGCTTAGATTGTTTCACTCAGTGCTGTCGGGACGTAAATATCGTATTGACCCCTTATGACCTGCTGCGGCTGAAAAACGCCCTCGCGATTGACTCGAACGAATTCATCGAAAAATATGCCATCGTTCTTTCAAAGGAAAACCGGCTCATCCCATTGGTCTTCCTGAAAATGAGGGAAGACGACAAGCAATGCCCCTTTGTCACAGAGCAAGGCTGCACGGTCTATGAAAACCGCCCCTGGGCCTGCCGGATGTTCCCCCTCGATGCGGCCGAAGACGGAACCTTTTATTTGATTACAGACTCAAGCCGTTGTAAAGGCCTTGATGAACCCATGACCCGGCAAATCGGGGAATGGCTTGTGGAGCAAGGTGTTGTCCCTTATGATGAGATGAACCAGCTCCTCACCACCATAACCGCGCCCCTCAAAGCTCAGAACCTCGATATCGACAATCCTGACATTGCCAAGATGATTTTTATGTGTCTTTATAATCTTGACAAATTCAGGGACTTCATCTTCAAGAGCTCATTTCTTTCTCGTTTTGAACTGGATCCCCTTCGCATCGAAAAGATCAAACGAAGTGATCTTGAATTGCTCAAGTTCGCTTTTGATTGGATCAAGTTCGGTATCTTTGGAGAGAAGCTGTTTAAAGTGAAACAGCCCGCGAGCGACGTGAAAAAAGCTTAGAGATTCCGAACCATGTCTGAAAACGAACTTCTCCAGCTCCTGCAAGGTAACACCTTTCATTTCTCCTGTCATAAAAGCATTGAATGTTTTACAAAGTGCTGTGCCGCGCTTCAATTGGTTCTCACCCCTTATGATATCATGCGAATGAAAACCCGACTGGGAATTGCCTCAGACCTCTTCCTGGAAACTTACACCGTTACCCGTATCGACCGGCATCCTCGGTTCCCGATGGTGCTCTTAAAAATGACCGATGACGCTGCTCAAACATGCCCTTTTGTCACTTCGGCAGGGTGCGCTCTATATGAGGACAGGCCGGGAGCCTGCCGCATTTACCCTTTGGCAAGAGCGGCGCAACGCAAATCCATGGGAGACGAGACGAAAGAAACGTATTTCCTCGTGAGAGAAAATCACTGCCGAGGGTTTGAGGAGGATCATTTGTGGACTGTGCAATCCTGGATGTCGGATCAGGGACTGACTCCTTACAATACCATGAACGATCAATGGTTGGAGATCACCTGCTCCCCCCGAAGCCTCGGTCCGGTAAGGGAAATTCCCTCGAAGCTTCAGATGTTCTTCATGGTATCTTACAACTTGGACAAATTCAGGAGATTTCTTTTTGGGAGCCGTTTTTTCCAGCGATTTTACGCGCCCGACGATCTTCAAGCCCAAATAGAAAAAGATGATGTTGCCCTCATGGGCTTCGGCTTCGAATGGCTCAAATTTAGTCTTTTCGGCCTCCCAACAATTAAGATAAAATGAGAGTAGAGTGCGCAACCTTCCTTTTCAGCAGACTTAACATGTTATCTCTTCGAAATGGAGCGTTGTCTGCTTCGGGCATAAGGATCCCTCTCGGAATTGAATAACGAATAAGCCGCATTGCTGTGTTGTGATTTGGGCAATGACTGAGGCCGCCGGAGAGCCTTCTATTGATTTTGAGTTCGTTTCCCCAGATAGCCTGGAAGACCCCGAATCAAAGCGTCCACTTCCTCACTGTGATCGTTCAAGTACTGCAAAATGCGCTCCGATTTCGATTTCAGGATAAAAACGTTCTTGCCCTGAATCTCCGCGCCTTTGATCAAAAGCTGATGCCCGTAGAGATAGGAAATGATCGCATCATCTGCATCCGGCCTCACCCCAAATTTATGCACAAGAAACTCATACCAATAGGCGAACTCTTCCGGATGCTCCAGGTGTTCAACCGGAATGCCCAATTCATAGGCGAGAGGTTCCAAAGTCCCGGGTAAAAGCCTTGATCCGCCCAAAAAATCCAAAGCATGGGCCAGTTGATGGACCAGCGTCCCTTCATCAATATCCGGTGAAATCGCAATGTAGAGATTGTGAGGGTCTGCATACAAGGTCTTGTGAATGTTGATGAAGACGCCGCCTTCGCCCCGCTTGGTAAAGCCGCTGCCCGCGAAGCTGAAACCTGCGTAAGTATCCAGGTCCACCCACTTAATGCCCATGGGGTTTCCTGTGAGCACCTGGATATCCAAAGCGTCGAGCATCTCCCCGGACCGACCGTAGGCGACCGTGGGCATACTCACAATTTTTTCCCCGATCTCTTTTAAAGATGGTTCCTCAGAGACGCCCGAAAGTAGTTCGTCTTCTCTTCCCATGTGGCATTTCTTAAATTTTTTTCCGCTACCGCAAGGACATGGATCATTTCGTCCTATTTTTATCATGCTTCACCCTCATTCTATAATCTGATCCTTATGCGCATCTTTCGACCACGCCGGTAGGGGACCTGAAGCTCCTGTTTCAGGATTCATTCGATGTCTGTAGGACGCCTTTACACCTTGCTCCTTCATCAGAAAATCCCAACCCTTCACGAAATACGGACACTCATCATTGAAGCAAACCCACTGAAATTCGCAACCCCAGGTGGAATCCGACGGGGTCCTCCATTTTTTCATTGTTGCGCCGCAGTGAGGACATCGCGGAGTCTCTCTATCCGTCATGGTTTTCTCCTTTTTCTTATTTTATAAATTCAAGATAACCATCCTGTTTCGAAAAAAAAGAACCAAATCCTTTGGGCTTTAACCCGCTGATTTGGTTCTTTGTCTTTGTTCGGTGCCGTTTTCTAGGCAAGCATCTTTTGCTCCTTGAAATATTCTTCCTTCACCTGCGTGAGAAACACCACCACAGGCCTGAAAGCCAGATGAGCCCACTTGGCAAAAGGCACCTCCAGGACAAGCATGGGGACTGCCACCATGAGATGAACGACATAAAGGACATATGTCGTCATGGGTAAGTCCACAATCCTGGCAAAGTGAATGAAAATCCCGGTAAGGGTTGTCAATTCCAGCAAAATCAGGAACATCCAGTCCGTACCGTGTGAATTTTTGTAAGGCGCCTTGCTCTTCTTCAACCGGCCTATAATGGCATAGGTCGTCCCGTAGAGAAGGGCGGCCGTGGCATAGTACCCGAGAAGACGGATAGGGTGCCAAATCGCGTACTCCACATCCCGCTGAAAGGCAAGCTGATCCCAGTATAAGCCGATGACATGAAGGCCTCCCGCCAAAAACACGGCAACCAGGAGAAATACGGTACTGTAACCGGTCATTATGAGAAGATGGACAAACCATTGCATCTTGTCCGTGCACTCGCCGAAACGTTTCTGGGTGGCAAAGTGGACCACCAGCTCCCAAGCTTTCTTGATATAGATGGCCGGCGGAATTCTATAAAGCAAATCTCCCATGATGAACTTGGCACATCGATAGGTGTTGCTCAAGAGAAAAAAAGTAAGGATTGCTGCCATGACGAGGTCCGCGATTTCGATAGCCGGGGCAGGCCAGACGGAATTCAAGGCTGCATGCTCCATGTTGGGGTTGCTGCCGCGGAAAAGCCATAGTGCCAGGCCGACGAGGATCCCGACAATGGCAACGGCAACGATTTCAAAGCGTTCCGACGTATAGAATTTTCTGGAAAAACCCGTCCAGTCATATCTTGACGTCAGATAGCGCCTCAGGACCATCATCGCCTCACCCGGCTCAGCCTCGCGAGGGCACTGAGTCGAACAATCGCCGCAGTAGTAGCATAGCCACGGCTCAGGACTCTTCAGAATCTTATCGGTGAGCCCTAATTGAAGATACCGCATGAATCTCCTGGGAAAAGAATTTTCCGGCGTGGAAAGAGGGCAAATCGCCGTGCAGTTCCCACACTGGAAACACTTATTTACATCCTTGAGGCCAAAATGCTCCAGATCCTTCATTAATTTCGGATCTACCTTAACGCTCATGCTCGTTCCTCCTCATGCCATTCACCTACCAACCCTTGAAAGGATTGGGACCGATCTCTACGAGTTTCTCGGCAAACTCGTCTAAAAGTCCGGGGAGTTTGGGGTAATCAATTATGGACACAGTCTCGAAGCGGACACGATCGGATTCGAGGGCTAGACGGTTCAGTGTCTCCGACACCTTGCTCAATCGGATACTTGCCAGTTCACTCCCCTTGATGAAGTGGCACTGGTAGTCGTCTCCATGCTGGCATCCAAGGAGTAAGACGCCGTCGATACCTTTGGATAAAGAGTCGGCAATCCAGACAAGATTCATGGAGCCCAGGCAGCGTAGCGGAATCACCCGCACCCACGGATTATGAGTCATGCGATGGATCCCCGCCATGTCCAGAGCGGCATAGGCGTCGTTCTCGCAAGCAAGCACCAAAATTCTTGGCTTTTCCTCGTCTTCCTCGGGTACGTTGATCGCCTTCACCATGCTGCCGATCATGGCCACCGAATAATTCTTAAAAGAAATAATTCTCTCAGGACAAGCGCCCATACACACCCCGCATCGCCTGCATCGAGTCGGCTGGGGCAAGGGGTTGGCCTTTTCATCCTCGTTAATCGCGCCGAAGGGGCATTCCACGGTGCACCTCTTACACTGGGTGCAGCGTTGCATGGCGAACTCCGGGTACGACATGTCACCTGCCCGAGGATGCACGGCAGCGCCCCGCGACGTCAGTTCAATGCATTGTATGGCCTTCATGGTAGCACCTGCCGCGTCTTCCAGGGTGGACCCGATTCCCATCGGGCGGTGCACGCACCCTGCTGCATAGATGCCCGTCCGCCTCGTCTCATAAGGAAAACAGATGAAGTGAGAGTCCGGGAAATCATAACGGAGCGCCGGCATCTCGGGGCCTTGTCGGTAATCCAGGTTGAGAATCTTGGACCGCCTGATAATATCCAGAGGCACATCCAGGTCTTCTTCCTTCTTCTCCTCATCTGCGGCTTTCAGGAGTTCCTTGCCGATATCGGGTCCAAAGGCCGTGGCCGGCACCATTCCGGTTGCCAGCACAACCAGATCCAGGTTCCCCAAAAGGATGGTCTCACCCGATAGCTCATCGGCGGCCTCCACTGCCGGCCTTCCGCCTTCGGCTTTCACCTCCGGGTCCTGACATCGGATGAAGAGCACACCCGACTCCTGAGCCTTCCTATACAGGTCCTCAGCCTGACCGGGGGTCCGCATCTCCTTGTAGACCACGTAGACTTCGGAATCCGGATTCTGTCCTTTGATCCTGACGGCCTGCTTCAGCGATGTGGTGCAGCACACTGTGGAACAATAGGGCAAGTGCTTTGGATCCCTGCTGCCTGCACACTGAAGAAACGCAACCCTGGCCACCGGTTTCCCGTCGCTCGGCCTGGTCACGTTTCCTCCGAAACTCATTTCCTCAAACATGGCATTCGTAATCACATCCGGGGACAAGCCGAATCCCAGTTTTTTGTCCAGTTTACCGGGATCGTAGGGCTGCCATCCTGCAGCCATCACAATCGCACCGCAGCGATGCTCCGCCAAGGAACCGTTCTGTTTGATTGATATTTCAAATATACCCGGACCACCCACGGTTTTTTCTACAGCGGCTCCTGTGTAAACCTTGATCTTCGGGTTGGAAGTAACAGCCTTGACAAGGTCTGAAATAATCCGGTTATCCTTCAGGTCCTTGTAAGGAAACGTGGCTATCTGTCCCACCTTTTTTTGGAACCCTCCGAGTTCCGGCTCTTTTTCCACCAGTATCGCTCCGTACCCGGCCTTGGAGGCTTCCATAGCAGCCGTCATTCCCGCCAGACCCCCTCCCACAACAAGAATGTCCCTCGAAATCTCCTGCTCCGGCTTGAAGGGTACCGGCAATTCCATGGCCTCCACTTTGGCCAGAGCCATGCGGAGGTAATCTTCCGCCATCATCTGAGTGTCTTCCTCTCCAGGCTTCTGACACCAGGCCACCTGCTCACGCAAATTGACACGGTCTACGATACAATTTTCAAAGTTGAATACATCGTACATAACCCTTGGGGAGCAGGCTGCAATGACAAGAGTATTCACGCCCTCATTGCTGATATCCTCCTTGATCATAGCCGCCCCTTCCCGGCTGCATAGGCACTCGTGGCTTTTGCAGACGGGAACCGAATAATCTTCCTTAGATATGCTCATCAATGGATCTATATTGAGGGAGGCTCCGATGCCGCACCCCGAGCAAACATATACTGCCGTCTTTTTTTCCATGAACCGTTACCTCCTCGCGATGGATTGTATGGCTTTAAGAGCTGCCGCGGTGCCGTCCTGGACCGCTTCTGCGACACCTGTCGGCGTCCTGGTTGTTCCTGCGGCATAAAGGCCTGGCTTCGCGCTCTGGGCGGCGATGAAGCCATAGTCATCATAGGGGACTTGAATAGGCAGCGGAGAATCGGAGGTGTTCGGCTGCATGCCCGTGGCAAGAACGACAAGGTCCACCGTGATCTCCTGCAAGGACTCCGCAATGGTGTCTTCCACCCTCAAGACCAAAGCCTTTCCAGATGTGTCTTGGGTAATCTTGGCCACCTTTCCTTTAAAAAAGTGAAGGTTCTCATCCTTCTTCACCTTCACATAAAAATCCTCCAGGCGGTCCGTGGCCCGGATATCGATAAAGAAAATGTAAATCTTGGCATCCGGGATCTGTTCACGCACATAGGTGGCTTCTTTCATGGAAGCCAGACAACAGATGCCCGAGCAATAGGGCAGGTGGTTTTGATCCCTTGATCCCGCGCACTGGACAAAGGCTACGGTCTTTGGAGGCAGGCCGTCTGAAGGCCGAATGATTTTACCCTGGGTGGGGCCTCCCCAAGCAGCCAATCTCTCCATCATCACATTGGTGATCACATCGGGGAACTCTCCGAATCCATAAGTCTCGAGCTTGTGAGCGTCGTAAGGTTTCCAGCCGGTCGCCCAGACAATCGAACCCACCTTGAGGTTCATGGTTTTGGTCTCCATGGCCAGATCAATGGCATCATAAGGACAAGCCTCTTTCACTTTTTGCGCATCAGCGCTTTTGACCAGAGCGGGATCGAGCACGTAGCGGGCGGGAACAGCCATATCATGGGGCAAATAGGCCGCTTTTCTTTTATCCATTCCATAGTTGAAAGCATTCTCGATTTCCATAGTGCATGCTTCGGCACATTTACCGCAGCAAGTGCATTTCTCATTCACATAACGCGGATTCAACCGTATGGTTACATCAAAATTCCCTTCTTCTCCTGCTATGCTCTCTACCTCAGCCATGGTGAAGAATCGAATCCGCGGATTCGCCCGTATCCTTCTAAAGTTGATCTCAAGCCCGCAAAAAGGCGGGCACAGTTTTGGGAAATAGTTGTGCAACTGGGCGACCCTACCCCCCAGGTAAGGATTCTTTTCTATAAGGTATGTGTCGTAACCTGCCTCCGCTGCTTCGATGGCCGTTGTCAGGCCGCTGATGCCCCCACCGACCACTAGGATACTCTGGGTTTCTGTGTTTGCCATGCTCATCCTCCTCGGCTGATTGAAATGAACAAAAAAATCCCCCCTTCAAATTCCTCTTGCCTTGAGCCGTGCACCTTCCACCGTGCGTTTTCTCATAGAACGGTGTACTTAGGGCCTCCGCCCCCTTCGGGCGGCATCCAGGTAATGTTCTCAAAGGGATCTTTGATGTCGCAGGTCTTGCAATGCACACAATTTGAAAAATTCAATTTCATTCGCCGCTTTCCCGTCTCCGCGTCGATTTCCATTTCATAGACGTTGGCCGGGCAAAATCTTACGCACGGGTTCTGAAATTCGTCGGTGCAGCGAGTGTAACAAATTTCCAAATCCAAAATTTTAAGATGGGGCGGTTGTTTTTCTTCGTGGGTGGTTCCGGAATAATAAACGTCCGTCTCTTTGTCAAACGTGGAGGTGCCGTCATACTTAATAATCCCCTTTTCCTCGTCTGTAGGCGACCCCTTCCCGTAAACCTCCACCACTTTTTTCAAATGCGTGAAGTCGGGTTCCGTCGTGAGTCGGGCCTTGAAAACCCTGCCCCCAAGCACATATTGAAACCCTGCGATAACCATGGCCGTCCAGAGCCCCTTCTGAAAAGCCTGGTGGAAATTGCGAGCCCGGTAGAGCTCCTGCCCGACGGAACTCTCTGCCAAGGCCTCCCGATACGATGAAAGCTGTTGCTCTGAAAAATTTTCCTTCAAAAGGCCCTGGAAAATCGCATCGGCAGCCAAAATCCCTGATTTCATAGCGCAATGGATGCCCTTGATTTTCTGGCTGATGAAGAGACTGGCCGAATCCCCCACAAGCATCCCCCCGGGAAAAACAAGCCTCGGTACGGCGAAGTACCCGCCCACCGGCGCTGTCTTTGCCCCGTACTGGATCAGTTTGCCGTCCTTCATCAAGCCGGCAATGTAGGGATGGAGCTTGAATTTCTGGAACTCCCGGTGAGGGTCCATGAAGGGATCCCGATAGTCCAGGCCGGTCAGCAGCCCGATCGAGATTTTGTTGTCTTTCATGCCGTAGATGAAGCCGCCTCCGTAGGTATCGCTCTTAAGAGGGTATCCGAGGGTATGAATCACATTTCCAGGCTGAATACGGCCTTCCGGTACCTCCCATACCTCTTTCACGCCCACGACGTAGCCCTGGGGGTTCTTGTCTCGATCCAGATTGAATTTTTTGATCAGGGTTTTCGTCAGACTGCCCCGCGTTCCTTCTCCGAAAACCGTCACCTTGGCTCGCAGGTCGATGCCGGGCTCAAAATTGGATTTTTTGCTCCCATCGGCATCAATTCCCTTGTCCCCCGAGCGAACCCCCACGACGCGGTCATTGTCATAAAGCACTTCCGTCCCGGCAAAGCCGGGAAACATATACACCCCGTTTTCCTCCACCAGCTTCCCCAACCACTCATTCAATTTTGCCAGAGAAACAACGTAGTTGCCATGGTTGTTGAGGGGCGGAGGGGTGATCGGCGACTTAATCTTTCCCTTCTTCGTAAGCAGGTACACCGATTCCTTCTTGACTTCTCCTTCTAAAGGGGCGCCTTTTTCCACAAAGTCCGGTACCAGCTCCTTAAGAACTGAAGGGTCCATGACAGCGCCGGAAATACCGTGGGCGCCGATGTAGGCACCTTTTTCCAGCACTGCGATCATAACTTCCTCGAATTTTTTTCCCGACCCCTCGCGCTCCGCTTTCTCATTGTGTTCCCGGATCAGGTTGGAAAGGTGAAGTGCCCCGCTCAGACAGGCTACCCCCCCTCCCACAAAGAGAACATCAACATCCATGACTTCTCGTTCTTCCATTTGTTTATCCTCCTCAGGCCCGCCTCTTAAGAGGGCCCTGATTCATTAGCGGATTTCCTATGAGATTTCACAGAGACGCCGATGCCCCACCAAGGAGAGCCCTTGACAGGGATATAATGTTGATGGGCTCAGGCAGGATCGATAAAAGATAGGGAAAACCTTGATCCCCAAACGCCTCCGCATAAAAGAAAGTCTATAGCATAAGAAAAAAATAAAGTGCAAGCCAAATCTCGCCGAAAAAAACCCGGCGGCGCAAAAGCGCTGCCGGGTTGGTTTCAAATCATGTCAACCGTTAGACACCGGGCATATTCCAAATGTCTTTCTTCATCATCTTCCACTCGCCGGTCATGCGATCCCACTGGCAGTTCACAAAACACCTCCAGTTGGCATCATCCATATTCGGCTTGTCGGCCCTGAAGTAGTAACCGGGCCAACGTGTTTCCTCTCTGAAGTGAATGCTGCGAATGTGTGCCTCCGCCTGCATGACTCGCTGGTTGTTCTCCCACACTCTCATGAGTTCATGCTGGTCACGAGCGGCCATTTTCTCGGCATCCTCTTTCAGGAAAACCATCAGCTCCAGTCCTCTTTCGAGAAGAGCCTTGCTCGTTTTAAAAGCGGACACCACGCCTCCGGCATACTCATCCATAAGCTTTTGGAGCCTATGGAGAAACTGTCTGGGCAAGATGTAATTGGTGTTGATTTCCGGATCGGTGGTTTCCTTGCTGTGTTTCTCCCAGAGATCCAGAGGAAGCAGGATCTTCGCCTTCAGCTTTTCCACCTCGGCCATGTCGACATTGGGCTCTTTGCCTTTTTCGACGATGTACTTGATGGCCGATTTGCCGGCAATTCTTCCCTCGGCATGGGAACCGGAGGAAAACTTGTGACTGGAGGCCCCGGAACCATCGCCCGCCGCAAACAGCCCTTCCACCGTGGTCATGTTGACGTATCCCCACTTGTAAGGAGTCGGCAAATCTTCAGGGCCGCTTACCCAAGCCCCGGAGGCCCCGGAATGAGAGCCGATGAAGTAAGGCTCGCACGCGGTGATTTCCGAGTGTTTCTCCTCGGGTTTTACGTTCTGTCCTGCCCAAAGGATAGCTTGGGAAATGGTCATATCGAGGAAGTCTTCCCAAGCTTCGCTTTCCAGCTCCTTCATCTTTTTCTTAAAGGCCTTGGTATCATCTTTGTACTGTTCGGCGATGTTCTTGATCGCCTCATCTGTTTCCATATACAGCGGACCGAGACCCTCGTCTGTATCGAGCATGCCGAGATAGTTCCGCAGGTTCGCCGGAATAGGTTTCACCAGCCCATATGGCGCATACTTCTGGAGGGTGTCCTTTCTTGTCACCATGTAATCGCCGCCGCCGGCGCTGATCGCACGAGACTTGAAAAGGAGGAACCACGCACCGACCGGCCCATAGCCGTCCTTGAAACGGACAGGGATGAACCGCACTTCCTGGCAAGTCATTTCAGCGCCCGCCTTGATCGTGAAATAGGCGCTTGAGCCGGAGTTAAAGGGCGGATACCAGGATCGACCGAAACCTTCACCGACCGATCGGGGACGGAACACGTGCACCGCGCCGCCCATACCGATGATAACGGCTTTGGCCTTGAACACGTAGAACTGGTTTTCCCGTGTGCTGAAGCCTACCGCGCCGACACACTTGTTCCCGTCCATGAGCGGCTCTACAATGAATACCCTCTCAAAGATCTCGCCGCCTGCCGCAGCGATTGCATTCTTTGCCGCCTCGGCAATGATGATCTTATAGGATTCGCCGTTGATCATGAGCTGCCAACGGCCTTCGTGGACATACTTTCCCTGCTCGTCTTTCCAGATCTTGAGGCCCCACTTCTCAAAGAGGTGGACGGTGGAATCGACGTGGCGGGCAATATTGTAAACCAGGTCTTCCCTGGAAATGCCCATCAGGTCCTGGCGAACGTACCGAACATAATCCTCGACAGTGTTCTCGCCGTCCTTTACGCCCACATACTGGTTAATAGCCGAAAGACCCATAGCTACGGCCCCACTTCTATCCAATGCGCCTTTGTCCACCAGGGTGACCTTTAGACCTTTCTTTTTGGCCCAATAGGACGCCTCTGTGGCTGCGCCGCACGTTGCAAATCCCCCACCACAGATCAGGAGGTCGGTATTTACAACAACAGTTTCCCAATTTGCCATTAGTATCACCTCCCTTTCTCTAATTCGGTGTAGGGACTGCTGTAAGTCCCAGAGATCCCGGTTCCGTAGCCAAGGCCGGGCTGTTTAAATCATCATGGGTTCCAAAACCGCCGAGGGGATCGGCAGACCCTTCAGGAGTCGTCCTGGTGGGGAACTTGAAGCGTTTAATGGAACCATCCCTAAACTTGATTGTCCACATGATGTCTTCGGATCCTCTGAGAGGCGTCGCGCTGGCTCCCATGGGGATGAAATCCGCATAGCCGCGGACGTCCATGGCCTGCTGGGGACAAATCTTGACACAGCACATGCATTCCCAGCACATTTGAGGATCGCGGTTATAAGCCTTCATCCTCTCCTTGTCCAGGACCATCAGGTCGTTGGGGCAGATGTACATGCAGGCCGTCTTATCCTGCCCCTTACAACCGTCGCATTTCTCGAAGATTACATAACTTGGCATTTTTGTACCTCCTAAATACGAATTAACGGTTTTTCTGTTTCCCACATTCTTCGTAACATTCTGTTAGGCTAAAGGTTTGCACCTCCTTTCTTTGATATATTTCTGAAAGATATTTCATCCAGAATCTTACAGTGTTCGTGCTTTCTGCTAAATCAAATGAAAGCATTCAGAGTTTTTCAAAGGCGCCGTCTTTGTGGTATTTTCGCGATATACTAACGGCAAACAGCGGATTGCTTTCAGAAAGCTCATGATTATTTATGATTTTTAAAGGGTGTCAAGGAAAAAACAGCCCATTTTCTTCTTTTTTACAAAGACGACGGGGTGCCCCGGCTGCAATTTAGTCCTGGATTACTTTTGCAAAGGATATGCCAGGCTAAAAGGCTCGCAATATTTGCTCACGCAGATGTGTTCAAGAAGGATGCAAGCATTCCGGCAGAACCAAGCCCCGTTTTATTGTGTCCATATTTTTTACATCTTGTAAAAGAAAATGATTGGTAAGGAATCAATCACTCTCGGATACAGCCGTAGCCTCTCACGGCCTGAGGCGTTTCCCTCTCCCTTGACCGGGGGAGAGGGAACGTTTCAAAGGCATCACTTCGTCTTTACATCTCCTGTGGCGGCGCCGTGCAGTTTAATTTCCACCTTCTCCTCCAGCCCCTGGTAATAGTCCTGGAGGACTTTAACAACTTCCGGTCTGGAAAATTCCACAGGGAGCACGCCTCCTTCGGAAAGGGTCTTGCGCACCATTGTCCCGGAAAGAAGAAGCCTGTCGTTCTTTCCGTGAGGGCAGGTCTTCATGGAAGCCATACCGCCGCACTTGTTGCACCAGAAGGTCCAATCAATGTTCAGGTTCTGGCACTTCAGCGCACCCTTGGGGATCTCGTCAAAAATTTTCTGCGCGTCAAAAGGACCATAATAGTCGCCCACGCCCGCATGATCCCGGCCTATAATCATGTGGCTGCAGCCGTAGTTCTGTCTGAAAACGGCATGAAGCAGAGCTTCTCTTGGGCCGGCATAGCGCATTTCCATGGGATATCCGCCCTGAACCACGGTGCCTTTCACAAAGTAGTTGTCGACAAGGACTTGGATGGCTTTAACGCGCACATCCGCGGGAATGTCTCCTGCCTTGAGCTTCCCCACAAGTTGGTGAATATAAACACCATCCATGACTTCCACGGCTATCTTGGCCAGAAACTCGTGGGAGCGGTGCATGGGATTTCGCAGTTGAAGAGCTGCTATCCTCTTCCATCCAAGGTCCTCAAAAATCTT
>JAFGDM010000111.1 GCA_016932115.1 Deltaproteobacteria bacterium | reverse complement strand
GCGAAAAAACCCGTCGCTATCTGGGTAATCGGCGACAGCTCTTGTTTTTCGGCTTTACGCAAGGAGATCGAAGCTATGCAGGCACCCGTCTTTACCGATATATCAAAAGGGTGTATGGTTCTGAGCCGCGCATTCAACCGGGAATTTCTGTTTGCTTCCTGATGCGGTATCCTTCAGGAAATGCGCCCATACTTTAGGAATCATTGTAAGCGAAAGGCCTTCCTACACAGCTTGCATTGGGAGAATGGTTCATGCGTTTTTTTAAGTATCATGCTCTTGGAAATGATTATCTTGTGATTGATCCCGCCGATTGCAGAGTTGAGCTGACCGGACTAGAGATCAGACTCATTTGTCACCGCAATTACGGAGTCGGCTCCGACGGAATTCTGGTAGGCCCCCTGAAGGTAGAAGGAGCTGATTTCGGGTTACGCATTTACAATCCTGATGGAAGCGAGGCTGAGAAAAGTGGGAACGGCCTTCGCATTTTTTCCCGATACCTCTGGGATTGCGGTGTGGTTCATGATGCCCCTTTTAGCGTTCTCACCGCAGGGGGAAGCGTGGAATCAAGGGTACATCCCGGAGGCCGGTTTGTTACGGTGGAAATGGGGCGGGTGAGTTTTGAGAGTACGGAAATCCCTGTGAAAGGAACGCCCAGGGAAGTGCTGAACGAAACTATAATAATCCAGGGCCGACCGTGGCAATTCTCCGCGGCAACGATCGGCAATCCTCACTGTGTTATTATTAGGGAGGAAGTTTCGGCCCTGGAGGCGAAAGAAGTCGGGCCTCTGATTGAAACCAATCCACTTTTTCCCAACCGAACCAATGTCCAGTTCATGAAGATTTTAGATCGCGGGAACATCCGGATTGAAATCTGGGAGCGGGGAGCCGGGTATACCCTCGCATCCGGCAGCAGCAGCAGCGCCGCCGCCGCTGTGGCTCGCCGCCTCGGCCTCTGTGACGAAGCCGTCACCGTTCATATGCCGGGTGGTAAATTGGACATCAAGGTGTCGGATGAGTACTTGATCGTCATGACAGGTCCGGTTACCAAAGTATCGGAAGGAACGCTTTCCCAAGAGATTTTCTCGCAACGCCTTTGATAATGGCCGAAGCATTAAAAGATGTCGGTGAATTCAGGCTCATTCGTAGAATCCACGATCTTCTGAAAAGGGAAGGGGGGGTGCCGCCTGCGGACCTTACAGTCGGTATAGGAGACGACGCTGCCGCGTATAAGCCCAAGCCCGGGCATGAAGTCCTCATCACCTCTGACAGCTTTGTTGAAGGCCGCCATTACCTCCCCCGGTACGTGCGACCCAGGGATGTAGGGCGCAGAGCCATGGTGGCCAACGTAAGCGACATCGGCGCCATGGGAGGGGTCCCCCGTTATGCGCTCATTTCTTTAGGACTGAAGGATGAAACGCTTCTGGGAGATGTGGAGGAGATCTATCGCGGGTTTTTGGAGGTGTTGAATCCTTTCGGCGCAACTGTTATCGGCGGAAATGTGACGGGAACCCAAAATGACGTTTTCATTGATATCACCCTCATTGGTGAAGTGAAAGAAGGCAAAGCGGTTCGCCGTTCCACGGCACGACCGGGCGATGCAATTCTCGTGACAGGGTTCCCCGGCCGGGCGGCGGCAGGGCTCCAGTTGCTTTTTCGCTCTCTTGTGCCTGTGGAGAATCCTCTGGCGACTGCTTACATCAAACCTTGCCACAGGGCAAAAGCTGGTGCTTCGGTTGCAGCAACCGGCCATGCCTCCTCCATGATCGACACGAGCGACGGTTTCCTCGGGGACCTGGGACACATCTGCGAAGAGAGCGGCGCGGGAGCGGAATTATTTAAAAAAAGATTTCCGGTCGCGGAAGATCTACAGTATGCGGCGGAATTGCTCAAAAGAGATCCCCTTGAATTCTTTCTCGGCGCCAGCGACGACTACGAACTTATTATCACCTGCGCCGGTGATCACGTATCCCTTATTCGCTCGGCAGTCGCCCGAGCTTGTGAAGGCCCGGTGAGCGAAGTCGGTAGAATCACGACCAAAGCCGGTAAGGTTGAGCTTGTTATGAATGACGGATCAAGAAAAGCCTTGACCCTCAAAGGGTGGAATCATTTCCGGTGACTAAAAACTGGAGATTGCGGTGCTATGGATAAGCGGATGGCTCGAAAGGCGGCGGAGCTGTTGAAAAAGGTTCGAGAGAAAAAACCTTTGGTCCACAGCATCACCAACTATGTAACCATGAACTACACGGCCAATGCCCTTTTAGCCTGCGGTGCCTCGGCGGTAATGGCCTACGCAAGCGAGGAGGTGGAAGAAATGGTTTCCCTCGCAGATGCCCTGGTGCTTAACTTGGGAACCCTTACGCTGGCCAGAGTTGAAGCGATGTCAAAGGCCGGCAAAAAGGCCGATAAGCGGGGCATCCCGATTATCTTGGACCCCGTGGGCGTTGGCGCAACCAGCCTGCGCACAGGGGCGGCAAAAAGGCTGCTGGAGGAGCTTCCAATCCGGGTCGTTCGCGGGAATCCTTCGGAAATTCTGTGCCTCGCCCGGCAAGGGACAAATCCCAAGGGCGTTGAATCCGTCCACCCTGTGGAAGAAGCGGCGAAAGCGGCCCTGAATCTCGCAAGAGAACACATTGCGACCATTGCCGTATCAGGGAAAATTGATCTGGCCACAGACGGAAAGGAATTATGCAGGGTCTACAACGGCCACCAAATGATGGGATATATGACGGGTGCCGGATGCACGGCCACAGCCGTAATTGCCGCTTTTCTCGCTGTAAGCTCAAGCCCTTTTGAAGCAACCGCGGCCGCGCTGTCCTATTTCGGACTGGCAGGGGAAAAAGCCGCAAAAATGTCCGATGGTCCGGGAACGTTCCGGATTCGATTGATCGATGCCCTTTTTCGGATGGAGGAAGAAGAACTGAGGCTTGGTGCGAGGATCGAAATCACCCGAGCGATGGGCTGATTCCCCGGCCTCTGAAGGGAAGGGAATTGCTCATGAGGGTCCGGCGCGGGGTTGGCGGAGGGTTGAAGCGCTTTCTCGATCGCGTTCGGAGCGCTTCGAAGAGCAGCTTTTATTATCCTCGTAAAGGGCGGGGATGTAAACAAGGAGAACGGTTCCGGTGGCTGATGCGGCAACAATCTTCAGGATTGCTTTGGTTGGGGGCGAGGAGTTCTGCAAGGAAGTGCTTGAGAAATACCTGGGGGCTCGAAAGGTTAATGATTTTGCCGCCAGGATCGTGGCTGTTGCAGACCGTGACTACCAGAGCCCGGGCATGGTTCTCGCAAAAAAGCTGGGATTGATCGCCCTTGAGGATTACCATGAACTCTACAATCCTCAGCACGACATCAAAGCCCTTCTTCTCATGACGCCCGATGAAGCGATTCTGGATGATATTCTCAGAACAAAGCCCATCTCCATCCGGTTGGTTGCCTATCCGCTGTCTCGACTTTTTTTTAGGGCGATCGATGCGGAACACCAGAAACTTCGAGCCAGGAATGAAGAGATCGAGACTATTCTTAACAGCATTCAGGATGTGATCATTGTCATTTCACTGAACATGGAAATCCAGGAAATCAATCAATCCTTCCTGGACCAAATGGGTTACACCAGGGAGGAAGTGGTCGGCAAGAAATGTCGCGACGTTTTTCAACAGAGGAATTGTCCGTGCGATATCAGCATGAGCGGATGTCCTTTGAACAGGGCTATTGAGGAAAGGGGGCCGAGCCAGCAAATCCTCACAAGAATGGATCGAGATGGTGAGACGCATCATTTGGATGTGAAAATTTTTCCGGTCTGGGACAAGGAAGGAAAAATTTCAAAATTCATTGAGGTCAGTCGAGACATCTCGGATACAAAAAAGCGAGAAGAAGAGATGACCCGGCGATTGGAAAAAATGGTGGAAGACCGCACCCGGGAGCTCAAAAACACCCATACCAAACTAATCCATCAGGACAAGATGGCATCCCTTGGGAAACTCTCCGCTTCCGTCGTTCATGAAATCAATAACCCTATTTCCGGAATTCTGAGCCTTGTCATGCTGATGAATCGAATGATGGAAGAGGGTAAGCTGCAGCGAAAAGAGGAGGGACAGTTTAAGGAATATCTCCAACTCATGGAGACGGAAACACGAAGGATCAGTCGCATTGTCTCCAATCTCCTGGCCTTCTCCCGCCAATCCAAAATGGAATTCGGAAATGTCAAACTGAACCAGCTCATTGCAAAGACCCTTTTTCTAAATGCTAATCTTTTGAGACTCCATTGCGTCAAGGTTGAAGAAGACCTGGCGCCGGATCTGCCTGATCTGGTTGGATCCGAGGACCGGCTACAGCAGGTCTTTGTGAATCTTGTTTCCAATGCCGCCGAAGCGGTTGAAGCGGGAGGCGGTGAACGCCTGCTTCGCATCCGGACAAGGTACTTGCCGGAAAAGAAGTCTGTTTGCATTTCCTTTGCCGATACGGGTGTGGGCATCAACAAAGAAAACCTCCCCAATCTCTTTGAGCCCTTTTTCAGCACCAAGAAAAAAGGGAAGGGAGTCGGCCTGGGTCTTTCCGTGGCGTATGGGATTATCCAGGAACATGACGGCTCGATTCATGTGCAGTCGGAAGAGGGGAAGGGAACGACCTTTACCATTGAACTTCCCCTAAAGATGGCTCAACAGGTCTTTCAACCATAGGGAGGCGCCATGGGCGTAGCCAAAATTCTTGTTGTTGACGATGAGTTAATTGTGCGCAAGTCCTTGGGAGGCTGGCTGGAAAGGGACGGTTACAGTGTGGACACAGCCGCCAGCGGGGAAGAGGCCCTGGAAAAATGCGAGAACACCCGTTACGACATTCTTCTTCTCGACATCAAAATGGAAGGACTAAGCGGTATCGATGTCCTGAAGAAGGTAAAAGAAAATGATCCCGATGTGTCAGTGGTCATGATCACCGCCTACGGCTCCATTCCAAGCGCCATCGAAGCCATGAAAAACGGGGCCTACGAGTACTTGCTTAAGCCCTTTGATCCCGATGAGCTCATGGTGCTGATCGAAAAGATCAGGCAGCATCAGGCTGAGAGACGGGAGACGCAGTTCTTAAGAGAGCAATACAAAGAAAGGACCCGTTTTGAAAGCATGATCGGCCAGTCCAAGGCGCTGCAAGCGGTCTTTGATTTGATCGAAAGAATCGCAGCTACGGATTCCACCATCCTGATCAGGGGCGAGACGGGAACCGGTAAAGGGCTCGGAGCGCGGGCTATTCACACCAAAAGTCGGCGATCTCAGGGGCCCTTCGTGGTGGTCAATTGCGGTGCTTTTCC
Organism: Deltaproteobacteria bacterium; assembly: GCA_016932115.1. Lineage (GTDB taxonomy): Bacteria > Desulfobacterota > DSM-4660 > Desulfatiglandales > HGW-15 > JAFGDM01. The sequence continues at coordinate 23,307 of JAFGDM010000111.1, read as the reverse complement.
GGAGCACCTTCTTGAAAGTGAGCTTTTCGGGTACCAGAAAGGAGCGTTCACCGACGCCAAAACAACCAAGAAAGGCCGCCTTGAACTTGCGCACGGGGGGACTCTGGTGCTGGACGAGATCGGCGAAATCAGCATGAGAATGCAAATCGATCTTCTAAGGCTCCTGGAAGACCGCTTATTTTACCGCGTGGGGGGAACGCAACCGATTGAAGTGGACTTTCGGATTATCGCCGCAACAAACAAAGACCTGGAACGGTCCATAAAAGAAGGCGGATTCAGGGAAGACCTCTACTATCGACTCAACGTGATCTCCTTTACGATGCCCCCGCTAAGGGAACACAAGGAAGATATTCCACTCCTTGCCGAGTATTTTCTGCACCGCTTTGCGCAGGAAACGAACAAGCCCGTGGATCAGATCAGCCGCGATGCCCTTGATGAAATGATGCTTTACGATTGGCCTGGGAATGTGCGGGAGTTAGCTAACGCGATGGAGAGAGCGGTCGTGGTCGGGCGGGGCCGGAAGATTCTTCCCCGGGATCTGCCCATTTTTAGGGCGGAGTATCTGTCTTCTCCGAGGGGAAGGACTCTCAAAGAAGTTGAAACAGTTCACCTGGGGAGCATCCTGAACGAGACCGGGTGGAATATTTCCAGGAGCGCCGAAATCCTGGGAATCGATCGCTCCACCCTTTATGACAAAATTAAACGCTATGGGCTTTCAAAGCCGTCCTGATGACCTCTAAGGAACATACCATCGTGATTTCTCCCATCGGCGACCTCGGTATCGGCGGAGAATTGCTTGAACATCTGGCAAGGGAGATCGGATTGTTCTTTGGCTACAATACGGACATCCGGCCCATCATCGAGGAAAAGGACCTGACATTCGACCCGATCAGAAAGCAGGTTTATTCCACAACTCTTCTAGATATTCTTTCCATTGCCAGTCCGCCGGAGGCCGTTAAACTGCTCGCCATTACCAAGGCGGATCTTTTTATACCGATTTTCACTCACGTTTATGGGGAAGCCCAACTGGGCGGCAAGGCTTGCATCCTGTCTACCTACCGATTTAAGGACGGGCTCTATCCGGACGCACAGACTTTTCTCTCTCGCATAGTTAAGGAAGCCATCCATGAGCTGAGCCATACATTCAGCCTCCGCCATTGCAGGGATGCGGCCTGTGTGATGCATTACTGCCGCAGTATGAAGGAAGTGGACCGCAAATCAAAGCAGCTCTGCCGCTATTGCGCCGTTCTACTTAGGGATGAGATGGAAAGGCTCTCAAAGCTGAACGCCGCCTGAAATCTCACTGAGCCGGAATTCAAGCGCGCAGAAAAATCCGCGTCAACCTTTTCCATCCAAGTTGAGGCATGGCCCCAAAGAGGTCTTTCCCAAGGCACCCGCCGTCGGCCGCAAGGGGAAAAATTCCTTCTATCATCTCATAAAGACGATCCGTCTCTTTTTCCAGAAAGTCCACGCTTTGCTGCGCAATCATCAGGTTTTTGATTTCTTTTCGCAGATCTTGCGGGTGAAGGGTCATCACCCAGCCGTCACTATAAGGGTCCTTTTCCGACAAGCCCCCTCCCTCTCTAAACTTCGGGTTGACGGCGGTTACGACCCCGCTCAACGGAGAGAGGAATCGTGCTTTGCGCTCGCCCCGATACGCCTCAATATGAGGCTTGCCTTGTCTCAGGAGTTTGCCTATAAGAGGCGCCTCAAGCCGGTCAAGAGGCCCTAAGACCTTGAGGGCAAAATCATCAATCCCTATGCGCACCGAGGATCCTTCCTCGATCCTGGCCCAAGCATGCCCATTGTGGAGATAGTAGCCCTGCGGGACCTTGAAGCCGCGCACCTCGCTCTGCAGAACGGGAGTCACCATCGCATGGACCGTGTATTCATCATAGAAATACTGATCGAATTCGCAGTTTCCACAAAGGTAGCGGTTCGTGCAGGTCTTGAAAGTGATCCGCCCCTTGATGTGGTGAATGCAGGGTCTCTGTGCCGGAGGTAGAGTTCTCATGTTTTGAATGTCAAAAATTGAATCGTTCAAAGGTCTTCTCCTTTCGTATTGCTATAACTCTAGAACAAGATGGAAGCCGTCTATTCGGTCCTGAGAAAAGTCCGCGTCAGGTTTTTCCAACCCAAAGAAGGGAGGTTGCCGTAGATATCACCCATGATGGTGCCGCCGTCCGCTGCAAGAGGGCCCGAAACGGTTTCAATCATGCCTTCAAGTTTTTCAATTTCTCCTGCCATCCAATCCATGCTGATGGTGTTGTCCATCAGGTTTTTTAAAGCTCCTTTGGTATCCGGGTTTCGAACCGCAAAAAGCCAACCTCCACCATAGGGCTCATGGTTGACAAACATGGGTTTTTCCCTGACCTGCGCGTTCACCTCAAGAATCACGCCGTTTAGAGGGGATAGAACATCTGCAAGGTTTTGTTCCCGTTTTAATCCCCAACCAATCTTCCCCTGGAAAAGTTCTTTGCCCATGGGCGGGAGATCAAGAGCATCTGCCTCGCCAAGAAGTTTCACACTGAAGTCATCCATTCCAACCCGTATCGTGCCGCCGCTTTCGATCCTTGCCCAGGTATGCCCATGGTGCAGGTAGGACCCAACAGGAAGCCGGAAGCCCTTCAGGGTATGAATTTCAGAAGGTTGAAACCCCGTTTTGGCAGCCCATACCTCTTCAAAAAATTGGTCGAAATCGCAATTGGAGCAATCATAATTGTATGCACATACCCTTCTTTCGATCCGGTTCGTCAGAGTGTGGCGGCAAACCCTTTCAAGACTTGACCGTTTCCTCATTGCATCCTGCCAGCTCGGGTGCTTGCCTTTTTCCGCCTGCTCTTTCATGCCCCGGTCATACTTGCAACTTGTACAATCATAGAAGTTGTTGCAGGTCTTGAATCCCACCACACCCGCTTGCATCCAAAGACAAGGATTTGCGGCTTTGGCGTCCCTGTCCGGCTTGATCATCCAGATCTCTCCGCCCAGCGCCGCTCCTATTTCTGAGCTCTCCTTCAAATCACACTGCTTCCCCTTACGATAGGAAGAGCCGAACCCAATACTGCCTCTGTTGCTTTTCTTGATATTATTTTCCATGTCTTTAACTCCTTGTGGGTGATTTTGAATCAAAGACAACGCAAGGAGGGTGCCAATCCGCTAATCGTAAAATAATATTTTGCAATCCCTTGATATAATAAAGTAAAAAGGCTTTCTATCAAAAATATCGAGGCTGTATGCAGGGCTTTTGCGTAAAGAGAGAGGGGGGATATCCGGCACTCAAGAATAAGGCAAATGATAAGATTTGGGATAAGCAGTTTTTTTTATTCGATTTCCTGGGGGGGTTCCATGTGGAGAAAAATCCTTCACTCCAATGCCGTATATCCCTACAGAGGCGCAAGGTCACTGTTCTATAAAGAAAAACCGGCCTCTTCAGGCTTCCCCTAAGGGGCCGGTGGAACCATAAAAAAGATCTTCGATAAACCTACCCTTTGATAATTCTGGGCAGCATCATGTGGTGGTGCGGACAGATCGAGGTAGGGTTCTGATAGGCGCATCCGGCAAAAGCCGCAATGTATTTTCTCATGTCTCGAAAGGAAACGATCTCATCCACGAAACCCCTGTTTGCGCAATAAATAGGTCTTGATTTTCGGTAGTACTCCTGCGCCAGTTCATTCATTTTCTCGATGATGGGCCGGAGCGGTCTTTGGGCATCTTTTTCTTTCACCAGGCGCCTGGCAAAAGAAGCCACTGAAGCAGTCTCACCGTGCATGACATAAATCTCCGTTGTTGGGGTTCCGAGAGTGAAAGCATTGTGGTTGTTTGCCGTGGGGCCTCCCATGATGTAATGGGCCGCCGCCGTTCCCTTCCTAAGAATAATGCACATTTGGGGCACGTCCGTTTGTTCGATGGAGTAAATCAAAGATTGCCCCAGACCGAGAAGTTCAGCCTTTTCTGCAATATCACCTACATCAATGCCCGATGTGTCCTGGAACCAAACAATGGGAACCCGGTCGCGACCGCAAAGGGTAACGAATTCATTCATCTTGATGAGTCCTTGACGGTAGAGTTTCCCTCCGATGGCGGGGTAGGGCGCATATTCGGGATAATTCTGACCTAGAAAGCCCTGAATATTGCCGATAAAACCCGTGAGCAGGCCGTTGATCTTGGCAAGCCCGGTGTAAACTTCCGGACCGTAGCCCGGCCGAAATTCCATGTGTTCGCTGTTGTCGAAGAGTCGAGCCAGGACTTCCATGAAATTGTAACTGCGCTTTTGATTGAAGGCGACAAGGTAATCAAGGTCCTCTCCGGAAAAGCGAGGTTCTTTCGGTTCGTCGACACGGAAGAAGTGAGGATCATAGGCAGGGCACATATCCACATATTTTTTAAGTGCCTGGATGACTTCAATCTCGGAGTCGTAGACCTCCTTAAAAAAGCCTGTTTCCTTATAATGAATACCGATGCTGCCCGGTGGAACCTCTTTGAAATGTCGCGTTGCGTCGATAATCTGCTCCGCACCTTCCTCATCGAAGGAGCCCTTAGGGCTCATCCCGCTCACGATGCCTCCGCCTCCCACAGCGATGTTGGCGTCCTTGTGAGCGAGGAGAATGGTGGGGCTAATGCCCTGGTACCCGCCGCCGGCCGGGTTCGTCCCGTAAATCCCCGCCAGAACAGGGACGCCAAGTTTTTCAAGTTCCGCATGACGAAAAAACGTGGTGCCGTTCCCCCGACGGTTGGCGTATACTTCCTCCTGTTGCGTGAGTTTCACGCCGCTGCAGTTAACGAGCCAAACGAGGGGCACATGCAGTCTTTTTGCGAGATCGGTGACCCTGAGCTGGTTGTCTGCCTGGCCTGCAATCCAGGCGCCGGCCATGACTTTGTTGTCAAAGCCGATCACGACGCACCACTTGCCGTTTATGGTGGCTAGACCGTCGATCACGCCGGTGGTGCCTTCTTCATTAAACTGGGGGTTATATAGCGTGTGAAGAGGGCACCATGTGCCCGGATCAACAAGGTACTCCAGCCTTTCCCAAACTGTTGTTTGACCTCTTTTCTTGACGGTGGCGGCGGGGATTCCTGCGTTCTTGACTGCTTCTAGGGCCTTTGCCACTTCTTCTTCCACGGCTTTGATATCCGCCACATTGCTTTTGCCCGAAGCTTTCTGGCTCTCAGTCAAGCTTTTCCCCACGGGGGTCATTTTTTCAAAATAGGGTTTCATTGTCTCCTCCTTTTCAAAACCCGAAAGCTACTCAAGGCCGGCATGCAGAACCGTCGGTGGTGTGCTTTGAAAAATTTTTTTTACTTGTTTGCCTTCCGAATGCCGAGCTGGTCAAGTGCCGTGATCCATTTGCAGATATTGGTGGAACCTTCGACAATCTGGTAGGCCGGTGCATCCCGGTAGAACCTTGCCACGGGATACTCCGTGGAATAGCCGTAGGCGCCGAGGATCTTCATCGCCATATGAGACGCTTTCACCGCTACTTCGCCGGCGAGGTACTTCGCTTGCGCCACCTCAAGCGTATTGTTGAGGTTCCCCAGATCTTTTTGCCAGGCCGCCTTGTAGACCATAAGACGGGCCGCTTCAATCTCGCAGCTGATCTGAGCGATCAGGTCTTGGTTCATCTGGAATTGACCGATCGGCTGACCGAATTGTTCCCTCTCCTTACAGTAGGTCGTTGCCGCATCCAGGCAGGCCTGCGCCACGCCGATCCCGCCGGCCGCCGCGGAAAGGCGGGTCTGGTTGAGAGAGCCGAAAACGATCTTGGCGCCGTCTCCGGGCTTACCCAGGAGGTTCTCTTTAGGGACTTTACAATCCTCGAGGATGACTTCGCCGGTGGGACAGGAGCGAGTGCCGATCTTGGGAAGGTCCGTGGTGGTGATGCCCTTATAATTCTTGGGCTCGATTACGAAGGCGCTCAGGCCCTTTCCTCTTGCAGCGCGATCGGTGTAAGCATAATATATCAGCGCGTCGGCAACTGAGGCGTTGGATATCCAGGTTTTAGAACCGTTCAAGAGCCAGTGGTCACCCTTGTCTTCGGCCGTGGATTTCATGGCCATCACGTCGGATCCGGCGTTGGGTTCCGTGATGGCGAAACCGCCCACGTATTCGGCGGTGACCAGTTTTTCAACATACTTTTTCTTCAGTTCATCGCTCCCGTACCTGCAAATGGTGAAGGCGCATCCCAGGGCCTGCATGTTGATCTCCACCCTCAAGGAACTGGAAGCCCGTGCGATTTCCTCCGTGAGGATCATGGCCGCGAGCCATCCCATCATATTTCCACCATACTCCTCGGGAATAACCGTGCCGAAAAAGCCCAGTTCCCCCATGGGCTTCATGGCCTCTTCATAGGGAAAATAATGTTTTTCATCCCATTCGTCTGCAAAAGGGGTGATCTTTTCCGCTGCAAAATCGCGAACCGTATCCCGCAGCATTTGCATGTCTTCGTTCAATTGAAAATCCATGTTTCTTCCTCCTTGTTCATCGTGGTAACAGTCGGCGGAATCCGTCTTTCCTCAACTTGCCGGACCTCCCGTCCTTCGCTTTGTGTTCGATCCTCTTCGAAAGAGGGGCATATGATTCCTGGGCTTATATATCGGATCGATCCGGGAATAGCAATCAAATTATTCACATTGTAGCTATGTAGCGGCTTGACATTGCGGCTTTTTATCGGCTGATCGTTTGAAGAAATGAGCCGGAAGCTATTCTCTTCTTGTGACGGAAGGAACCTCAAAACTCTCTTGAACCGCTTTGAGGGTGGATTCCTTTTGCCCGTAAGGGACCACTCCGGATATGGAGGCGATGGTACAGCTCAGGGCTAAATGGCGAACCCCGTGCTCTTCTAAGGCGCTTAAGAGTTCGCTTGCAATGCCGTAGCGATCGCCGAAATGTGGACCGTTCATGGAGAAGATGGTAACAGAGGAAGCCCCTTTTATCTCGACCTCCGGTGCGAGCTCCTGAACGATTCGACCGTAAACTCGGCTTTGTGAGGCGGGAAGGCAGAAGGCAAAGACTTCTTTGCCGTCTTTCCCGGTTGGACCGGTCGCAAAGAAAACGAGGTTAAGACCGGACCGGGCAAATCCTCTGAAAGAAGCGCCCACCGATCCAAGAATCTTTCTTTGGGCCCGGATTTCAATAAAATCCTGACCCTCATAATATTCCAGCCCGTATACCTTTGGTTTTTGTTCCTGATAGGATGCAACTACTTCTTTATAGAGCCGCTCATTTCCTTTTTGCGCCAGTTTCCAATCCGTGGGAGTGCGGTAGGCGCTGAAGCTGAATGGTTCAAAAAGGAGCTCGCTTGCTTTCGCAAGGGCCATTTCCTTGATGACAACGGAAATAGTTGAAGGCGAGTTGGTCATGGCGTCAGGTTCCAGTCTTTCCCGGTCAAAGATCTGGAAGAGCTTTCCTGTAATCTCAGGGTTCTTCTTGTGAGGGAAAATGGAAAGGACCGCACTCTTCGGAGTGGAAACAAAAATCCGCCCGAATCTCTCTTCCAAAAGGCGGCAGATCTTGGCCTCGTTGCGGGTTTCGACGATCAAATTCAGTCCCCATGCTCGACCTCCGAAAACGGAAGTAAAATAGGGGAGATTAATTTTCTTTTCAGCGATTGTTTTGCAGATCAAAAGGGGGGAAACTCCGGAGTCTTCGGGCAGAACCATGGAGATCCTAACAACATCTTTGAGGATCTTAAATCCACCGAGTCTTTCCGGGACCGTCATTGAGTCTTCGGCTCCTATTCGAGAAGGTTTGTGACCGCTCCCCAGAGGCTTTCCGTATCGATGGGCTTGGGAATGTATTCATCGGCCTCTGTGGCCATGCCGTCTGCGTGAGAATATCTGGTGCTGGGTACGGCTTCTCCGACGGCTGTGAGAAGGATGACCGGAATGTCTCTGGTATCGGGATTTGCCTTGAGTTCGCTGCAGAGCACATAGCCGTCCTTACGCGGCATCATGATGTCAAGGATGACGAGATCCGGTCGGCGCTGCTTGATCGATTCTTCCCCTTCGACTCCGTCATACGCCATGCCCACCTCGCATCCCTTGCTTTCAAGCATCATTCCCACGGTTTCCACAAGGTCCGGGTCATCGTCGACAACAAGAATATATCTCTTATCAGTCATGTTTCATCCTCCTCTGCAAATTGAGTTTTCACGAAGCCTTCTACCTCTCTTAACGAGCCTGAATAGGCTCGACCAAGGATAGCAGGAATCGTTCGAATTTCGGGCTGTTTCGAGAATCGAATTGTACGCTCCCTTGAAAAGATCACCTGATGCCCCCCGCAATGGGTATTGAGTCTCAGTTTACGTTCGGCCTTGGATAAAGTCCACTTCTTTCCACGATTTCAGGGACCTTTTCCTCCCATTCAATGGCCATGATGTGGAAGCCTCGGACCCCTTTTTGTTCCTTTAGACGTTGAATGGTCTCGACACATATTTGCAATCCTTCTTCAGGCTGCTTTTCTTTGGCCACCCCGCTCATTCGTTTCACCAACTCGTCAGGAACATCCATTCCCGGCACTCGGTTTTTCATGTATTTGGCCATGCCTACGGATTTGAAAGGTGTAACGCCGGCCAGGATGAAAATTTTCTCGGTCAGGCCCCGTTCTCTTGCCAGCTTCAGCCAAAGTTCGAACTTCTCGACGTTGTATATGCACTGCGTCTGAATAAACTCCACGCCGGCTGCGATTTTTTTAGCAAGCCTCGGGACCCTGATTTCAAAAGGGTCGGCAAAGGGATTGGCTGCAGCCCCTACAAACATGCGTGGAGGTCTCTCAATGCTGTCCCCTCCCAAAAACTTGCCCTCGTCCCTCATGTGTCTCACCGTTTGAATCAGTTGCATGGAATCAAGGTCAAACACATTCTGGCCTTTGGGATTATCTCCAAAAGACTGATGATCTCCGGAGAGGCACAGTATGTTGAAAATATCAAAGGAAGCTGCACCGAGAATATCGCTCTGGATTGCGATCCGGTTGCGGTCTCTCGTGACCATTTGGAGAACAGGCTCGAGACCCATCATCTTAAGGTGTATACAGGCGGCCAGACTGCACAGGCGCGTGACCGACGTCTGATTGTCGGTGATGTTGACGGCATCCACGTGGTTCCTTATCATCTCCGCCTTTTTGGTGATGTGGCCGGCTTCGGATCCCCTCGGCGGACCGCACTCGGATGTAACGGCAAGATGACCGGCTCTGAGGATTTTCTCCAGTTTGCTTGGTGTTTTTTCCTCGTTCATGATCGAACATCCTCCCTGACTACCTTTCTGGGCCCTCCGGCCCGCTCCGTTGACCAATCCTTGATGGGAATGAGCCTTTCGTAATCTTCCATTCTACCCAGTTCATTGAGGCGGTCGATGATGATCTGCCAGGCACAGGGCACTTCCTTGTTGATCTCGCATTTTCCCTTGCTGGAGCCCCCGCAGGGTCCGTTCAGCAGTCTTTTGGCGCACCTGGACACAGGACATATGCCGGCGGTCCAGGCAAGAATGCATTGACCGCATCCCTGGCAGCGCTCGCTCCATACGCCCCTTTCTTCCGTCACGCCCATAAAACATGTGTCCACCCCGGGTAGGATAGGCGTATGCATATACTTTTCCGCCAGGAACTGAACGCCCACACCGCAAGCAAGGGAGAGCACCGCGTCATATTGGTCGACTGTTTTCCTGATTTCCTCCAGGTACTCATGGTCGCACTGCCTTTCCAATGTGGCCTCCTCGATTTTTACCTCTTGTCCCTGGTTCATAAAGTACATGCGCAGGGCCGAAGCAAGCACTGCAACCTCTTTTTTCCCTCCCGCCTCGCACACAGTTACGCATTCGTTACATCCGAGAATCAGGATTTTGTTGTAGCCTTTGAGCGTTTCAATGATTTCTTCTATAGGTTTCTGTTTTGCAACAATCATTGGTATGCCCTTTCTTTGTTGATCAGGTAGAGCTCGTTGATCTCCCGAACCTTAACCATCTTGTCCCGTTTTAAGCTTCCTTCCTCACGCCGCCATTTTGCGGCGGGCGAGCTTTATGGGGTTAGGACCCAGTTTGAGGATTTTCTGCGTCATTTCTTCTGCTATTTGCACGAACCGGGGCGCTTCGCTGGACGAGAGATTGTACATTTGCACCCGGTCTCCGCCTAAACCGATTTTTTCGAGGATTTCCTGAGCCAGGGCAACCCGTTTGCGTGCCCGTAGATTTCCCGTGTTGAACTGGCAGGCTCCTTCAAGGCACCCGACGACATACACGCCGTCAGCGCCCTTTTCGAAGCAATGAAGAAGGTGAAGGAGGTCAACCTTGCCGGTGCAAGGAAGGCAGATAATCCGGATACCGCTTGGGTACTGCAAACGCATGGAACCTGCCAGGTCCGCGGCGGTGTATCCTCAAAACTGACAACAAAACGCGACAATAAGCGGCGCAAAATCTTCCATTAGAGAACTCCTTCCAACAAAGCATCCACCTTGCTCATAACCTGGGCGTCTTCATACCAACTCAGCTCAATGGCCTTGGCCGGGCATTCAGCCGCGCAGATGCCGCAGCCTCGGCATAGGGCCTCGTCGATTTCGCTCACCCCTTCCTTGCTAATGTGCGGCACACCGTAAGGGCACACGCGCACACAGATCAAACAGGATGCACATCGCTCCCCGTCCACTTTGGCTGTCACCGGCGAAAGGCTGATCTCAGACTGAGATAGAAACACGGCAGCCCTGGAAGAGGCGGCCATGGCCTGAGAAACGGCTTCTGAAATCAGCTTTGGACCATGAGCGGTGCCGCAGACATAGATACCTTCATTGGTCATATCCACGGGTCTAAGTTTCACGTGGGCTTCCATAAAATACCCATCCGGATTTCGGGGCAACTTAAATATCGCAGCCGACTCTTCCGTATCGGAGGGCCTTACGCCCGCACTAAGCACTAGAAGGTCCGCTTTAAGTCTCAGGTTTCGCTGAAGCACGTGATCCTTAAAGGTGACTGAGAGGCCGCCGTCCCGGGTGCTCACTTGAGGAGGTTCGTCGCGGTGGAAACGGAAGAACCGAACACCCTCCCGCCTTGCTTGGCGGTAATAGTACTCCAGCTCCCCATAGGTTCGGATGTCGCGATAGAGGATCGAAACCTCCGTTTCGGGGTTTAGGTGCTTGATGTGAAGAGCATTCTTGATTGCGCTCTGGCAGCAAATGCGGGAACAATTGGGAAACGCTTCGTTTCGGGATCCGACGCACTGGATCATGACCACGTGATTGAGATCCTCGGCGCCTTTTTCCTCAAGCCGTTTGCCCAACTCAATCTGGGTCAGGATCCTTCTATCTTCACCGTATCGATACTCCGTAGGTTTATATTCACTTGCGCCTGTTGCCATGATCACGACCCCGTGATCGATTTTTCGTTCGTACATTCCGGGCCCCACCATCACCTCGGTGGTGAAGTTCCCCTTAAACCCGCTGAAACCCACAATGAGGCTTTCAGTGAGCACCTGAATCTTCTCATGCCCCGCAATCCTCGCCTCCAGCCCGAGAAGGTACTCGGGGATACGGACCCCCTCGATGGTGTGGGTCAGGTCCAACGCGGCGCCGCCGAGGCGGGGCTCTTTTTCTACAAGGATTACCTCAAAGCCCTGGTCCCCAAGGCTCAGGGCCGACGTCATTCCCGCCACCCCTCCTCCGACCACCAGGGCTCTCTTGTTGACGGGGATTCTTTTCGCTGAAAGCGGCTTTAGTAAAGCCGCCCTGGCCACAGCCATCCTCACGAGGTCCTTGGCTTTGTCTGTGGCCGAAGCAGGATCGCCGCTGTGGACCCAGGAGTCCTGATTCCGGATGTTGGCCATCTCGAAAAGGAACTTGTTGAGCCCGCAAGCCTGCATTGTTTCTTGAAATAGGGGTTCGTGTGTTCGCGGGGTGCACGCGGCCACCACCACCCTGTTGAGCTTGTGCTCCCGGATCAATTGCTTCATCCGGTCCTGGGTGTCCTGGGCACAGGTAAAGAGATTCTGCTCCGCGTAAACGACGTGGGGCAAAATGGAGGCATATTGAGCCAAGCTTGGAACCTCTATAATCCCTCCGATATTAGTCCCACAGTTACAGACAAAGACACCGATCCTGGGCTCCTGGCTTGAGACATCAACCTCCTCGGGGATCTCTTTGCTTTTGGTCTGAGTCCAACGGGCGCTGCTCAAGTCCACCGCCGCGGCACATGCCGCGGCGCTAGCTTCGGTGACGCATTGAGGGATATCCTTTGGTCCCTGAAACACGCCGCACACATAAATACCTTCTCTCGATGTGCTTACCGGGGTGAAGGGATGGGTGGCACAGAATTTTCCTTCTGTGAGAGAAAGTCCCAGGGTTTGGGCTAGTTCAACAGTGCTTTTCGGGGTTTCCATCCCGACGGAAAGGACCACCATATCAAAGGTTTCTTCAATAACCTCCCCCTCCTCGCTTGCGTACTTCAGCACCAGATCGCCTGTATCGCACAAGGAATCTATAGAATGCACCCTGGAACGGATAAAACGAACTCCATGCTTTTCCCTGGCCGTGTCGTAATAGCGCTCAAAGTCCTTGCCGTGGGTTCGCATGTCCATGAAAAAAATGGCACAATCAAGTTCTTTTTTTGCGTGCTCCTTTGAAATAATCGCCTCCTTAATGGCGTACATGCAGCAAACCGAAGAGCAGTAGCCGTGGTCGGCCCGGTTGACGTCCCTGGATCCCACACATTGAAGCCAGGCGATATTTCGCGGTTCCTTCCCGTCCGAAGGACGCACGAGGTGACCCATGGTCGGACCGGAGGCCGACAGAATTCTCTCAAACTCCAGGGAGGTAATTATGTTGGGGCGATTGAGATAGTCGTACGTTTTGTACCTGGAAGGATCGAAGACCGCAAATCCAGGAGCCAGGATCACGGAGCCCACCTTCAGTTCCACCTTCCGGGTTGTTTCGCGATGGGTCTCAAGGGTTATCGCATGGGGGCCGCAGGCGGCCACACACTGATAGCACTCGCAGCAATAACCGCAGTTCAGGCAGCGACCCGCTTCCTCACGCCCCGTGATCTCATCATAGCCCAACTCGACCTCGTTGAAGTTCCCCTGCCGTTCCCGTGGAGAAAGGGTCGGCATCTTGCCTCTTTCTTTCCTTGGTTCCTTGTCAGGGACGGGGCGATAGACCGGATGCTCGTTGGGCGCCGCTCTGCGCCCTTCGGTCATGTCCCTCCCGTCCAGGTATCGCAGAATGGATTCGGCCGCCTCCCGGCCCGCCGCGACCGCTCCGATCGCAATCCACGGCCCAGTGTGGAGATCACCGCCTGCAAAGACCCCGTCACGTCCTGTCGCATACGTGATGGTGTCCGCCTCCACGGTTCCCCATCGTGAAAAACTCAGGCCCTCAATGTCTTCGAGGGCGGATAGGTCCGGCACCTGACCGATTGCCGGGATGACCTGATCCGCATTGATTTCGTATTCGGTCCCAGGAACGGGAATGGGCCTTCTTCGGCCCGAAGAATCGGGTTCTCCTAGTTCCATGCGAATACACCGAAGCGCTGCAACCTTGCCGTCCTCCACGAGAACCTCCTGGGGCGCTGATAGATAGTTTATTTTGACCCCTTCCGCTTCTGCTTCGACCCTTTCCTCCTCCCATGCGGGCATCTCAGCACGGGTTCGCCGGTAGAGGATGGTGACCTCTTCAGCCCCCAGCCGGACGGCTGAGCGAGCCACATCAATCGCCACGTTCCCGCCGCCGATGACGGCGACCTTTGTCCCTACCTTCGCGCGACCTGTGAGATTGAGTTCCCGCAGAAACTCCACTCCTTGCTGCACGCCCCGGGCCTTTTCTCCGGGTATGCCCAGGCCGATTCCCTTGTGGGAACCGGTTGCGAGGTAGACCGCTTTGTAGCCTTTCCCAAACAGGTCGTCCACAGTCAAATCGGCACACAGAGAGGTATTGGTTTTGATCTCAACGCCCAGGTTGGTGATCAGCTCGATTTCCCGATCGAGAATATTTCGGGGAAGACGGTGCTCAGGAATGCCGACCCTGAGCATGCCGCCCGGCTGGGGCAAGGCTTCGAAAATGGTGGATCTAATCCCTTTCTTCACCAGGTGGTAGGCTGCAGAGAGCCCCGCAGGGCCGGAACCGATGATCGCCACCCTCTCTGCGCGGGGAGGAGAGCATCGGACTTCGATATGCCGCGGATCGAACCTGTCCGCGGCGAGCCTTTTGAGATCGCGAATAGCGACTGGCTCATCTTTATCGCAACGCCGACAGGCTTCTTCACATCCGTGGGGACAGATCCTTCCAAGCACTCCGGGGAGAGGCAAATCTTCCATGATAATTTCGAGGGCCTCTTTGTATTTTCCCTCCTTCACCATTTGCACGTACCCCTGAACATTAAGACCGGCGGGGCAGGCAAGCCGGCATGGCGCTTTATCCCCCTTCTGAATGGTGAAAGCACCCGGTATGGCCTGAGCATATTGCTTGTATACGGCTTTCCTCGTTGCCAGACCTTGATCGTATTCACTCGGCAATTCGACGGGGCACACCTTTGCGCAATCCCCACAGGCAGTGCATCTCGATGCGTCTAAGTAGCGTGGGGTCTTTCGGAGGGTAACATTGAAATCCCCCTTGACCCCTGAAACATTTTCAACTTCAGCTCCGGTGATCAAGTCGATGTTCAGATGCCGGCCGACCTCGACCAGTTTCGGGGAAATAATTCACATGGCGCAGTCATTGGTCGGGAAGGTCTTGTCCAGCTCACTCATTACTCCGCCGATAGCGGATGATTTCTCAACCAGATGAACATAGTAGCCTGAATCTGCAAGGTCGAGAGCCGTTTGCATGCCCGCGATGCCTGCACCAACAACCAGGACTGATCCGGAGACTTTGCTCTCTGTCATAATCCGATTCCTTTCCGATCTCATCCTCTGTCCCTTTTTTGCCCGGGTCTGACAAAGCCCGGCCGCACCACGATGTGGAAAAGGGCGGAGGGATTCTAAATGTTGGCTTGATCCAGAATCTGCGAAAGCTTGTCTTCCCAACCTACGGTGGAAATCAAAACGCCCGGCATTCCCATATCTTTAAGACGAGCCACGATATTTGCTGCGATCCGTATGCACTCCTGAGGTTTGTCCGGCGCTTTTTGAATATCTCGGATCATCTCGCTAGGGATGGAAATGCCCTTGATGTTACGGTCGATATAGCGTGCCATGCCCGCGGACTTTAGGAGAAGCACGGTGGGAAAAACCGCAGTCTGTTTTGCATCCAGACGTCTGACAAACTGCTCAAAGCGGCGAAGATCAAAAATGGGATTGGTGACGACAAACTCCACACCAAGGTCGATTTTTCTTTTCAGATGTTCGAGCTCAATGTTGAGGAGCCCGCCTGAAGCGCCGGTGTCGAGGGTAGAGCCCACGCAGAATCGTGGAACTCCCCTCAGTTCAATGCCGGCAAGGTCCTTGCCGGTCTGCAGCTTTTGGAGGGTTTCAAGAAGCCCCATGAGGTCCAGGTCATTTACCGCTCTTGCCTGAGGATGATCACCAAAACGAACGTCCTCCCCCGGTACGGCCATAACATTCCGGATACCAAGAGCCGCAGCAGACAAGATGTCAGCTTGAAGAGCGAGCCGGTTCCTGTCGCGACAGCAAAGTTGAAACACCGGTTCCATGCCTTCCCTTTGAAGATAGGCGCATCCTCCCAGGGAACTCGCCTTGAGCACGGCGTTGGCCATCTCAGGGACCACGACTGCGTGCACACGGCCCCTGGAAAGGTTTGCATTTTTCAGATAGGCTGAAAAATCAGCTCCTTTGGGCGGCTCAAATTCACCGAGAACAACGAACTTGCCGGACCGTATTCTATCCTGTAGCGTCATTTCATTAACCTCCGGAAAAGTGAGGACCCTCTTGAGGGGGAATCTCAGACTTTATTACTCGAATTTGCCTGCCTTGGCAACTCCCTAACGGTGCGTCTCACAAGCTCTGTATCCCTGAGCACCACATTACGATTCCACGATAGATTTACTTTTTGGGTCAGTCTGTGGATACTCGGAAACTAGACTTCCTCCTTCACCAAGGGAAGGAGAACGCGGAAGCTCGTGCCCGCATTGACGGAACTTTCCACGTCGATAGAGCCGTGGTAGGCCTCCACAATGCCTTTTACGATGGACAGCCCGAGTCCTGTGCCCGCCACCGCCCGTGTTTTTGGATCTTTGACGCGATAGAATTTCTCGAAAATTTTGCTTATCTCTTGAGGAGGAATACCGATGCCTTGATCGGAAACCTTGATTTCCATAAAATCCCCCACAACCCTTGCGCTGATTTTCACGTCGCCGCCTTGAGGAGAGTAGTTGACTGCATTGCTTAGAAGATTGTTCACGATTTCCTCGATGTTTTTCGGATCTGCGATGATAGGTTTCAAATTCTCAGAGGAGAAATGAAGGGTGATCCCATGATCTTTGGCCCTGGGCGCCGTCAAAGCCACCAACTCTTCAATGATTTTGCCGACGTCAGTGGAGACCTGCCGTCTGGTCAAGCGGCCTGCCTCGAGCTTGGCCACATCAAGTAGATCATTGATCAAGTCGAGAAGGGCGTCGATTTTTCTGATTCCCCGCCTTACGAAATCCTCCTGCTTTTCCTGCAAAGGTCCGGCTAGTCCCTCGGCAAGGACACTCTGCAACTGGCGGATCGAAACGAGGGGGCTCCTCAATTCATGGGCCACCATGTTAACAAAATCGCTCTTCATCTGATCCAGTTTCTTGAACGCGGTGATATCCTCAAGCACGGTAACGGTACCTGAAACAGTCCAGAAAACATGCCGGTCGGGCTCGAGGTTGGGTACGGAAATGGCCCTCAGAATTTTGTCTCCTACCCGGATCTCTTGAAAGATAGGATCCTGGTCGGTGTTTTCATCTCTCTGGATACGCTCCAGGGTTTCAAACAGAGCACTGTCCGTGAGGATTTCAGATAGGGGCACCGGCTTTTGAATTTTTTCGGGTAGGTCCAGTAACTGTAGAAGGGCTCGGTTGTAAAGGGTGACCTCCAGTTCCTTATTCGTCACCATGACCCCGTTAGCCAGACACTGGATAATGGTTTCCAGCCTTTTCTTTTCTGTGTTGAGTTCAAGGAGATTCCGGACCGTTTCCTCCTGGAGTTGTCTCGCTTGTTCTTCCAGCTTTTTCTTCTCCAGTGCTTTTTCAATGGTCAGAACGAGAAAATCCAGATCGATCGGTTTTGAAATGAAGTAATAGGCTCCTCGCGTCATGCACTCCACGGCAACATCCAAAGAGCCATGTCCCGTCAATATGACGACGGGAATGTGAGGGTAGACGGGACGCATGATTTTAAGAAACTCTTCGCCCCCCATCACGGGCATCTTCAAATCAAGAAGAATGACATCTATGGAGTGTCTTGACAAAAGTTCCAGAGCCGCCTGGCCGTTTTCAGCGAGGATGACTTCATAGCTCAGCCTTTTCAACAGGCGCCCGGAGGTTTCCCTGAAGCGTGCTTCATCGTCGACCAGGAGGATTGCCGGCTTGGCACTCATTGGTGTACGGATTCCTTGACGACGGGCAAAAGAATTCGGAAGGTGGTCCCTTTGCCCAAGACGCTTTTCACATCAATAGAACCTTGATGGGCTTCCACTGCACCTTTCACAATGGCAAGACCTAAGCCGGTTCCTACCACCTGCCGGGTTTTAGGATGCTTAACTCTATAAAACTTGTCGAAAATTTTCGGTATTTCTTCCGTCGCAATACCTACGCCTGTGTCCTCCACACTTATTTCCACATACTCTCCAAGACCCCTGGCGATGATGCTCACTTTTCCGCCCTCAGGGGAATAGTTCACTGCATTGCTGATGAGGTTTCCGAAGATTTCATCCATGCTTTTTGGGTCTGCCTGAAGAGGCGATAGGTTTTCGCATGTAAGGGCCAACTCGATTCCTTGCTTCTCGGCCCGGGCCTTCAGGAGAGCCACGGTCTCTTCAAGAATACGAGCGATATCCGTGGGGACCATGCGCTGTATGAAACGGCCCGCTTCGATCTTCGCTACACCCAGGAGATCATTGATCAACTCAAGAAGGTTGTCGATCTTTTTTGTTCCCCGCCCGATGAAATCCCTCTGTTTATCGCCCAGGGCTCCCGCAAGTCCGTCCAGAAGCACGCTATTCAATTGCCTCATGGAGACAAGGGGGCTGCGCAATTCATGGGCGACCATGTTGACAAAGTCGGATTTCATTCGGTCCAGTTGCTTGAATGCGGAAATGTTTTCAAGAACGGTGACGGTGCCTGCTACCTGTCCTTCCGGCCCTATCAGGGGCGCTGAAACCGCACGGAGCACATTCTTGCCTGCCGAAATTTCTTGAATTACCGCTTCCTTTTCGCCTGATTCACCGCTCGTGATGTTCTCAAGTGTCCTGATGAGGGGGCCTTCGGTGAAAACTTCCTTAAGGGGCACCGGGTTTTCAACTTTTAGGGAAATTTCAAGCAGGCGGGCAAGGGCGGGATTATGAAGAACCATTTCCAGGTTGCGATTGGTGACCATCACACCGTTTCCCATGCAGTTGATGATGGTCCTCAGACGGCTTTTCTCAAGACCGAGATCATATAGGTTTCTGGCGCTTTCCTCTTCGAAGATCCGCGCTTTTTCCTCCAGACGTTTTTTTTCTGCAGCCCTTCCGATGATTAAAAGAAAGGGGTCTATTTGAAAGGGTTTGGTGATGAAGTCATAGGCCCCTTTTTTCATGCAAGCAACGGCTGTGTCTACGGTTCCGTGACCCGTAATGATAATGACAGGAATGTGAGCATGATGCTTGTTAACCATCTCCAGAACTTCTTCGCCCCCCATCACGGGCATCTTCAAATCCAGCAATAGAATATCCACGGGATCTTTAGAGAGAATTTCCATGGCCGTCCGGCCGTTTTCCGCCTCCAGCACCTTATACCCCTTGCCGGTAAGCACACGTCGGCATCCCTCCCGGATGGCCCTTTCATCGTCGGCGACAAGAATGGTCACGCCGTCAGTCATTTCTCATCCAATCCCATAAAAACAGGCTCCTCTCCAATAAATACAGGCTCTTCAGCGCCGACGCCTCCCGGATTCTTGAGGGGAAGCTCCACGATGAATGTAGTGCCGCCATGAGACGGGCATTCAAACGTGATGTTACCTCCATGGATCTTGATGATGTTCTGTGAAATGCTGAGTCCAAGGCCGGTGCCTTTCCCCACCGGTTTTGTGGTAAAAAAGATATCGAAAATCTTGTCACGCACGCTCTCCGATATACCCGGCCCTGTATCTGAGAACCTGATTACAAACATTTCGCGATTCTTTTCATAACAGGCACAAATTGAAAGTCTGCCCTTTCCTTCCATCGCATCCGCGGCATTGATAAGTAGATTGGTGAAGACCTGTTGAAGCTGACCCATGTCCCCCACCACGTTGGGCATGCTTTTCTCAATGTCCGTGTGTACTTCAATATTTTGGAACTGGGCCTTGTGAATCAGGAGCTCCAGACACTTGATCAGGAAAGCCTCCAGATTGAACGAGGAAGTCTTGCCGGCCGATTTCCTGCTGAACTCGAGAAGATCGCCTACAATCTTCTTGCACCTCAGAGTTTGATCTATAATTTCCTGCAGATCCTTAGTATGCCGACCATTATCCTTCAGGTCATCTTTTAGCATTTCAGCAAAGATCAGAATTGCCGACAGGGGATTGTTGAGCTCATGGGCGACGCCTGCAGCCATTCTGCCGATAGAGGCGATCTTCTGGGATTGAATAAGCTGGATGTTGGCGTCTTCCAGCTCCTTTCTCATTTTCAGGATTTCTCTCATATCGGTGAAAACGCCTACGCTTCCTATTTCCTTCCCGCCAATGGCTATCAGAGATGCTGAAAGGGTTACGGGGATTTCCTTCCCCTCCTTTGTGGTAATGGTCATAGTGGTGGGATTCAGTTTTCCCGGAGGGCCGTATTGGTCGCTTCGCATCCTGCGCATATTCTCCTTTGCGACCTCGATGTTGTAGAAATTGCTTAAATGGCCCTTGTTGACGATTTCTCCTGCCGAATATCCGGTCAGGTTTTCCATGCCTTGGTTGAAAATGAGCACATTTCCTTTGATGTCCACCACCACAATCCCATCGACTGTGCTCTGGATAACCTTCTCGAAAAAGGTATTGGATTTTTGCACCTCCCGTTCAAGGCGAATCCTGTCCGTTACATCCCGCGACGCCTCAAGGAGTTGAACAATTTCACCTTTATCATCATAGATAGGCGCAATCGTGACCACGTCGAAACAAGTTTCCCCTTTTTCATTCCTGTATTCTTGGTAAGTGCTGATAAGGCCTTTCTCCTTGATCTCCTCCAGACGGTCGGTCATAAAACAGGTCCTGCCGTATTTGTAGCAGGGCTTGTCCAAACCATACCTCGCTTCGTAACAGTGCCGTCCGATGACCTCCTCGTGCTTGAGTTCAAGGTCTTTCAGAAAGGTTTTATTGACCGTATCAATGGTCATATCCATGCGCACCACCATAATTCGATAGGGCAGGGAGTCGAGGATCACCTGGGTTTGTCCGCGACTTCTGTCTTTGAGAGATTGCGGCCTCCGGTCCATGTTTCACCTTGTTAAGAGCATTGCCTTCCCCTGCCGGGCTTCAAGACAAAACGTTTTGTTCATTCCTTTTTCTCCTGACGGAGGCGCTCTACAAGTTTTTCTTCCAGATCTTTCAAAATCTTCTCCAGCGCACGGCTTTCCTCCACAGGTCCTGATTGGTTCCAGCCTCGAAAAAGGGCTTGCCTTTTTTTATCCCTGAATTCATCGAGACTGGAAGCCATCGATTTCCAGAAAAAGAGCTTCTGGAGAATATGCCTCTCAGAAGCGCTCAAGTCGCTCTGGGTGTCGAAGGACTCTCCTTTTCCGGTCGTGATAATCATTCTGTCTGCCGTATTCAAAGGATACTCGAAAGGTAGGATATGATAATGGAAAAAAGACGATCAATTCAAGCAAAAAAGTCAAACCTGAGGCTTAGAGAAGCTCTTTACCGAATCCTGAAGGGCGTTTCAGGACAAGCGACTGCTCAGGGTCTATCTCCCCCGGATTCCGGTTCTTCCAGGTCAGCTTAGCTCAGGTCTAGGGAGAACGCCGGCCCTTTCAGCGATCTCAGGCACCATGTGTTCCCACTCGATCGCCATGAGATGGACTCCGGCAACGCCTTCCATCTCTTTAAATTCCTGAATCTGCTCTATCGCAAATTTGATTCCTTCTTCTGAAGCTTTACCCTTCCCGGCGCCTCTCAGACGATTAATCACGGATTCGGGAACGTCCATGCCGGGTACTGACTTGGCCATGTACTGCGCCATGCCTACGCTCTTCATGGGAGTGACGCCCGCAAGAATGTAGCACTTTTCATGAAGACCCATATCCACCGCCTTTTTCATGAATTCCCTGAAGCGGTCCATATTGTAAATGCATTGGGTCTGAACAAAGTCCGCGCCTGCCTGGATTTTCTTGGCCAGACGTTGTACCCGCCATTCATAAGGTTCTGCAAAGGGATTGCTGGCAGCGCCTATAAACATCCTAGGCGGCTCGTCGAGTTCCGTGCCGCTGGGAAATTTCTTTTCGTCGCGCATAAACTTGACAAGGTTGATAAGCTGCATGGAGTCAATGTCAAAAACACCCTTTGCATTCGGCTGATCTCCGAATTTCGGATGGTCTCCTGAAAGACAAAGAATATTCCGAATCCCGTGTGCGTAAGCACCAAGGATATCGCTTTGCATAGCCAGCCGATTGCGGTCGCGACAGACCATCTGAAAGTTGGGCTCCAGGCCTTCTTGAAGCAGGAAAATACAGGCCGCCCAGCTCGCCATGCGCACCACTGCGGTTTGGTTGTCGGTGATGTTGACGGAATCCACGTTTCCCTTCAAATGAGCCGCCTTTTTTTTGACCGCTTCGGCATTTGCGCCCCTAGGCGGACCCAGTTCGCCCGTGAAAGCAAAATGACCTGCCCTGAGTATTTTCTCCAATCGACTTCCTGATTTCGGCTCCCCTCGTTCTGCCATAACGAAATCCCCTGTTGACAAAGTTGATGATTGAACATGCGCATGAAATTTCTTGGCGAAAGCTCAGGCTTTTTGCTGCTCCGTCTCTTTTTCGGGCTTCCTGTACCCCGGCTGGATGACGGTCCGCGGGACCTGGTTCTGCCATTCCGTCATGGGCTGCAGCTCCTTGATACAGTCCAGCCGCCCTTGTTGCTTGAGACGCTCATAGATCATGTGCCAGGCGCAGGGTTGATCCTTGCTCACCTCGCACATCCCTTTGTTTGTCCCGCCGCAAGGGCCGTTAAAAAGGCCTTTGGCGCACATGGTGACAGGGCAGATACCTCCGGTCAGCCCCAGGACGCAACTGCTGCAGGAGCGGCATCGCTCCTCATACCAACCAACGCCCTGGTTGACACCGATAAAGGTGGTATCGACAGCCGGGAAGACCGGTTTGTCCGGATAGCGTTCGGCAATGAATTGAACCCCGGCGCCGCAGGCCATGGACAGAATCGCTTCGTATTGCTTCACCTTTTCGTCCAACGTGCCCAGGTACTCCCGGTCGCATTGCCGCTCACAAGTGAAGGCGCCCATTTCGATCGGGTCCTCCTCAAGCCTTCTCGCCATATCGAGTTGAGCGTTGAGGACTTCCACTTCCTTTTCCCCGCCCGCCAGGCAGACAGCCACGCAGGTTCCACAGCCGACGTTGAGCACCTTCTTGTAACCTTTCAGCATCTTTTTGATCTCTTCGATGGGCTTCCTCTTGGCAACAATCATAGATATTCTCCAATGACGCTTCAATCAGAACGGTCTTGCTCCGCCTTTCGTGCTTTTTTAAGGGGATTAGGGCCGAGGTTCCTTATATTTTCAGTCATCTCCTTAGCATAGGCCGCAAAGGTGGGACCTTCTCCCGAGGAGAGGTTGTACATCCTGACCCTGTCTCCTTCAATGCCGATTTCTTCAAGACGCATGCGCACGTAGTTAACCCTTTCCTTGGCTCTTAGATTTCCTTCGTTGTAATGGCAAGTCCCTTCAATGCACCCTACCACATAGACCCCGTCTGCACCCTTCTGGATGGCTCTTAGGAGGTGCATTACATCCACTTTTCCGGTGCAGGGGACCCTGATTATCTTGATGTTTGCAGGATAATTCAGTCGCATGGAACCTGCCAGGTCCGCGGCAGAGTATCCTCAGAAATCGCAGCAAAATGCGATGATCGTAGGTTCGAAATCCGCCATTTACATGCCCTCCGCAAGCAGCGCATCAATCTTACAGGTAATTTGATCGTCTTCGTAGAAGTTCAATTGAATCGCTTTCCTGGGGCAGACGCATG
>JAFGDM010000024.1 GCA_016932115.1 Deltaproteobacteria bacterium | reverse complement strand
TAACGGACATTTTCACCTAATAAACAAGTGCTGATTCCAAGTGTAATCTTCTCCATGCTTAGCCTCTCTCCTTATCTCGACATTCCAACCTCCACGAGGTCCTCCCTCTTCCATCTGGCTCCAGCCTGGCTAGCCAGCATAGCCGCGGGAGAATTGAAAAGACTTCTTCATTTGACGCCGGGAATCAAGATCTCTTGCAAAGGACCCATTCCCTGAAGAACAGCTCTGGCCGCACGTTTTCCGCTCTCGATGGCTGTGGGAATGCCTCCCATGAAAAGGGCCGAAAAAGCCTGATATCCAGCCATATAGAGACCCTTGATCGGTGTTCCGATAAGTTCTTTTGGTTGATCGTCACGAAAATTCTCATAGTCCCACGACCACCCTGCCACAGCACCTCCACTTCTTCCCCCTTGATCCTCAAAGGTCAAAGGTGTAGCCACGTCCATTACGACGATCGCTTTCTCAAGGCCTGGAACTAAATGAGCGATTTCTCGAATGAGAGCATGTGCGAGTCGCCTTTTGTACTCTTGGTAGTTTGGGGACCTTTGCCTCCAACCCAATCGGTATTTGGCAAAATGGTTATACTCTGCTTCGGCCCGGATCACAAGGGATGCTCTCCCTCCCGGGGAAACCATTTCCCAGTTTCTCCCCCAAAGGCTGACCTCAAGTTCCTGGCTGGCGAGCGCCCCGGGGTCAATCTCCTGGACGTTCCAGTTGAGGCTTTCTCTTTCCTGGTTATTCTCCCCATGCCTTCTATAGATCAATCTGCTTGCCTTTCTGAATGCTGATAGATCTGCCTTGCTCGTATCCACTCCGAGACAGACCTGGAAAACAGAGTCCGTTTGCCGGGCACTCGATACTGCCTCATGCCAGTCAGGAGGAATCGTTTTGGGGTCCAGTAGTTTGAGGAAAGCTGTCTTATAGTCAGCATTTGAAATAACTGAAGAGGAACTAATCTGAACTCCATCCATGAGGACCACACCCGAGGCTTTCCCTTGGTCGACTCGAATCTTGGCAACTTCTTGGTTCAAGCGAATCTCACTCCGTTTTTCTTTATTTCCAATAGCTGCCCTGGCGAACCGCTCAGAGAAAGCCTGCATGCCTTCATACGGAAACCATATGCCTTCATGGCCCATTAGATTCCACATGGCTGCAAGAAGGGGAAGGCCACTGTAAGGCTCCCTTGTGCCAATACTTCCCAGAATACGTCGGAGCCTCCGGTCTTTGATGAGATTATGAAGATAGTCTGACGCAGAGATGTCATGTCCTTGATCGGGTTTCGATTTGGATATCCAGTCATCCATATGTTTAAAAAATTGTTCCACTGCCCCAGCGTCAGCAGGGAAAAATTTCGAGAATTCCTTCACCAAATCTGTAAAAGGAAGTGAGAGCACCAGGTCCAGACCCAATGCCCTGATCTGATAGTGAACCCGCGTGAATCTAAGATCTTCTCCAACCCCAAGGTCCTTTAGCGTATTTTGAACAAGGTCTAGATGACTGAACCCGAGCGGCCCCATGGGAAAGACAAATCCTTTGCGATGATAGACATAGGCGGTCCCACCGATATGGGGGTTCCTGTCCAGGACCAAGACTCGGAGACCTGCCTTAACTAGATAGGCTGCGGCAGTAAGCCCACCCAACCCCGCACCGATGACAATCGCATCCCAAGCTTCTCTCATCCTTAAATAATTATCACACGATTTCCTATAGAACAAGTCTTTGACTTTTTCTTATTCTAAGGTTATTAATATTGTATTATTATAAGGAGGAAGAGATGGCGGAAAAAATTTGTAAAGGAGATCATTCGGGTCACATTTGTGTTCTGGCCAGTAATGAAAAATTTGAGGAGATCAAGGCGATTACAAAAAATCCTCAATTTATTTGTTTCAACTGCGGAAGGGTTGCCGATTGCGAAGCGAACCTCTGCAACCCCATGCCATTAAAATAGTCGAAAGACAGGATCATCCCTCTCTATCAAAAGAGTCCACCCAAACTCCCAGCATACCCGGTGAGCTCAACGTAACCCTCACAGGTAATGGGTTTGCCACCAGAGGTCCCTTTTCCCGCTATGGCTCCTTCCCAATAAATGACACCGGTTGACCCCTCTGTCAGGAGCTCCTGAGAAGAAACAAGAGAGCCGATTTCCATCTCGATCCTAAAAGAGGGAATTTTCATCCTCCAGCGACTTGGATATTTTCCTCCACTTTTTGGACTTTTCCAGTGATCGACGACCTCAACGTGAATCTCCGAGAGTTTCAGATGGATGGAGTTTCCCAAGCGAGTGACCAAGGTTCCTGACGAAGAGGGTTCGACGGTGCCATCCTTTCGACGAAGAAAGTAGATCATCAGGTCCTGACCGTCAGAAAGATGGAGGCTGAACCAATCCCAACCGACCTGGTTTGGGGCAAGCTGATTGGAACCGAATTCGTGGTCAAACCAGCTTATTCCGTTGACGGGGACGGGCGTGTGGGACAAAGGTGTTTTCATAAAACCTTTTGCTTCAAGATCCGTATAAGAAAAATAGTATGACGCTTGACCCTCCATCGGTCCCTTTTGACTGAGGCCGTTCTTCCCGTGAAACACAAGAGGTTTTCGGGGGACAAGGGCAAGGGAGAGTTCCATCCCTTGATGGCGCGCGTCGAGTTTTATTCGATTTCCTTCCATTTTTGCCATCCAGTTGAGAAGCCATACATTCATGCCTTCTTCAGCGGCCCTGGCAATTCCGGGACCTTTTCGAGAGGCACGGTCAGCAAACCAGAACTGACCTGAAGGAACATCGGTTAATGTAAAATGGGCGAGATAGATGTCGCGGATCGCCCAGGGATGACTCGTGTCCTTTGCCTCAAAGAGCACGCCCTGTCGGAAAAAGGTAAGCTGGTAGCCAAAACGCTTTGCTGAGGAATCTATGAGGTTGCCTGTGAAGTACCACCACTCGGTGCGGAATTCCGGATGAGATCCATGATCCCTTGGAAAAACCCATTTCCATGGACCGATGGCCTGCCTCCATTCACTCGCATAGACGTTCATGAGGTTTCCCCAAGAGAGGCCCGCCATGACGATTAAAAAATATAATAGTCTCAAAAGAGATTTTCTAAGAAAATCTTTCATTGAATACTATGAACCTCCTTTTGATCCTCCCTTATCTTAAGGGGGGAATGAGGGGGGTTACTCCTCCCGGATCTGAATCTGAGGATAGGTCCGATAGACCTTCCAAATTGGATAAGCAGCCGCACCGATGCTGGCAAGGATGGCTGTTACTCCGGTCAACAGATAGGGTTGCCACGCAGGGTAATAAAAGATCGTCCAGTTGAAACTCCTGATATTGATAACCTTGATGAGGAGGATCGCCAAGGCCGTGCCAACGGCCATGCTCAAGAAAAAGCTGACGATTCCCATTTGAAGGCCTTCCATCAAAGTCATCCTTGCCACCTGCTCCGTTGAAAACCCGAGAGCGCGGTAGATGCCGAATTCGCGGCTTCGCTCTATGAAAAGGGTGAGCAATGCCCCTGCAATACCGAAGAAGGCAACGACGATGGCAATGGCCCGCATCGAACGGGTGATCGCAAAGGTCGTGTCAAACACTTCAAGAATATTTTCGTGAAGCTGGGCTCCGGTTAAAACGGGAAGGCCCCTTGCCTCGGCCCTCTTTCTTACTTCCTGAAGCAATGCAGCCCGGCTGGGGTTGTCGGAATCGATAAAGATCCCGATATTATTGAGCGTTCTGTCTCCGAAGGTTTTGAGGAAGGTGGAGCGGTTCATCATCACAAGCCCATGCTCTGTTGTATAATCGTAAAAAATGGCTCCTACCTTGAACGCCGTCGGTCCCTCAAGGCCCTCTAAAATAATAGTCTCCCCAGCTTTCACTCCAAAACGGCGTGAGAAACTCTCGGAGATGATAACCCCTCCGCGTTTGACCGGTTCCCAGTTTTCATTTCCCCCTTTCAGCCAACC
>JAFGDM010000110.1 GCA_016932115.1 Deltaproteobacteria bacterium | reverse complement strand
CACCCGTTGCCCGAAGCATAGCATAGCGATGTGGCTTCTTCGTTTTGCAGTTTTAAGAGAGACCCCCATGCTCAGGGCCGCCGGCATTAGCATTTCAAACAGCTAAATTGTTACGTTATGAGATATCAGCACGCTTAGATGGGGCGTTGAAATCCGTTCCCCATTGATTCATTTATGGAGAAATTAGATGATTATAAGCCTTGTCAACCAAAAGGGAGGAGTCGGCAAAACCACGCTTGCTCTCAACATCGGCGCCGGATTGACGAGAAAAAATCTCCGTGTCCAATTTATTGACACAGATCCCCAGGGCAATGCTGTTCAGTGGCAAGCCATTGAAGACAATGTGGCCTTTAAGATCATGCATCTGCCTCGAGCGATAGCTCGCGAGGACGTTGCAAGCGCCCGAGCGGACAACATTCTGTTAGTAATCGATACGCCTCCCGCAATCGGTGAAATTACTCTCTCCGTTTTGATGCTTTCAGATCTCGCGATTATTCCTGTAGCGCCCAGCATCCTCGACATCTGGTCCACACGTAGCACTATTTCGTTGGTGGCGGAGGTCAAAAAAGTCAATCCCGGTCTAAAGGAAAAATTGCTGGTTTCCCGCAAGATTCCTCGGACCAGGCTTGGCCGCAACGGAAGAGAGGCCATTGAAGCGCTTGAAACGGAGGTCTTTGACAGCGAGGTTTCTCAGAGGATTGCTTACGTGGAATCCATGATAGCCGGAGTCTCGGTATTTCAGCATGCTCCAAACAGCGATGCATCGAAAGAAATGGAAAGCCTTTGTGAAGAAATAATCCGGGAAACAGGGCTGCAGGCGCTGCCATGAGAAAAGAGCTATCAAGCCCGCACTAGAAAGAGGTGGAAAACATGGCAAAAATCAAGCAAAGACGGGTTCGTTGGGAGCCTTCAACCTCTCATACCGTTATCGGCTATAAGCTTTACTGGTCCCAACAAGGCGACATCGGGTATAATTCCGATTGTGCTTTCATAGGCAATGTTACAGATGTGATCCTACCCGAACAAGTCCCGTCTTTCCCATTGGTAAGCGGATCTATCGAACTCGGCATTACGGCGGTCAATGAAATCGGGAATGAATCGGACCTGGTCAGCCTGCTGGTTCCCTTTCAGTTTTCCGTACCTGACCCTCCATCAAGCCTTTCAATGGAAGCTATGACGGAATACCATATGACGACGTCGCGAGAGCCGCAAGGAGAACAGAAAACTCCGGAAGATTCCTGAACCAACAAAGGTAAACATGTCGTTTTTGCTCCATTGGTCGCTCTCAAAATCAACTTGCCCTTGATGGCGCCCCGTGTTAAGGTTTGCATCGAAGTGGAAGCGACCTATGGGGGGTGTAAGGTTTTCAAATGAAATCCGTAATCCCGATCGGCATAGCCTTGGCAACACTGCTGGCGGTAAGTCTATTAGGAAGTCGTCCGTTGACGGCTCAAATGGAAAAACAAGATCTTTCCGAGCTTCGGCGGAAGAACGCTGAACTTGAAAAAAAGCTCGAGGAACTCACAGTCCTCCTTGAAGAATGCATGGAAGCCGATAAGGATCGCTTCTCGGGCGATTATGGATGGCAGAATAAAAAAAATTGGCGGAGCCTTGAGGCCGGAATGAACGAAGAGGAAGTCAAAACGCTTCTAGGCGAACCGGTAAAGGAAATCAAAGGGGTTAAGACCATATGGTACTACCCCAGTACCTATAGCGGCTATGTGTATTTTGACGAGAAGGGACGGCTTTCTGGTTGGAAAGAGCCATGAGGAGGCGCATGCTATGAACGACGAAAAAAAGGATCTCGAAAAGAAACTCCATGAACTCTACCCGGAAATTAAAAGATTCGGGCTGTCCATGGCCCTTGAATTCGACAATGGGAAAGACGCCTGGGTTGTCAGTTTTGTCAAGGGGAGCCGGAAGCGCCATGCTTTTCTTGATCGGAGGGATGCAGATAGCTGCGTCGAAGGCAAATCATGCATCTATCTCGGGATGCTGATTGCCCAGTACATCAAGGATCTTGAGATGGCGATCAATTAAAATCACTTTCCTGCCTTTTCGAATCGCGGATCTTAAGGTTCTTTTCCAGCAGCTTCTCTCAGGACTTTAAGGTTTTTTTCGATGCGCTTCCTGTCTGCCTTCTGATTAGCTTTATTCGGCGCTTTTTTGCGCTTACGGATTGCCTTAGCCTTTTTTGTGGGGGAAGTCATATTCCTTTAAATCCTCCTTAGTGAAAAGAACTTCGCTTTTAACCCTCAATTGAATCTTTGTCAAGAGACAACTCTGAGGACTCTGTAGAAAGTCATATCCGCCCTCGAAGTTCCTATAAAGCCCCCCGGATTCCACGGTAAATTTGTTCTCCACGCTTTCAGGGGGAAACGGATGGTCACGCTTCGTCGTGGCCGAAACAACAGGAAGCGACAGAGTGCGTTCCTCCGGTCGCTTCGATCCGACTGCGCCTTTCTATGGGGTGCCCCGGACATCCGATGAAAACGTATTACGCCATTTACCTTGGGCGAAACCTTCCCATGATTGATTTCTTGCTTTACTCATCCACATGTACATAACGATTCCTGTGGCCAGAGCCGCATTCAAGGATTCCACTCCGCGCATCATCCGGATGGAAAGGGTGGGCATTTGCCTCAAATTCTGCGGAATCCCCGACCCTTCCAGGCCCGGCAAGAGGCCGAAAGTCTCCGGAAAAGAAAATTTTTCGAGTTCCATTCCCTCCGGCGAAAGGGTAATGAGGGTGAAAAGCTCGCTTCCTAAATCTTGAATCGATGGGCCCGCAAAGATAGGTATGCGAAATACGGCGCCACCTGCGACCTTGAGTGATTTATGGTGGAAAGGATGGGCTCCTTCCTTGAGGACGACGATCCTTGAAATCCCAAACGCAGCCGCGGAACGGATTACCGCGCCGACGTTGCCGGGGTCTTGAAAAGGAACGAAGAGAGTGCATCCTTTGGGCCATTCTGAGGAGTCCCATGTTAAGAAGGGCTTGAATCGAACAAGCACAATAGGACCCTTCGTACCGTAAACATCAATTCGGCGAAACAGCTCGGCAGACAGTCGGTAGCCATCTATTCCTTCAGGAACCGCAAGAGAATCGGCTCCGGTAAAAAGGATTGCTTCGCAACGCTCGGGGAATTCCTTGAGGACTTCCTTGACCTGCTTTGGGCCTGAAAGAAAGCCCAAACCGGATTTCCTGACCCCCTGTCCGCTCAGAAGCCTTACAAAGGTTTTGAACCGGGGGTTGCTCCGGCTTGAGATGTCATGAATCAGCACGATTCGAAGTCCCTTAAGAAAAAATTGCTTTGAGATGCTCAAAGCATGATGAGCAGCTATGTTCCTGGAGTTGCGTTCTCCTTTGCCCGCTTCTTCACTCTCTTTTCTCTTCTTTTTCTTCTACGATCCAATTCCTTTTTTCTTTCAGCTTTTTTATGCCTTCCCATAAAATCTTATTCTCCCTCCTGTGTTATTTATAAAATTAAACCCCTGATTGAACCCGCCGTGTCATCGCCTCGGTTTCAGCGGAAATTCATTGAAATACATAACGAAACGCAACAGGTAAGTCAAGCTCTTCCAAGAATCCCCGGATCATGATTGCCGCCCGGTTGACCCTTAGAAAACTTTCGCATATATTTCTTGTAGTCAAAATTTTCGGGGGGAAAAAGGAAACAAAGACTATGGGGGGGAAAGGCAAGAGGTCTCAGGACCTAATCAGGATGGAAAAGGAAAACTACCGGACTACGGGTTTGTGGTTTCAGGACTCCATCGAGTTCGGTCATGGCTGCACAATGAGTATTAAAATCAAAGACGTGCTTTACCACGGCCGCTCCCGCTTCCAGGAAATTGCCGTTTTAGACACGGAGAAAATGGGAAGGCTCTTGGTGCTGGACGGGTTCATCATGCTCACGGAGTATGACGAGTTTGCCTACCACGAAATGATTTGCCATGTTCCTCTCCTGGTTCACCCTAAACCTTCCCGTGTCCTTGTCATCGGTGGCGGTGACGGCGGAACCGTCAGAGAAGTTCTTAAGCACCCTGAAGTGGACACCGTTCATCTTTGCGAAATCGATGAAGAAGTCGTTACCGCCTGTCGCCGATATCTTCCCTCTTTGGCATCCTCTCTTGACGATCCCAGGTTGAAAATCTTTTACGAGGACGGTGCCGGATTCGTTGCGGATCGGCCCGAGTCTTATGAAATTATCATCGTGGATTCCACGGATCCTCTAGGTCCCGGGCAGGTTCTTTTCCAGAAACCTTTTTACGCCGACATGAAAAAGGCCTTGACCGATCAAGGTATCGCCGTCACCCAGTGTGAATCCTTGTATTTACACCGGCATATAATTGAGAGCGTTTATGCCGTTGCGCGAAAACTTTACCACAGAGTGGGTTACTACCTCACACTTGTTCCAACCTACCCAAGCGGCACAATCGGCTTTTTATTCTGCTCTAAAAACCTCGATCCTCTGGGTGAGATCAACGAAAAACGATCAACAAGACTTCATAATCTCAGGTATTACTCCCCTGAGATGCATCGAGCCGCTTTCTGTCTTCCGCGCTTTGCAAGGGAGTTCCTGCCCATTAATGAAGGGAGTCAAAAAAAATGAGATTCCTCTTGAGTTTCTCCAGTTGTTGGCGCATGGATTCCATCTTTTCTTTTACACTCTCAACGATCTCTTCAGGCGCCTTTTCCATGAATTGAGGATTGGACAGTTTGTTAGTGGAAATCTCGTAGTCTTTTTCAACCTTCTTGATCTCTTTTTTGATTCTCTTCTTCTCCTCCTCAAAATCAATCAGCCCTTTGAGAACCACATGAACCTGGTTCGGCCCGAACACCGCCGTAGCCGAAGCCTCAGGTTTGGGGATGGAAGAGTCCACTCTGACGGATTCCACTCCGGCAAGAGAGCGGATGTAAGCCAGATGATTCTCAAGCACTGCACGATCCGCCGCGGCCGGGCTGTCTATCAAGACATCCAGTTTCTTGGCGGGGGGGATGTTCATTTCCCCCCGGATGTTCCGGATCCCTGTGACGGCGCCCATGATGACATTCATCTCCCTAAGCGCCGGCTCGTCACAGGGCAGATCCGAGGCTTCCGGAAACTGGGTGACCATAATGCTCTCCTCGGTCTCGGGCAGTCTCTGCCATATCTCCTCCGTAACAAAAGGCATGAAGGGATGAAGCAGTTTCAAGACAGTCTTGAGAGCTTTAAGGAGAACCGCGGTCGTGGTGCGACGGATGGAGGGGTCCGATGAATAGAGCCCTCCCTTGGACATTTCAAGGTACCAGTCACAAAACTCGTGCCAGAAAAACTGGTAGCAAATACCGGCACCATCGTTAAAACGATACTCGTCCAGAGCGTTGGTGACTTCTCCACAAACCTGATGAAGCCTGCTCAGCACCCAGCGATCTGCCAGGGAGAGCTCGATTTCTTCAGGCTTTTCATTTTCATTCAGATTCATCAACACAAGGCGGGCCGAGTTCCAGATCTTGTTGACAAAGTGGCGGTACCCTTCAATCTTGTCTTCCGCAAGTTTGATGTCCCTTCCTTGCGCTGCGAGGGCGGCCAGTGTGAAGCGGAAAGCATCGGTCCCGAATCGGCCCATGACCTGCAGGGGATCAATGACATTTCCCTTTGACTTGCTCATCTTTTTCCCCTGGGCGTCACGCACCAGCGCATGAATGTACACATCGCGGAACGGCACATCTTTCATAAAGTGGATGCCCATCATCATCATGCGGGCAACCCAAAAGAAGAGTATGTCGAACCCTGTGACCATGGCAGTCGTAGGGTAAAAGGTTTTAAGCTCTTCTGTGGCATCGGGCCAGCCCAGTGTTGAAAAAGGCCATAGAGCAGAACTGAACCATGTGTCGAGCACATCGTTTTCCTGCACCGGATTTTTGCTCCCGCACTTGTCGCATATCTCCGGATCTTCCTTTGCTACGAGCACCTCACCGCATGTTTCGCAATACCATGCAGGTATGCGGTGGCCCCACCATATTTGTCTGGAGATGCACCAATCTTTAATGTTATTCATCCATTCATCGTAGACAAGCTCCCAGTTGCGCGGCAGAATGCGAGTTTGCCCCTCTTTCACGGCACGAACAGCTTTTTCCGCAAGGGGTGCGACCTTGACGAACCACTGTTTTGAAAGAAGGGGCTCAATCATGTTCTTGCACCTGTAGCAATGCCCTACTGCGTTGCGGTAAGGCTCGATTTTTTCCAA
This sequence comes from Deltaproteobacteria bacterium, assembly GCA_016932115.1. Taxonomy (GTDB): domain Bacteria; phylum Desulfobacterota; class DSM-4660; order Desulfatiglandales; family HGW-15; genus JAFGDM01. Next base: position 2,453 of record JAFGDM010000110.1, on the reverse strand, counting down.
AAGCCCCGCTTTCTTCAGATCATCCAAAATTCTTTCCCTGCACTCGAACCTGTCCATCCCGTTGTAGGGGCCGGCGAATTCATTCATCCTGCCGTCTTCGCCGATTACCCTGATTCTTTCGAGATGATGGGTGTTTCCGATCTCAAAGTCGTTGATGTCGTGGGCCGGTGTAATTTTAAGTGCTCCTGTGCCGAATGCTTTGTCGACATAGCGATCTCGAATGACCGGAAGAGGCCTGTTGAGGATAGGAAGGATGACCTTCGCCCCCTCCAGATCGGCGTATCGTTTGTCTTCGGGATTCACGGCCACCGCTGTATCGCCGAGAAGTGTTTCCGGCCTTGTGGTGGCCACTGTCAGCGATCCCTCTCGATCTTGAAAGGGGTAACGAATATAGAAAAGATGACTGTCCATCTCCTCGTGTTCCACCTCGAGATCCGCCAGAGCGGTACGGCATCTAGGACACCAGTTGATGATGTAATCACCCCTATAAATAAGGCCTTCTTCATAGAGGCGAACAAAAACCTCGCGCACTGCTCTTGAAAGACCCTCGTCCATGGTGAATCGTTCTCTGCTCCAATCGCACGAACAGCCCAGCCTTTTCAGTTGATTGAGGATTACCCCACCGTACTTCTCTTTCCATTCCCAAACCAGTTCAATGAATTTATCCCTTCCTACCTGGTGCCGTGTTAGACCTTTGGAGGCAAGATCCCTTTCCACGACGTTTTGCGTTGCAATGCCGGCATGGTCGGTGCCGGGCTGCCAGAGAACATTGTAACCCTGCATTCGTTTGTAACGACAAAGGATATCCTGGAGGGTGTTATTCAAGGCATGGCCCATGTGAAGGGACCCTGTGACATTGGGAGGCGGAATAACAATGCAATAGGGCTTGTCGGGTGAAGGCGCCTGAGCCCTGAAGAGGCCGCTTTCTTCCCAGTATTTGTACCACTTTTTTTCCACCTCTTGAGGTTCATAGCCTTTCGGCATCGTCTCTTTCGCCATTCTTCAACGCTCCTCAGTAATCATAAAAAAGGGGCTGCAAAACGCAGCCCCTGAATAAACCATAAATAACAGCAATTGGGAACAACTTTTCTGCTTTTGCCTATTGCTCGGAGGCTTCCAGGCTTTTCTTCAGTGTCTCGATCGCTTCACCGATCATTCTCTCTGCAACCTCGGCCATTGTCTCACGGGTGACTTTTTCAACCACTTCTCGAACGACGCCGGTAATGATCGCTTCAAGTTTTTCCTCGGTAAGGCCGGCCGAGACCTGCTCTTTAAGGAGCTCCGTTTCCTCCCGGCCGGATTCCTCGTAAGATCCTACAGGCGGGATCTCACTCTCAACCCTTTTCTCCCCTCCCGGATGCACATCCGAAGGGAGGGCACCTTCTTTCTCAAACTTCGCCCCGGCTCTCGATGCCTCCATTTCCCTGTCAACGGTGGCGGTCGGTTCTTTCTCAACAATTTTCTCCTCCAGGGCTGAGCCCAAGTTGAGAAGTTGAGTCTCATCAAAGAGCTCCAATTCCAGATCTTGCTCCTCTTCTCCCACAATTTTGAGGCGTTCCACATCCGCTGCATCTTCCTCAATGTCCTCTTCCTCCGCTTCGGACAAGAGGGCTTGGAGATCCGCGTCGGTGATTTCATCTCCGAATATTTGTGACTGCTCAAGCTCATCTTCTTCTTCAGTGAAATCAAGCGAAGTGCCGTCGTCATTTTTGAGGAGGTTTTTAAGCTCCATATTCGTTAATTCATCTTCCGAAAGGGCGCCTACTTCTTGATCTTCGCTTGTTTCCATTTCGGGTTCAAGTGAGATGTCTGAAAAATCCAGCTCAGGCTCAACAATTTCATCAGGTTTTTGGGCAGCATCCTCTTTTCGGCGGGAGATCCCTGTCCGCCTTGTATCCGGAACAGCCCATTCTTTGGCCTTCAACTCCCGTGTTATATCTTCTGAGGAACCTCGTTCCACAAGATCCACGAGCTCGATGATTTCTTCGTCCATGTCGGGTTCATCACCGGCATCCCGGGAGAGGGACGAATCACCCAGTTCAAAATTGAGCAACTCCTCGTCACTGTCGATCTGATCGTCTAAATCCCGCTCTTCTGCCATGATAAACTCCATCGTCAAGCCAAAATAATTTTCACATGCTCAACATTTGTTGAATTTTTAACATAAGGGCTTCTTTTTGTCAATAATTTTTTATATTATCCTATATTTTGATTAATCTACTTATACATAATGGATTAAGTAATATGTAAGCGTCCTATAGATTTTTAAGCAGCAAAGGAGGATACATTTCTACTCGAATGTTGATTTACAGGTTTGGAGCTGCTATAGACTTTATTAGAAAAGGCTATACACAGGTACAAACTTTGAGGGCGATTAGCTCAGGTGGATAGAGCGTTGGTCTCCGGAACCAAAGGCCGCGCGTTCGAGTCGCGCATCGCCCACCATTTTAAAT
>JAFGDM010000109.1 GCA_016932115.1 Deltaproteobacteria bacterium | reverse complement strand
GAGTTTTAAGAGAGACCCCCATGCTTGGTGCTTAAGGTGTTTTCAAAAAGCCAAAGTGTTACGAAATTTCAAATATGTTTGGCTAGGTTTATTCGGCAGGAAGAACGTTGATGCTTTTTACTCAACAAGGATCATAAACTATGAGAGCATTGCGCGTTATTGAAGGACCCGCGAAGGGAAAATGTTTCGAGCTCAAAGACGACGTAGTCTTTTTAGGAAGAGGAGCGAGGAATGACATCCATATTAATGATCATACCCTCTCCCGCATTCACTTGAAGATTTTCAAAATCGGACCTGCTGTTTTCGCTGAAGATCTTAAAAGCTCCAAGGGCACTCTCATTAACGGGATGCGGATAGAACCCGGCGAGGGTCGCCAAGTCGATGAGCAAGATCGAATCACTCTCGGCGACACGGTCATCCGCCTGGAGGTCGTCACCAAATCAAACAACCTCGAATCAAAAGAGCCGATGGAGCCAGCCTCCAAAAAATCCGAGGAGGCGTCCCAGAGCCTAGAGGTTACAGAACGACGCCTTCGTCCATTCAAAGAAACCGAATTTCTTTCAAGACTCTCAGAGCGTCTCCGAGACCCCATTACGCTGGGTGAAGCTCTCAAAAACATGTCGGAACAAATACTCGGCATCCTTCCACGGACTGACCGCCTCGCTGTTTTCATCCGTGAAAACGAAACAGGGGATTTTAAGAAGGCTGCGGTTATGATGTCGAAAACCGATCGAAAAGACGATCCTGTCAGGACGAAAGTCGTAGAAGAAGTTTTTGCGAAAGGACAAGCAGTTATCGTTGAGGACGCGGACCGTCAAAGGCCCTGCGATCCCCGGCATGAAGAAGAAACCGTGCAAATCAGATCCCTTCTCTCTATCCCAATGACCGCCCATGGCACTGTATTTGGTGCTCTTTATATGGATGCTGTTCGTGCGTCTTCTCTATCCCGAAAAGAAGATATGCTCTGGCTATGGACGGCATGTACAATCATTGCCTACGCAATAGAAAACGCCGAACTCTCCTACAAAATGTCGCGCATTGCCCATCTCTGTCGCCCAAGGCAATCGGGAATAAATAACTCTTGATTTCCGTTTGAAAAAATGTAATATAAAAAAAGGTAATAATTTAGCTGTTTGAAAAATCGCAAGAATCAGGCGTGGAGGTCCCTCTTAAAACTGCAAAACGAAGAGTATTCGGGGCGGAGCACTAGAACACCGGGGGTAGCAAGGGCGGGCGGCGAGGCTTCACGGGAACTTCGAGGATCGACCTCTTTAGGCGATACCCCGGAAGACCTCCGCCCGCCTCACCCGTTGCCCGAAGCATAACATCGCGATGTGGCTTCTTCGTTTTTGAGTTTTAAGAGAGACCCCCATGCTCACAGTTGCCGACTTCAGCATTTCAAACAGCTAAATTGTTACAAAAAAAGTAATCGCTTTATAAGGGATGTTACTCATCCTGTATGTGACTGAGTCTTTAACGGCTTTAATCTGCTCTCTTTGTCATGCATGATTGAAGTTCCTTCCTGTGCCTAGGGTGGAAGGAATTTTTCTAATAGATCCCCCACTTGTAGATACATCAATCAGTGGGTAATGTTTTGCTAAGAATCGGCAAAAATATTCCCATTTGTTTCCTTTTAAATTTCATTTTGTTACAGGGATAAAATCGGTTGGAAACAGGCAACTCTCCGGAATAAGGGAGGATATTCATCATAATCCGATTTTGGCAGGAGATTTGCTCAAAAGTATCTCAATGAAGCCATTAACAATACATATCATTTTCATTCCGCAAGATCTTGGAAAGGTCAGAAAATTCGCCTTGCCCCGACTTCTGGGCGCCATTGTAGCGGGGTTTTTTGCTTTCTCAATCCCGGCAGCTCTGTATCTTTTGTCCGATTACCATTCCGTCAAGGGGATACAGAGGCAACTGGTGCATGTAGAAACGATCCGGAAAGAACAAACCGCTCAGATCATTCACATTGCCGGTAAAATCACCATCCTTGCCGACAGATTGGCTGAATCTGAGGAGTGCGCAAAACACGATAAAACGATTTCTGCGCTCAGGAAAACAGTCAAAGGTATAGTCCATCAAAAGCAAGGGACAAAGGGCACCCTAACGATCTCTGAATTCCTAGCCCCGGAGCCTTGCGAAAATATATTCCGCCGGATGCACGGCACTCTTGAATATCTCCATACAGAGATCAATGCTGCCGCTCTTCTCCGGGACATTGACAAATTTGACATCCCCTTAAAAACCGAACAATCAGCCGGGGGTTCAATCGACGCCAAGAAGGCCGCTACCATCTATAGAAAAGCCATGATCAAAAGTCGGCTTAGAAATATCGCGCGGGAACTCGGGCTGGCCCCGCCACTGGCCCTCAGCATGGCTCAAGTAGAGTCCGGCTTCAATCATCAAGCAGTATCACCGCGAGGAGCGATCGGTGTGCTCCAGATTATGCCCGCTCTTGCATCAGAGCGTTTTGAGGTCGATCCGGAAACGCTCTTCGATCCGGAAATCAATATCCGTGTCGGACTGCTTCATATGAAGGATTTGCTCGAGCGTTTCAATCACAACCTCGATCTTTCGCTGGCCGCATACAATGCAGGCACAAGGCGAGTTATCCTCGCGGGATACAAGGTACCCGCCATCACGGAAACAAGAGAGTACATCAGAAAAGTAAAAGAAGCCATGAATGATTACGCGGCGCTCGTTACGCCCGGATTGGCATGCGAACCGTCGGTTTTTTAAGTTGAGCCTTTTTTGTGAATGTCTGCTTTGAGTTTTCTTAGGGCAGTCCCCTGAAAAACTTCTTTGACCTTGACCTCTTGCGGTATCTTTTATACATAAGGTTTAAAGGAGTTTTCTCATGACAAAATCCTTTCATCGAATCTTCATCATTGGTGCGGGTGCCATGGGAGCAGCCTATGGGAGCATCCTCTATGACATGGATCCCACCTGCGTATCCTTTATCGTAAGGGGGGAGCGTGCCAAACGCCTCAAGGAGAGGGGCCTGATTGTCAACGGCAGACCCTATCCCATCCATGTGGTCACCCCTGATAGAAACGTAGAGCCTCCCGACCTCATCATGGTGGCCGTCAAGAGCCATCAATTGCCCCAGGCCCTCGAGGACATGAAGAGCCTCGTTGGAAACAGCACTGTCTTTCTCTCCGTGATGAACGGCATCGAGAGCGAGGAGCAACTCGGTGCCGTCTTCGGTATGGATAAAGTTCTTTACGCGGTAGCTGTCGGCATAGATGCCATGAGGGACGAGCATAAGGTGACCTTCTCCAACAGGGGAAAACTTTATTTCGGCGAAGCCGACAACTCGGTCCTCACTGAGCGCGTCAAAACGCTTCAATCCCTGTTTTCGAAGGCGGGAATCATATCTGAAACCCCTAGAAGCATGATTCGAGTTCTTTGGTGGAAGTTCATGATTAATGTGGGCATCAACCAGGCTTCAGCAGTTCTGCACGCGCCCTATGGAGTCTTCCAGTCTTTTCCGGAAGCAAGCAGTCTTATGGAATCCGCCATGGGGGAAGTCATGATGCTGGCAAAGGCATCAAAGATCGACCTTACCGAAAAAGACATAAACGAATGGCACGGATTCCTATCGTCCCTCGCGCCCACCGGCAAAACCTCAATGCTCCAGGACGTGGAAGCCGGCAGAAAAACAGAGGTGGAGATCTTCGCAGGAAAAGTCATTTCCCTCGGGAAAGCATACAACAAGCCGACCCCTGTGAATGAGACGCTTTACAGGATACTCAGGGTCACGGAACAGCGTTATTTGCAGAGCAAATGAATGACATGATCCGGCTTAGGCCATAAGGGGTCGCAAGAAATCGTCGTGGGACTCACGTATCCGGCCAATGCCGTGGGAAAGTCGGGGCGGAATTGCTCTCCAACAATCGTCGGTAACTGAAAATTTCCTTGACGCGGATACTTATTACCTATAAACAGCAAAGAGGTTTGCGGTCGGTCTTTAAATCAACATGTTTCGCCTTTTACAACTTTTGATGAAGGGAGGAAAAAAGCATGGGTTCTTTAGCGATTATGGTATTGGCGTTCGCGGGCTACATCATCATGTACAAACTGTACGGCCAATTCATAGGCCGCAAGATCTTCAAACTCTCGGGGGCTTGTAAAACGCCTGCTTGTGAATACGAGGACGGGATTGATTTTGTGCCGACCAGGAAAGAGGTGATCTTCGGTCATCACTTCACTTC
>JAFGDM010000108.1 GCA_016932115.1 Deltaproteobacteria bacterium | reverse complement strand
GAGTTAGAAACACCATAGATCAATTTGGTCAACTCCCGCGCCTTCTGCCATGCAATCAACTCCTCAAATCGCTCCACCCGAGTCATATTGCCCCTCGACTCTCAGCCCTAAATCCTAAGTCCTTACTATGTTTTTACCAATACTTAGTCCTCAGCACTCAGTCCTTGTTCCCTAACACTCAGTCCTCAGACCTAAGTCCTCAGCACTGTGTCCTCAATTCCCCACAATATCAAACCCCTGCCCACCCAACTTCTTCACCATCTGCCGCAGATCCACGAAAAACGGTTTCGGATCGTTCCATAGAAAGGAGTCATCCCGTGTCCAAGGCCCTGTGTTCCAGAGAAACGAGGCCATGGCTTTCAATTTACCGACATGCTTCTCTCCGGGCGGCAATGCATCACCCCTCAGTTGCGCCAACAGCCAGTTGGCGTCCCCGCCGAGAATGCGCGTTCGAAGCCCCACGCGGTAATTGTCCTTCTTCATCTTTTCCGGTTCAAAACGGCTCTGCCAAAGCCGAAAAGGCGCCTCAAACCCCGCCATAATCACCGTAGGCAATCCCCCGCTGAACCGCGGGTTGATCTCCAGGAAGATGTATTTGTCGGTTGCAGGGTCATAGTGAAACTGAACGCCCGCGATGCCTTCGTAGTCTATGGCCTTGAGCAGCCTGACGGCGTCCGCAATCAGACTTTCGTGCCGACAGCTCACCCGCTGGACCGTCACGCCGCCTGCCAGGGGCATGTGATGTTCACCGATGTAATCGCCCGCCATGACCAGCTCGCCGTCGTGCATCAGGATCTGGACATGGTCTTCAACTCCGGGGTGGTATTCCTGCACGACCACATTTTCCGGGAAGTCTCTCATCTGTTCATAGAGGTTATTGAGTTGTTCTTTGGTCTCGGCATAGGCCGCCTTCCATGGGACCTTTCCGCCTTTAATATTTTGTCTCCGCGTTCGCAGGACCAAGGGCAGGTGCAAGGCGTCACCCTTCCCATCGGCCATGAGCTGGTCCAGACGCATGCCGCGCGCAACCGGCACGCCCAGTTCAATGCAAAGCGACTGCAAAAGGTCCTTGTCCGTCGCCTTGTCAAAGGACTCGCGCGAGGGAGAGAAGATATGCACCTCGGGTTCGAATCGAGTTCGCAAATCGATCAGGGCATTATGGAACCCCTCCGCAATGGGCATAATCGACCCCACATCGAGTTCGCGCACAAGCCCCTCGATCTCATCCGCAAAGGCCGCATCGCTTGGGCCCGAATCCAGCACCCAGGCGCTTGAAGCGTAACGACTGTGGGCCGCCTGACCCTGTTCCGACCGAACCACTGCATGGACCGTAAGGCCGTTCCTGGCGAGACTGCGCACCACCCAGAGCCCGACCTGCGTGTCGCCTACAATCGCCAGGACACTGCGCCTTGGATCGGTGTTTTTTGTCTCAAGGATCTTTTTCGGTTTTACACAATGCATAGGGGATGTCCTTAATGAAGTGCTGAGTGATCAGGACTGAGGACTGAGTAAAAATTCTCCTAACGGATCATTTCTATTTTGATTGGCCAAGGACATACACTGACCCACACGGACGGATAAAGAACATTTTTACTATGAAGGACATGAAGAGATTGAAGGGTTTAAATATTTGTAAAAATTGCAAAAAATAAAGACGTCTTGTCATTTATCATTTTCATCTTTTTTATTCTATATAACACTATTTTTATTTCTTCATGTCCTTCATGCTCTTCATGGTGCATACTTGCTTTTCTCTGCCACCCGTTCGCTTTGCTCACTCGACACACACTGACACACACGGACAAGGGCAATGAAGTGCGACAAATGGTTAGGCAGTTATTCGTAATGCTTCTTGCGCTTCGACAGGTAGTTGTATAAGAATGAAATAAGATGCGGGATAAAGATAATCTTCACCAGATTCATCAAGCACTCTCAAGTACCCTTCCTTTTGTGCTTCTTCATCTGGAAGGACGTGATAAATTTTTCTTTTCTCCAAATCTTCGCAATCTCTGTTTTCTACGCAAAGAGCATACTTCGCCTTATCGTTTCTTTTTTCCATTGAATCAATCCAAGAAATGTTTTATTTTCATCTTGACTTTGGCACATGAATTGTATTTTTGGTTGGCCATGACTAACGGACTGATAAAAACCATTTTTACCATGAAGGACATGAAGAGCTTGAAGGGTATATTTTTTCTTTCGGTCCTCTCAAGCGAACGTAGGGAGTGGACTCTGAATAATTCTGCAAGGCTCACACCATGACTCGGTTATACTGCAACCCAAAAAACCCACGTAAAATATTCTTCATGTTCTTCATGCTCTTCATGGTGATATGAACGCCTTCGTCATGCCCGCGAACGGAACATGACCTGTTTCCATCTTTCTCCAACCATTGAACCGTGAACCTATTTTTTGTCTGTGTAAGTCCGTGTGGGTCTGTGGCTAAAAAACCTAGCACTGAGCCCTCCCGGGTGGTTCAAAGTTCACGGTTCAGGGTTAAAAATCCTTTGTTGCATATCGGGGGGATATTGAACCTTGCGCCCACTTTACGGATTACCATTAGAGGGCAATGATGGACAATAAAAAGCTACCACCTATTCACCCCGGCGAAATTCTTATTGAAGAATTCATGAAACCAATGGGTATCAGTCAATATCGGCTTGCCAAAGACATCAGTGTTTCACCCAGGCGTATTAATGAAATTGTGCATGGCCAGCGTTCGATCACCGCTGATACGGCCTTGCGTCTGGGACGTTTTTTTGGTATCGCACCTCAATTTTGGTTAAATCTTCAAAACCGATTCGATCTTGAATTGGTTGCAGACAAAATGTCTGATCGGCTTGATAAAGAGGTCCGCACATTCAGCACTGATGTTGCTTAGATTGACCACTGACACACGCGGCGTATACACACGGGATGATAAACACCATTTTCACCATGAAGGACATGAAGAGCTTGAAGGGGTATTTATAATAGCCACCCGTTCGCTTTGCTCACTCGACTCACACTTACTCACACGGACTTCAATTGTAAGATTTACAGTCTGTGTAATTCTGTGTGGGTCTGTGGCTAAAAAACTCAGCACTCAGTCCTCAGTCCTCAGTCCTAAAGAGTTCGTCCTAAGTCCTCAACACTCTCTCTCTAAACACCTTCTGCACTTCCCCCGCCACCTCATCCCAGGACCGAACACCGCTTTCACGAACAACCTCTTCCGCATCCCACTCGCAATCCAACACTTCCCTCAAGGCATCCGTCAGTGGCGCCACCTCCTGCGGGGGAACAATCCGACCGACATCCGGCTCCGGCAGGATATCGCGGACTGCCCCCACGTCAGTGGCCACGACCGGCGTCCCGCATGCGAGGCTCTCCAGCACGGCATTAGGGCAACCCTCTCGGTAGGACGCCAGGACACTTGCATCAGCCGCAAAAAAATACATTGGGATCTTATCATAGGGCTGGGGACCCGGCAGGATCAGCCGGTCCTCCACGCCGACCTCCTTTGCAGCGTCTCTCAGTTTCTCCTTGGTTCCCCCCTGTGCCGGACCTCCGACAATGACGAGCATGACATCTTCAGGCAAAGCCGCAAGGGCCCGGATTACCTCGTGATGCCCTTTCCGGTGACCCAGATGTGCCACGGTGACAAGAACCCGCCCTTTTTCAGGAAGGCCCAATTCCCTCCGACACATCAACTTGTCGCGAGGATAAAAATGCGTCCGATCCACCCCGTTGGGGATGATCATCAGGCGGTCGGTTGACACGCCGAGCTTTCGGGCCTCGGCGGCCATAGGTCCTGAAACACTGATCACCGCTGCCGCATTTTTCAGAGCCTCTTCGCACTGTCTGCGCTGTGAAGGGATGGGCAGGCACTCATAGATTTTCCCTCGGAGTGTAATCACATAGGGAATACCCAATTCCCGGGCCAGCAATGCGACAGCAACACCATCAGGCCAGATAAAGTGGGCATCGAGCAGGTCAGGAGGCCATGCCCTGCAGAAGTTTCGAAGCCAGGGATGTATCCCACGGGCATAAAGCCTTGCATCCTGATTTTTCAATACGCCGGGAAAATAAAAAAATCGTGGTCGGTATACCGTCAACCCCTCCCACGATTCCTTTTCAGGCCCCGGATCCCCGCGTCTGCCGGATATCAACGGAAACCACGGAACCGCTGAACAGACCTGAAGTTCTTCCCGCCTGGCCAGTGCCGCCAGACGCTGGTACACGAACAGGCCCCATGTGGGATTTATGTGGTTGGGGAAACAGTATGAAAAGGAGAGGATTTTCAAGGGAAACTGTAAGGGGTTATGAGGTTCAAGGTTCAAGGTTCAACGGTTCAACGGTTCAACGGTTCATTGTTGAGAATTAAGCACTTTCCACTATTTTTTTATACCACGACAAATAGTCATTCACCATGCGTTCCACGCCATAAGTCGCCCGACAATGAGCCTGTCCCGCTCGCCCGAGTTCGATACGTAAACCGTCTTCACTGAGAATCCTTTTCATGGCCTCAGCGAGCTGTGCCGGATGGCCGGGCTCGACAAGCAGGCCGTTTTCGCCGACTGCCCTGGGTACGCCGCCGACCTTTGTAGCGACAACAGGTAAGCCCGCCATCATCGCTTCCAGAATGACCATGGGGAGCCCTTCGCTCCTGCTCGAGAGAACAAACACATCGGCTGCAGAGTAAAGCGCCGTCATGTCGTTTCTGAAGCCAAGGAAACGGATCTTTTCTTTGAGGCCTTCATCTTTAACGCGGTTCAGAAGCATGCTGCAATAGTCGCTGTCGTTCAGTTTCCCAGCAATCGCCACAACAAAATCTTGATTTTGACTCTCCCTCTCTGTGAGGAGAGCTGCCGCATCGATCAAATCCTCAAACGCCTTCTCGGGCCTGGGGTTTCCCACCGCAAGAAACAAGATATCTTGATCCCCGCACCCAATTTCTTCACGGGCTGTCCTTCTCAGTCCTGGGTCTCTTTCAATGCCCGGGACACCATTGCGAATGGTGGCTACAGGATCTTTCCAGCACAGATACTGCCTGTGCCTCTGGGCTACTTCCGCGGAAACAGCCGCCGCACTCGAAAAAAATCTGGAGAAAAACCTGTATCTGCGCCGCAGCCTGTCAAAACCCTCATAAAGGAGGCCATGCGCCGTAAAAAGGATCGGCACCCTGGTTGCCAACCAGTTTGCGGTCACGATATAGGGGGTGCTCGCGTAATCATGAACATTTACGACGGAGGGGCGAAACCGGCAAAGGAGCCGCCGCAGGTGCCGGAGAGCTTTAAAATCCTTGCCTGACAAGCTTCTCAACGCTTCAAGTTGAACACCGGTTCCGTCCAGTTCCGAGGCCAGCTCGCCGGCATTTTGCAGACAGATCACCATCGCGGTGATCCCCTTCGCAGCCAGGCCCCGGGCTAGGTGAACCACAACCCTCTCCATCCCTCCCGGACGAAGCTCGGAGAGGACAATAGCCACCCGGAGCCTTTGTGGTGTTGCAATCATTCCACGTCCACAGAGCCTGCTGACCTTGTCAAATGCCCCACGTTAAAACGTCTTCGCTTCTTCTTTGACGTGGCAAGGCGCATCAGTAAAACCCGCTGTCTCTTTGATCTCCACTTCGGCCTTGACGGCTGCCTGGGAATCGGCAAGGGCGTTCTCAAATGCCCTTGCCAGACAAACCGGAAGCATCAAAAGGATCCAAACGATCTCCGTGTAGATCATCGTAATAGCCAGAGCACAGGCCAGCAGGACCGCCAGAGACACCATCACGGCAAAATAATACTGCGTTATGTCATCCGCCTCCCGGGGCGGCAGTTTTTTCGCTTCATTGTGAACCCTTCTGAGATTGATGTATGCCTGAAAAATCAGCAGCAAAAAGAGCAGGATGCCGGGTATTCCAAGCTCAACGGCACATTTCACATACGTGCTGTGAGAATCCCTGCCGTCATATTGCGGCATATAGAGACCGATCGTTTGATACCAGTTGCCGGGACCGATGCCCAATGGGTTGTCGGCAAGCATTCTCGCACCGGCTTTCCACAATTCAATTCGACTCAAGGTCGATGTATCCATTTCCTCCTGCTTAAAACTTATGCTCAGCATACGCTCGATAAAAATCGAATCGGTCAGATACACACCTCCGATGAGCCCGACAAACAAGAGCACAATGATTTTTTTTCGGTGCCGTTTGGGGGCTGCAAATAAAGCGGCCAGGGCCCCAGCCGCCACGCCGAGAAAAGCGCCACGGCTGCGACAGAGGATGACTGCATTGGCTGTGAAGGCCCCGCATGCCAGGGCATACAGTTTCACAACCCAGTTTTTGCTGCTCAAGAATTGCACGGCAATAATGGGCAGCATGGCTGCCATGAAGGCACCAAAGAAATTCGCCTCTGAAAAATCGGCACCGCCGATTCCCTCAAGACGGCCTCGCACGAAACGGCCGTAAGGCAGACTCCACGCCTTAATCCCCAAAAACAACGCCGTGCTGGATAAAACCCAGAACAGACCATTGAGTTTTTTAAGGTCTAAAATCACATGGGTCATCATCAGGGTGAAAATGGCGATTTTGGCAAATTTGACCGATGGGTGATCGGTCGTTGTGTAGCGGCCCGCGGTTTCCGGGGAGATAAGGGTCAGGAACCATATGAGCCCCAGGAACAAGATAAACGTTGTTTCCTGCGGATAGAGGGCTGATCGACCAAAACGCAGATGTTTCCAATTCAGGGCCATGCCGATCATGGTCGCCAAAGCCAAAATGAAGGAAAACCTGAAACCCATGGTGGCGAAAGGTCTGCCCCACCACTGGCTGGCGGGATGAATGCAATAATCGACAATGTATCCATAAACGCCGACATGGGGGAAAACCAGCGCGGCAGCGGCACAAAGCCCAAAAAGCCCGATAAAAAGAAGACCTTTCAAAGACATATTATCCTGTCTCCATCAGGATCTCCCCGCCTTGGGAGACCAATTTTTCCAGTTCCTTCACTTCAACTTTCATCCGCTCTTCCCATGTCCAGAATGATGAAGCCAAATCTTTTTGTGCCTCGCGCAGGGCTTGCGCCAGAAGAGGCTCGCGGCATATCTCTGCCAGCCTTCTTCCCAGCGCCTCTGTGTCGTCCTTTTCAGCAAGGAGGGCATTTCTTTTGTCCTGAAGAAGATCCGAGGTCGAAGGATCAAAGATAGAGACCACCGGGAGTCCCGCCCACGCCGCTTCGTACAAGGGGTTACACCGATTGGTCACGTCATTCGTGATCATGAAGACATCAGCCGCATTCTTTAACGCCCAGAAGTCATCATGCGCAATCGCACCCAACCAGACGTCCGAGTCGGACACATTGAGGTCTTGAGCCAGAGTCTCGAGTCCCCCTGAGGTGGTAAGAGAAGAAAGTCCGATAAATAAAATCCCATTTAGTGGAATTTATAGCTTAACCTCGAACCGACAGCAATCGGTTCATATAATCCTATTTATCTCTCTCGATGGAATCGATCAACCTTCTGATATTTGTGGCCGATCGTTCCCAAGTGAAGCTTTCCAGAACACGATGTCTAGCCATATCCCCCATACTTGACGCGCGTTTTGGGTTATTAAATAAATCGACAACAGCTAAGGCAATCTCATTTGGACTATCGCCATCAACCAGAATTCCTGTGCGACCATCTTCAATTGCATCTGGAATACCTCCACATCTACCCCCAATGCAAGGGAGACCTGAAGCCCCGGCTTCCAGATACACAATACCAAAGCCCTCAACGTCCCGAGATCCAGGAAGTTGTCGACTCGGCATGATAAATAAGTCGGCCATCCGATAAATCCGTGGCAATTCTTCCGCAGTAACTTCTCCAATAAAACAAATCGACCTCTCAACTCCCATCTTCTTTGCCAACTCACGGAGGTGATGCTCGTACTCCCCAGTTCCAACTATCAAATACACAGCATTCGGTACCTTTTCCAAAACTTTTGGCCAAGCTTCTATCGTCATATCTTGCCCCTTACGCACAGTTAGTCTTCCCACGCTCAAGGCAACTTTTCTTTCGGACAAATTCATTTGGTGAATCAGCTCATTAGGTTTCGGTCCAGGACAAAATTGATGCGGATCAGTTCCAGGATGGATGACACGAATCCGTTGAGCATCGACACCTCCTTTTATGAGGAGATTGCGTGTAAAATTACTGTTCGCTATAAT
>JAFGDM010000107.1 GCA_016932115.1 Deltaproteobacteria bacterium | reverse complement strand
CTAGGAAGTTCCTGGGGTTGGCTAAGGATCTTCAGAACGAGATTGACGAGAGGTTCTACAAATGGGTTGTAGAGAGGTATGCGGGCCTTTACAATCAACCGCCTGTTCCTCCTGTGATGGTGCATCACATCGCCCGAGCAATGGCGCGTGAGGTGAGTCAATTCCCTGATGAGAAGGTCGCCTTAATTGTCATGGATGGGCTTGCCTTAGACCAGTGGATTATCCTGCGTGACGCGCTCGCCAAACAAAGACCAAAGTTTGCTTTCAGGGAGAATGCTGTATTTGCGTGGATTCCAACCGTCACCTCCGTATCTCGCCAGTCTCAGTTCGCTGGGAAACCGCCGCTCTATTTCCCTTCAAGCATTAACACAACGTCTAAGGAGGCCTCTCTCTGGTTTCAATTCTGGTTGGACAAGGGTCTGAATCAAACACAGATCGCTTACATGAAAGGGCTCGGGAATGGCGAAAGCAATGGCCTTAAAGAGGTGACAGAGAACACAAGGGTACGAGTTGCAGGACTAATCGTCGACAAGGTGGATAAGATTATGCATGGGATGGAACTTGGAACACAGGGAATGCACAATCAAGTCCGTCAGTGGGTCCAGCAGGGTCATTTGGCCAATATCATTGATCTACTGGGTGAGCAAAAGTTCAAAGTTTGGCTGACATCAGATCACGGAAACATCGAAGCAGATGGAATTGGCAGGCCTTCAGAGGGAGCCATAGCTGACACCAAGGGAGAACGTGTTCGCGTGTATTCGGATCACGGGTTGAGGGGTCAAGTGAAAGCGGCTTTCCCAGAAGCCATTGAATGGCCGGCCATCGGCCTTCCTGACAATTATCTACCCCTGATCGCCCAGGGAAGGTCAGCCTTTATTCCTAAAGGAAAGAAGACCGTAGCTCATGGCGGGATATCCGTTGAAGAGGTCATCGTGCCGCTTATCGAAATTGGATCGTAGAGCTAAATGAAGACTAAAGGGATGATAGGCTTTGATAGAAGGATACGGCTCGAATGGCTTGATGATGTCGCACAATGGGCATCCGAAGGGCTGCCTCTTAGTTCTATTCGAGAGCGTATTTATCATGCGCTTGAAGGCCAGGTCTCAGGCGCGGTGGAAGATGGCGCGCTCAGGAAGACTTTCACAGTTCTTGCGCATGTTTGGGTAAATGTCCCTGAGAAGATAATCCCGCTCCGTGATGAGGGTATCTTTCTCCTGGAGAGGGCGAGAGGCAAGGAGCGGCTTGCGGTTCACTGGGGAATGTGCATGGCAACCTATCCATTTTTCAGTGAAGTGGCTAGGCAAGTTGGCCGTTTAAGCAACTTGCAGGAAAGTTTCACTTTGGATCAGGTGAGGCGCCGTGTTGTTGAAGGGTGGGGCGACACCGAAAGAGTCCGGAGATCTGTCCGACACATTGTTCAAACATTGCGTGACTGGGATGTCTTGATTTCAGAAGAAAGCAAGGGAACATACTCAAAGAATACACCAATCCTTATTGAAATGCCGGCCCTTAAGGCGTGGCTGGTTGAGGCCCAATTGATATCAAACGAAGCCAGCGCAGTTCCTCTTAGAACTATTTTAGAGGGGCCAGCGCTTTTCCCTTTCAGAATTGGGCGCATAACCACAAAAGAACTCGAAAAGAACTACAGATTGACCACATTTCGGCACGCCCTAGATGAGGACATGGTGAGTCTTAGCGGGAGAACCAAATCTTTGCCCTAGAATCTGCTCCTCAATTGCAAGGGGAAGTATAATTAGCTTCACAATTCTTTCTCCAGGCAGCGTCCTCTGCCATGGTTTTCTTTTAGCCAGTTTATCTGCCGACTGGTTATCAGAAATACCTTTGGCCTATGAAGACCTCTCGCGCTGTTCCCGAAGTTCCCGAGCTCTCATCTCAAGCTCATGGATGGCCAGCTCCTTTCCCGTCTTCGTCAGGAACCAAGCATCCATTTTCTCGCGAAGATACCTTGCCCGGTTTTGAAGATCCTCCTGGAATCTTTCAGCATCAATGCGATACCCCAGTGCAGAGAGCCTGAACAGCTTGTCCGAGTCCTTTGTGATCGCGTCCTCGGAAGATCTCGCTTCTCTTGTCGTATCATGTCCGTCGATGATCTTGAGGATATCAGGAATCAAGGCTTCATCGTAGCCAACCTTCCTTAGTATTTGATCAGCAATAATCGCTCCCTCCGTCTCGTGCTTTCTCCTCAAGACCATATCGTTCCCGTTAGGACCGAAAGCAGTCAGCTGCTTGTCTTCGGGGATAGCGGACCATCCCACGTCATGGAGGATGCATGCGGGGATGGCGATTTCCGGCGATCCGCCCTCTTCCTTGAGGAGGAGTTGGGCGTACTGATAAACGATATACGTGTGAGGCAAGTTGAGCCTGGTTTTGAGGTAGGGTATTGCGAGTTCAAAAACCTCTTGATATGGGGGGTCAATTTTTTTGAGTTCGAAAATCTCATCAATGGAATAGGTGCCTACCATGTTGATCAGACTCCAGTATGAGAAATTTTTTGAGGCAACCGAGCATCCGGCAAAAAAACTCACGGCTTCAATGACGCCAAATTTTGGATCAAAAATATTACGCTGTCGGCCGCCTCTTCTATGGTGCCGTTATTTTCGCAAACCAGGTGGCATTCGTCGAAGCTTTCAAATTCTTTAGCAAAAGATCGATACATTTTCAAAGGCTCTTTGAGGATATGCCCCTTTCGCTCTTTGCTCTTCAGACGCTCCTGAATTATAGCCTCATCCGCCTTTACCCAAACGATCGCGTATCCGCCGAAATACCTCTGGGCGGCATCAAACAGTATTTGCCTCGGCCTTCGCAGGTGAAGGCTTTCGTCAACGACCAGGTGCTTGCGGGTTTGGGCTAAATGGGGAAAATCGTTGATAACCTTGTGAAAAACCTTCAGTCGCGTTTCTTCTTTGAAGGGAATCCCGTTCCTTATATTCCTTTCAAAATCAGGATCTTGCGGGTAGATAGCTTTTTTTACGGTGTCGATATCATAGTAATCAATGAACAGCCTTTCGGCCAAGCGTCTCGCGATCGCCGACTTTCCTACCCCTACAAGCCCTGCAACAAAAATAACCATGCTTGAAAGATCCCCTTTCTCAGACCCCTTGGATGACTCTCAGGGTTACCCCCAGAGCCGGATCCACCCTGTCCCAAAGAAACTTCTCAATCGGCAGGGGAATTCTGGTATTGCCGAGCAATCTTCGGTAGGCACCTTGCCAAATTCTTTCCTTGCGGGACCAGGCTTCCAGAGTCGGCCTGAGAAGGGTTTTCTCCAGTTGAATCTCAGGCCATGGGAGAAACTTGGAGAAAAAACGCTTCGGCATGGGCATGATTCTTTGAGGGACGACATAGCGAATAGGTCTTTCAGCCCGCATTGGTATATAGCGAAAGATCTTCTGCTTAGAGGTTCGCGAGTTTCTTATGATACTTCGGGCGGCCAGCCTTCCTTCCAGGGCGCAGAGGTCATGGGTGTCGGCTCCCCGCAGCACATTGCCGGCAGCAAAGATGTTTTGAACGGAGGTCATGAACGCTGTGTCTACGGCAGGACCTAAGGTATAAGGATCTTTTTCGATGGGAGTATTGTCGATCAACGAAGAGTCGGGCCGGAATCTGCCGGTCATCACTATCGTGTCACAATCAAGGTGTAAAGTTTCCTTACTGCGTCCGCTAAGCAATTCAACACCTTCGACTCGACTGCTCCCGAAGATTCGATGGATTGCGGTATTTTTCAGGATAGGAAAACCAAAAAAACGACTCATAGAAGCGGCAACGCTTGCGTAGGTGTTAAGTCGGAGGTCTCCTTCGACGAGACCGGCGATGGAAACGCCGGCTCGTTTTAGGGTTAGGACGCTGGAGAGCGCCACGTGTTCGCTCCCTATGATGAGAGCTCGATCTCCGGGTTTCAATCCGCGGAGGTTCACGAGCTGCTGGAGGGTGCCCGTCGTGAAAATTCCGGAAGGCCGAGTGCCCGGGAGGAATCGCTCTGAACGGGAGCTTTCGAAGCACCCTGTAGCGAGAAGAATGAAACGGCTCCGAATGCACAAAGGCCCTTCGGGAGAGAGAACATGGAGTTCGTGGGCATCACCGGGGCTGCCTGTCACAAGATCAAGCACCCGGAATCCTGTGTAGATTCGGGCCCCGGTTTTACGGACGAGGCGGTCCAGCTTTCGGGCATAGGAGGGACCGGTGTAAAACCTCTTGCGATCCCGCAAACCAAAGAAGATATGGCAGGACCGTGGCATGCCGCCGAGCTCCTGTTCTCCTTCAAGGAGCGCGATGCTCAGGCCGGTAAGCGTACAAAGCTCCAGGCAGGCTGATATTCCTGCCGGTCCGCCACCTATGACGGTCACGTCAAGAGGTTCAATGCTAATGTCCATAGGTCCTCAAAACTTTTTTGTTCAAGATATAAGCCGACCCAAGCCCTTTCTTGGTTACCTTCTCATATGGCCGACGTAGTTCTCCGGCCAGAATGGCAGCGACCTCAGGGCCGCAGAAATTGGACTGGCACCTTCCCATCCCCGCCCTGGTTCGGAACTTGATCCCGTCCAGTGTGGTGGCTCCTCTATGAATCGCCTCAACGATTTCCGCTTCGCTCACCTTCTCACAACGACAAACCGTGCGGCCGTATCGCGGATCCCGATGGACCAGCTCCCGGATTTCGATCATAGAAGAATCCCTTATCCTTTTCATTTTCCTTCTGAAAGGATTGAAATCATCCTTTTCAACGAGAGGCAGGCCGGCCTTCCGAAGGACTTCAGCAGCCTGTTTCCCAATGGCCGGCGAGCAGGTGATGCCCGGCGGAGGAAGCGCGACATTCACAAAGCCCGGGCATTTTTCAGACGCTTCAATAATGAAATCCCCCCGGCTGTTGCGGGCCGTCAGGCCTGAGAAGGAAGCAATCATGTGGGTTTCGAAATCAATATCCGGAACGAGGGATTTCGTGCTTTGCAGGGTCAGATCCATAGCTCGCTTTTCTATGGCGCGATCCTCAATCCCTCTCGACGGTTCCGGAATAGGCGTGTACAGCAACAGGTTTCGGTGAAAAGTGGGCATCACGACTTTGAAGCGGCTGAAAGCTTTTGGATCAGCCACGCCTGTCACAACGTGTTGCACAAGATCCCCTAAACAACGATCGAGAATCAAACAGGTGCTCTTTGTCTCGTGGGAAATTTTGAAGGTATCGGCCCCTGCCATTTGAGCGATTTTTTCCGCATACAGCCCTGCGGCATTCACCACATACTTTGTGCGAATCTCCCCGCCATTGGTTTCGACTATAAAATCTCCCTTTTGCGGAATGATGCCTGTGACCTCCGTGCCGAGGAGCATTTTCACCCCGTTGGCCCGGGCGTTCTCGAAAAAGGCGTACACCACTTCAAAGGGATTAAAGACGCCTCCGGTCGGCATGCGCAGGGCAGCCAGGACGGCAGGGTTCACATGAGGCTCCAAACGACGCACCTCGCTTCCATCGAGTATTTCGAGACCTTTGATCCCGTTGTATTCCCCCTGTTTTTTCAGCGTATCGACATATTGAAGCTCCCCCTCGTTAAAAGCCAGAACCAATTCGCCGATTCGCGCGAGCTCGATGTCAAGATCCTCCACCAACTGGTCCCATATCCGATGGCTTTCAACCATCATTCGTTGGGCCAGGGTGCCATGGGCCCATCGCGCCCCTGGATGGCAAATCGCGTAGCTTGCTTTGGTCTGGCCCCAACCCACGTCCGCCTCTTTTTCAATTAGCACTACGTCAAGTTCATATTTCGAGAGCTCGCGCGCTATAGACACCCCGGCGACTCCGCCGCCAATAATCAAAACATCGGTACTTCTTGACATAATGTTGTCTTCTTCAGTTCTATGGGAAATTGCTTAGGGGTACCTCTAGACGGGCTTTTTCCCTATGCATTTTTACTCATACCAGCCAAAATCGTTGATCGCTTTCCTCATCGTCCATACGTTATAAGGAGGAGCCACGGGGGGAAGCTCACATCCCGGGGCTAAAGCAAAGCCGCCGGGGTGCTTCTTGCCTTTTTCGATACAGACCTTGCAGAGTTCATAGACTTGCTCCGGCGTCCCTGTTTGAATCACTGCAGGCTCCACGTTGCCCACGAGAATATGATCAGGGAAGAATTTAGAAGCCGTCTCCAGATCCACCTCGTGTCCGACGCTGATGATCCCCGGGTTTCCCAATGGCATTTCAGCCCAATAAGACAAATTCAAATTTTGGTCGCCGCAAATGTGAGTGTTGATGTGTCTTACGCCCATGGCCAGCATTCTCTCATAGACCTCTTTCTGATAAGGCAAACTGAATTCCCTAAAATGTTTTGGAGAGATCATCTGATTGGATTCGGTCGGTGCGGCGGTCAGAGGAATGATTTGCTCCGGATGATCAAAGGTGTCGACCCAATACTGAGCAATGGCGATATGGAAGTCCGCAACCAACCGGCAAAGCCTATGAATAACTTTGGGTTTTTTCATCATCCATCGGCACATGGTTTCAGCGCCGGTCAGGTTTTGGACCACTTTTAAAATACTTCCCGAAGAGAAGGTGATGGGAAAGCCGTGCGCTTCCTGAAGCTTGGCGAATTCCATTACCAAGGGAATCATTCCCGCTGTTTTCACGTCAGGCAGCTTGAGGTTCCAAACATCCTCTTCTGATTGGACAATGGATTTTGAGGGAGATACCGCCTGCGCGTATTCGCCTGTGGGCAATTTGGCCTCACCTCCGAATTCCCTGACCCCGATTGCACCCGGGGTAAAATAGATGTAGTGCCAGCCGTCGTACATCTCATGGGTACCCCGGAAGGCTTTAAAGCTCTTGGCAGGGTCTGTAAAGGTCGTGGCCTTGGGATAGCCGACCGTCAATGCCGCAAATGAAAATTCCCACATATAAAAGGGGATCCTGTCCACAGGCTGCCTGTTAAGCAGGGCTTCAAACCTTTCTTTTTCCGTCAATCCGTCTTGTCTGAAACTAGGCATGTTAATCCTTCCCCAATGTTTATCCCATTCTTGTTTTGCCTTTGTTTGGGGGTGTTCCCCGCATGCTCATATCTTTTCAATGCGGCATCGGAGTGATTTCAGATTGGGAAATCCGGAAATAGGATCCGGGCTTTCTCCGCTGGAGAGCTCATTGGCATTTGCTTCCTCCCAGCCCTGCGGGATATGGATGGTATCAGGTCGTATCTTTTCTGTGACATGGGCTTTAAGCCGGATTTTACCATTGGCGTTTCGCACCTCAGCCGTCTCACGGTCCTCGATACCCCATTCCAGGGCGGTTTGTGGATGGACCTCAAACAGGGGCTCCGGCGCCAGCTTTCTGAGCTTTGGGATATAACGATACTGCCAATGTAAATAAGGGAGCAGGTTTGCGCCCGTGGTCAGAACGAGAGGGAACGCTTTATCCTCTCCCCATGAATGCAGCACCGTATCACGGACGGGCGATGGGTCATAGCCCCCGGCCCTGAGGCTTTCGGAGAGGATTTCCACTTTGCCGGTGGGTGTACTAAAGCCTTGGGTTTCATACTTTCTGTAGGTCCTTTTTTCGTATTCATAGAGCCCTCCCCGGGAAACCAGTGCTTCGTAGGACAAGCCTAGGTCGCTCAGCAAATAATCGATAGCTTCACTGCAGGTTTGCCAGGGGAAGTATTCTCCAAAACCCATGGCCTTGGCCAGCTTGACCCAGATCATCTGATCAGGGAGCCCGTAGAGCGGCTTTACGGCCTGTCTTCGCAGGGTAATATGGGCGAGATTGAGGTAGACGTTAACCCGGTGTTCGTCACGCTCAAAGAAGGTGGAGGCGGGAAGGATGAGATCCGCGTATTCACAATCCGGCGATCGCACCACATCAATCACCATGAGAAATTCGAGTTTTTTAAGCGCCTTTCGGACCCGGTTGCTGTCGGGCCACTCGACCGTGGTATTCCCCCCTGCAATGATCATCCCCTTGATCGGGTAGGGGTGCTCATCCAAAATAGCCTCCGGGATGGAAAGGGCGCGGGCCTCCTTTCGCATCTTGCAGAAAAAGGGGAATTCCTTGGAACCGAGGGGCGGCACGGAGGGAGAAGGTAAGGGAGATGTGATATCCTTGATTTTGGGTCTTGGAGTAAAGAGGTCTCCGCCGGGAATATCCAAGTTGCCGGTGACAGCTTTCATGATTGCCAGCAGGCGGATGGCGTTCACGCCGAATGTATGATGATCCAACCCATTCCCCATGGCGGCACTTGCCGGTTTGGTCTTGCCGTACAAGCGCGCCACCGTACGAACCAGTTCAGCATCCACTCCGGTTAGCGGTTCTCCTTTTTCCGGTGAAAAGCGATCCTGGATCACCGCTTCAAAAAAAGGGGCAAATCCGTGAACCCAATGCTCGGTGAAGGCCCTATCCCACAATTCCTCGCGAAAAATCACATGCATCATGTTTAGGAGCAGGATCTCATCGCGGCCGGGCTTGAGGGCCAAGTGAAAATCGGCTTTTGCGGCTGTTTCGGTCTTGCGGGGGTCTACCAAGGCAATCAGAATACCCCTTTTCTTGAGCCTGGCGATGTCCCTGGGGAGGACCGGCTCATGAGAGACGAAAGGGTTTGCACCCCAAATCAGCATGAACCCCGTGTTTGAGATGTCCGGCCTGGTCACCGCTCCGTATGTGATTTTCTCGCCCAATGTTCTTGCCTCATTGCAAATGGATCCCACGCCACTGAAATTAGGGGTGCCGAATACATTAGCAAAGCGCTTTATAAAGGATTTGATTTCCTGATGACCTGTCCCCTCTCCATGATAAATGGCGAGACTCTGGGGGCCGTGACGGTCTTTCAAATTCTGCAGCTTCCGAGCGGCGAAATCCAGAGCCTGTTCCCATTCTACAGCTACAAATTTGCCTTCTTTTTTTATGAGGGGCGAGGTGAGTCTTTCGGGAGAATAGAAGAAATCCAGAGACGCTCTTCCTTTGGCGCACAGCCAGCCCTGGTTGTAGGGATGATTTTTGGATCCCTTGACCTTCACCGGTCGACCGTTTTCAACCGTTACCACCATCCCGCAACCCTGTTCGCACATCCGGCAAATGGTGGGTATGTCCTGAAGCATTGTCATGGGTTCAGCAATACCTCCTTGATCAGCGGCTGTTTATGGTATTTCACCTCGTCATTCGCGTCGAGGGGAAGGGAAGCGAACGGTCAGCCTTGAGCCTTCTCCCCTGTGCCTTTACTAGTGCATGTACCGACCCCCGTCTACGACAAGAGCCTGTCCTGTGAAAAAATTGCTTTCATCGCCTGCTAGAAAAAGCAGGGCCCCGATGAGATCTTGGGGTTGTTGGAGTCGTCCCAGCGGAGTGAGACTCACATTGTATTTCGAAATATCGTCCGTGACGGTTCTGCTTGCCTCAGTGTCCGTGAAACCGGGGGCAATGGTATTCACACAAATTCCATGAGGGCCCAGTTCGG
>JAFGDM010000106.1 GCA_016932115.1 Deltaproteobacteria bacterium | reverse complement strand
GCCGAGTGTCCCACAGGTGGGTAAAGTTACCTCATCAGGGATGGGGGGATTTACCTGAGCGTTATAGGTCGGAGAGCCGGGATAGGGATTAAAGGAATTGGGAAGAAAGCTTGGAATGACGCAGCCGCGCGTTGGATATGCTGTTACTTATTTATTTATGCCCGTCCCCTTTTTATTACGGTTGACAGGAGAATTGGTTGTGGTTACAATGGTCACATGTAAAAGCAGTCTTTATGGTTCCATGGGAGGGTCTTATGGAAACGGCGGTTGTGGGCATCCGGGATGCCAAAATGAACTTGAGTAAACTGCTTAAACTGGTCCGGGATGGAAATGAAGTCCTACTAACGGACCGGGGAAGACCGGTGGGGAAAATCGTGCGTGTCCCGCCTCGCTCCCTTGCCCTCGGGGAGCGGTTAAAGGGCCTCGAGGAACGAGGGCTAATCGAGCCTTCTCACAAGAGGCGCATGAACAGAATCCCGCCTCCCCTGCCTCTGAAAAAAGGACTCGCCCAAAAGATGCTTCAGGGGGATCGGAATGATCGAACATAGCCGACCCGTCGTCTATTGGGACACGTCCGCGATCCTGTCGGTTTTGTTCAAAGATGAGCATAGTGAAAAAGCCAAGAAGCTGGTGGATCAGGACGGCGTGCATTTGATTTCGTCGCTGGGCTACGCGGAAGCATGCGCCGTCTTGGTCAGGATCGGACGGGAAGGGTTGCTTACGGATATTCTTGTCAAAGCGGCCTTTGAAGTGCTGGAAACCGGCCCATGGCGCCGTATTCTTCTACAGCCTGCATGGGAAGATCTACGCGATCTATGTAAAAAATGGCCGCTTCGAGGCGCGGACCTGTGGCACCTGGCCGCCGCAAAGCGTATTCAACAAGAGCTTCCTGAGCTTTGTTTGTTCACTTTCGATGAGAGATTAAAGAGCGCCGCGAAAGGGGAAGGCCTATGATTGTAAACCGCCCTTGACTTGGTTGGGCTGGGTCGCCCAAGCTATTCTGTTGATATCATTCGTCTCAAGGGCGGGTTCTCTCTAATTGGCCGGAAAAGAAAAAACCCTCTTTTTGGAGGGTTTTTTGTCGGTGATGGTGGGCGGTACAGGATTTGAACCTGCGACTTCCACCGTGTGAGGATGGCACTCTCCCGCTGAGTTAACCGCCCAATGTATGTAAGCAGTAAGCAGTGACCAATCAGAAAGCATTGGTCAATGAAAAATCAATACACCAAGAAGAAACGCTTTGCAAACAAAAAAATTTCTGTGCTGTATGAGTCACCCTGCACGCTGAACTCTGAACCCTGAAAGCTTCTTCAAGAGAGGCCCACCATTTTTTTCATGTCCTCCACTTCCGCGGGTTCAAGGCGGCGATAGCGGCCGACCTTGAGATTTCCCAGTTCCACGGAGCCGAAGCCGATTCGAATCAGATGGGTCACAGTGTACCCCGAAGCTTCGATCATTCGGCGTAAAAGCCTCTTTCTTCCGGCCGTGATCGTTATTCTCAGGTCCGAGGCTTTTGCGTTTTTTCGGAGCAGGGTGATCTTGGAAGGGCCGCTGAATCCGTCTTCCAGGTGGACGCCTTTCTTCAGCTTTTCCAGAGCTTCATCGGAGACAGGCCCCGCAACCGTGACCTTGTAAGTCTTGGGGACGCGAAAGCGGGGATGAGCGAGGCGAAAGGCCCATTCTCCATCGTCGGTGAACAGCAGGAGCCCGAGACTATCGAAATCGAGGCGGCCCACCGGATAGACCCTCCGGCCCAAATCCTGAAGCAGTTCGGCGACCACGGGCCGGCCGGCCGGATCGCTGAGAGCCGAGACATATCCGAACGGCTTATTAAGCATTAGGTACACCCTTTCGGCAGGGTCGGGCACCACCCGGCCGTCCACCAGGATGCGGTCTACCCCCCACAGGGCCTGTGCCCCCGCCTCCTTGACGATGGAACCGTTTACGCTGACCCGTCCCGCTTTGATCATTTCGTCTGCTTTGCGTCGCGATGTTATTCCGGAAGCAGAGAGGATGCGGTTAATTCGTTGGCTCAGAGGTTGCGGCATCATCAGGCTTTCGGATTGAAGGGTCTTCGACGATTTTTTCTTGCTCCTGGATTTCATTTTCCTCGACCCCGAGCGCTTTGAGTTCTTTTAGTTTGGGGAGGGAGTCGATATCTTTCAGATCAAAGACTTCAAGGAATTTCCTGGTTGTTCCATAGACAAGAGGCCTCCCGGGGAGATTTTCTCGGCCCATGATCTTGATAAGGTCCTTCTCAAGCAGGGTCCGCAGGATCCCTC
Source organism: Deltaproteobacteria bacterium (assembly GCA_016932115.1). Taxonomy (GTDB): domain Bacteria; phylum Desulfobacterota; class DSM-4660; order Desulfatiglandales; family HGW-15; genus JAFGDM01. The sequence continues at coordinate 34,131 of JAFGDM010000106.1, read as the reverse complement.
CGACATCCACGCCCCTGATGCGTTCAATTTCCTGTCGCATGATCGGTTGCTTGTAGGCCACGATCGCCAGGGTCTCCATGGTTGCCCGTGACAGCCTCGCAGGAGATGCCTGCATCATTTTCAAGATATAGGCGCCGAATTCGGATCGGGTCCTGAACTGATAGCCTCCTCCCACTTCCTGAAGGGTGAAACTGCGGCCCATGGCTTCGAATTCATACTTCAACACTCTCAGGGCGCCCACGATATCGGAAAGCTTGCTTTCCGGGAGCACGGCGTGAATATCCTTCAGCGTAAGGGGGTTTTCAGAGGCAAAAAGGAGCGCCTCCAGGATCAATTTAAGCGACTTCGTCATCTGTTTCTTCTTCCTCCTTGAAATGGGGTTCAAGGCGAATGTCTTTTTCAGGATCGGTCTGGAAAACTCTCACAAGACCCATTTGAACTAGCTCTAGAATGGAGAGAAAGGTAATGATGAATTCACCTGCGGTTCGGGCTTCACTGAAGAGTTCATTGAAATAGAGTGCCCCACGCTCCTTCAGTTGATTGATGATGAATGTGGTCTTTTCCTTGAGAGACCAAGGCTCAATCTGAAATTTGAGCTGCTCGCCGGGAAGCCTCTGTTCCATGACCCTCTTGAAAGCGTCGATGAGCTGAAAGAGGCTGACTTCAATTAGAGGTTCTTCGCTTCGGAACCGGTTCTTGTAATCTGAAGGGAATTGGCGGGTGAAAACATCCCTGTAGAGCATATCCCTTTCCGACAGAGAGCCGGCCAATTCTTTGAATTTCATGTATTCCATCAGGGGGCGAGTGATTTCCAGTCTTGGGTCCTCCTCCTCTTCCCCCAAGCCTGGAAGAAGCATTCTGGACTTGATATGGATCAGGGTCGAGGCCATGACCAGGAATTCCCCGGCCAGGGTGATGTTAAGTGCTTCCATTATGTCGATGTAGGCAAGGTATTGATCGGTAATCGTAGCAATGGGTATGTCAAAAATGTCCACCTCGTTTTTGCGGATCAGGTGGAGCAGAAGATCAAGGGGACCCTCAAAAATGTCAAGCCTTACTTCATAGTCCATGGCTCTAACGTTTCCTCTGTTTCACTCTCGCGTGATTTGCCGTATTGCTTTTTGACAAAGGCGATCTCATCTTCCCTGGTGCCTACCTCATTGTTAATCCTCGCCTCTAGAAGAGCATCCAAGATTTCCCTGAACAGGGGACCCGGAGGAAAGCCCATGGCTTTCAGGTCCTTGCCTTTAAGAAGACACCGGATGCCTTTGAGTTTGGTAAAGTACTGGGAGACAAGGCGCTTAATGGTTCTATTGTTGGCCCTGGCCATCATGTAGAGCAGGATCTCTGTATCATACTGGGAGAGCAATTTGTAGAGGGCGTAATTGCTCTGCTCCTGAAACTTGTAAAGCTGATCCAGCACGGCCCCTATTTCGAGCCTTTGTCTGATCATTTTACGATCTTTTACGTCGCTCATCTGTAATCTTTGAACCATAGCTTGAAGAGACTTTGCATCCATGTGCGATGTGAGACCCAGGAAGTACACCTTCCATAGATCGTATGATTCATCCAGATAGAGGAGGTCAAACCAAAACAAAACTCCACGGATGTCTTCCAGAAGGTTCTTCAATTCAGGCGTGAGTAGGATTGCCGGGGACAGGACCTGGAGCAGATTAAACTCTTCCATTCTTTCCACGGTTTTTATGGGTTCCGGTTCCATCAGAAGAAGCTTCAACTCGAGTAAGAGACGCCTTCCGGAAAGCCCCTTGAAACAATTGATGGCCACAGCGTTTTTCATGAGGGAAAGTGTTAGCTTTCCGATCTTGAAACCGAATCTCTGCTCAAATCGTATGGCCCTCAGCACGCGTGTAGGATCCTCCACAAAACTCAGGTTATGGAGCACTCGGATAACCTTTTCCCGAATATCCTTCTGAGCGCCGAAGTAATCCATCAAGGTGCCATAGTCCCGCTTGTTAAGTTTGACGGCAAGGGTGTTGATGGTGAAATCTCGCCTGTAGAGATCCATTTTCAAGGAACTTACCTCGACACTGGGAGGAGCAGCGGGCGAGTTATAGTACTCAATACGGGCGGTAGCCACATCCACTTTGAATCCATCCGGAAAGATCATGACCACGGTGCCGAATTTTTTATGGCTTCTGAGCCTGACCCCGTGATCGGCCGCGAACTCCTGGGCGAACTTGATTCCGTCCCCTTCGATTACGATGTCCACATCGAGGTTTTCCCGCTTCAGGAGGATATCCCTTAAGAGGCCGCCCACGAGAAAAGCCTGGTATCCCATCATGTCGGCCACGTATCCAAAATCTTTGAGAAGCGTGATTACCCTCCGGGGGAGACGCTCTTTAAGCATGGCGGCTATGTTCTTTTTGTGTTCAAAATGAGAGGCATGGCGAGATTCGTACAGAAAATCGGGCAGCACCGGCCCACCCACGAGGATGTTTAAGAGGTCGGTCCTAGTGATGACCCCCACCATCTTGCCGTTTTCCGTAACAGGAAGGATGCGCACCTTATCCTCAATGATGCGATCCTGAACTTCCTTGAGGGAGGCATCCGCGCCCACGGTGGGGAACTCAATATTGGTATATTCCTCAATTCTGATGTTTCCAAGGCCGAAATAGACCGCCTTCTCCACCACCTGCCGAGTAATATATCCCACGAGATTTGCCTGATCGTCCGTAACCAGCAGGACGTTGATGTTAAACTTGGTCATCAGGGTGGCTGCTTCCTGGATCGTCCCATCGGGAGAAATGTGAATCACAGGAGAAGTCATCATGTCACGGGCTCTTTTTTGAGGAATGACGCGGTTTCTAAGGAGGGCCTGAAGGCTTTTTTCCACCTGAATCAAGGTTTTTTTCTTAATGGTGGCGGAGGCGGCTTGCGGGTGTCCTCCTCCCCCGAAAGCGAGGGCGATTTCGGCGGCATTTACCTCTTCAACCCGGCTTCTGGCAACGAGATAGATCTTGTCCTCCATCTGGGCGAGAGCGATGATAACGCTCAAATTTTCCATTTCCATGAATTTGTGCACCAGGACGGCAAAGTCGCCGATATACTCATCTCGGGTTACCTTGCAGATGACCACATCAATCCCGTTGATAACCTGTGATGTGGCCGACTTGGTAAGATCGCTTAAGAGCCACACTTGCTCGGCGGTCAACTCCCTGGTGAGCATGTCCGAAATGAGGTTGGCGTTTGCGCCCTGTTCGGCAAGCCAGGCGGCAGCTCGATAATCTTCCGGCGTAGTGGAGGAAAAGGTGAAGGAACCGGTGTCCTCATGAATGCCGAGGCTCATGATCGTTGCCTCATCGGATGAGAGTCGGATTCCCCGATCCTTGATGAAGTGTGTAAGGATCGTCGTGGTTGCCCCCACTTCCCTGACGATCTCGATTCGACCGTGGATATCGTCATGCGAGTCGTGGTGGTGGTCGTAGATGTGGATATCTACATCAGGTCTTTGTGCGAGGTCGGCAAAACGGCCTATGCGACTTTTTTGGCGCGTATCCACGAGAATGAGGCGCTTGATCCGATCGAAGTCAAGGTGCTTGATCTTGGTGAAGTTGAAGAGGTAACTGGTTGAATGGAGAAAGAAGTTCCGGAGGTTTCGCTCCTGAGAACCGGGAAACGCCAGGGTTGCGTTCGGGTAAAGCTTTCGAGCCGCAATCATAGAGGCAAGGGCGTCGAAGTCTGCATTCATATGGGTCGTGATGACTTCTTCATGCTGCCTTTCGGGCGAGCCGAGCCCTTCTTGATTTTCAATGTCTTTGTTTTCCATAAAAAGATGATACCATATCGGAAAAGCCCTGTATAACTTCAATTGTGACAATTTAGCCGTTTGTAATGCTGAAGCCGGCGGCCCTGAACACGGGGGGTCTCTCTTAAAACTGCAAAACGAAGAAGCCGCATCGTTATCTTATGCTTCGGTCAAAGGGTGAGGCGGGCGGAGGTCGTCGGGGACATCGCGCAGTAGGAATCCGCTCAAGTTTTTCAACGACCAAGCGGGAAGGAGGGGAAAAACGGCTGCCGTCAATAGAAATTCGGTGAATCCTCAGGCTGATAAAAGGGGATGCTGGACGAGCGAGCTCAACATATTAAGTACCTCTTAGCTTTTCTTCTGTTTCCTGCTTTCTTTTGCACTCGATGCAAAGCGTCGTCACGGGTCTTGCTTTGAGTCTGGCTTCGGATATTTCCTCGCCGCATAGCTCGCAAATGCCGTATGTGCCGTTTTCGATTCTTTCCATTGCTTCTTTGATTTTAACGATCAGCTTTCTTTCTCGATCCCTGATCCTGAGCGTGAAATTCCGGTCCGATTCCAGGGTGGCCCTGTCGGCAGGGTCAGGAAGGTTGTCGTCATGCGCAGTCATGCCGCTTACGGTCTTATTTGCTTCATGAAGGAGCTCTTCCAGTCTCTCCCGGAGCAGGTTTTTAAAATACTCGACTTTTTGTTTTGACATCATATCCCGGTTCCTACCTGTTTAAGACTTCGTAATCTTTTGCCAAAAACCCTTTTGGCTTTTGGCTTCTTTCCCACCTTCCGCATCGGCGAATTCCTGGAGGAGCTCCCTTTGCCTTGGTGTCAGCTTCTTGGGGATTTTCACATGAACTCTCACGAAAAGATCTCCCCGCTTGCCGCTTTGGAGAGCGGGCATACCCATACCGGAGACGGTGAGAACATCGTCCGGTTGAGTCCCCGCGGGTATTTTGAGATCATAAAGGCTTTCATCTCCGAGAACGGGAATGGCGATGGTATTGCCGAGGGCGGCTTGTACAAAAGATACGGGAATCTCGCAGAGCAAATGGCTACCTTCTCTTTTGAAAAAACCGTGCTCTTTGCAGTGTATGACAACGAAGAGATCGCCGGGAGGGCCCCCTAAATCCCCGGGCTCACCTTCTCCCTGCAGTCGCAATTGGGAGCCCGTATCCACTCCGGGGGGGATTTTCAAGGTAATCTTTCTGTCAGCCTGTACCTTGCCGCGCCCTTTACACTCCTGACATGGGTCCGTCATAATCCGTCCTTGGCCCTGACAGGTTGGGCATGTTGTGCTGATTTGAAAGAAACCCTGGGTGCGGTAGATCTGACCTCTGCCCTGACAGGTGCTGCAGATCTTTAACTCGCTCTCTGAGGCCATCCCGGTTCCTCCACAAGCACTGCATGCCGTCCACCTCTTGAAGGTGATCTCCTGCTCCTTGCCCGTAAAAGCCTCTTCCAGGGTCAACTCCAGGTCGTAGCGAAGGCTGTTTCCTTTTCTGGACCTGCTTCTACGGCCTCCTCTGGATCCAAAACCGAAAAAATCCTCAAATATATCCCCGAAGCTGCTGAAAATATCCTCGAACCCCGAGAATCCCCTAAAACCGGTACCTGCAAGTCCTTCGTGTCCAAAACGATCGTAGATTTCCCGCTTTTCACCGTCTCTGAGCACTTCGTATGCTTCGGCGGCTTCCTTAAATCTTTCCTCCGCCTCGCTGTCGCCCGGGTTTCGATCCGGGTGGTATTTCATAGCAAGCTTCCTGTAAGCCTTCTTGATTTTTTCTTCATCGGCTGTTCGGGAAACCCCGAGCACTTCGTAATAATCCCTTTTGGACATTCCTATTCAACCCCTGGGAGCTTGGTTTCATCTTCCTGTCCTGTAGCCGTTTCCGGAATAAATTCACCTGCACTCAGCGCCAGTTCTTCTTCCAACTCGGGCGGGATGATCACGGTGCGGGCAGCGATTTCTCTGAGAGCAACTACGATGTCCTTGTTCTTGGATAAAATCGTCGGCTCAGAACCCTTTCGGAGTTGCCGCACCCGTTTAGCGGCTGCGTGGATAAGGGCAAAACGGTTGTTTATTTGTTGCAAACAATCTTCTACCGTAATTCGCGCCATCATGTTCTCCTGATCTTTGAAAGGAGGATTTTTCTGTTTCAGTTTTGCCGGAAACCGTAACGGTTTCAGGACGACAAAGCATCAATGTTGAATAAACTTTACTTTTTAGCATTTCTTATATTTAATGTAAAGCCATTTTAAAATAAATTTTTTTCTCATGAAATCAACCCGGGTTCGATTCCAATCCATGTCATGGAAGCCGCAAATGGAGCCTTTCCTTGGATAGGAAAATGGTTCAGCTTTTGCAAAAAACTGAAAGTGAGGCAAAGTCATGCTCGCCAAGGTACTGAGCAGCGCCCTTGTTGGGATCGACGCCTATGTGGTCGAGGTCGAGGTAGATATATCCCAGGGGTTGCCCTCTTTTTCAACGGTAGGTTTGGCCGAGGGTGCTGTGCGGGAGAGCAAGGAACGCGTGAAGGCGGCGGTCAAGAATTCGGGATACCATTTTCCCCCCGATCGGATAACCGTAAACCTGGCCCCTGCCGACATCAAAAAAGAGGGTTCCGCTTTTGACCTGCCCATGGCATTGGGTATCCTTGCCGCAACCGGGCTTGTTCCCAAAACGGCTTGTATGGAAGCCCTGGTTCTTGGAGAACTTTCCCTGGACGGCCTCATACGCCCCATCAAGGGCACGCTTCCCATGGCCATAACCGCCAGAGAGCAAGGCTTGAAAGGGATCATTCTTCCCGTTGAAAACGCCCCTGAAGCCGCAGTGGTGGATGGAATCGGCGTTTTTCCCGCGGCAAGCCTTGGTCAGGTGGTTGATTTTCTCTGCGGCGTGACGCCCATCTATGCTTATTGCATGGATAAAAACACGTCACGGCCGGATTCTGAATATCAGCACGACTTCAGTGACGTGCGGGGCCAGGAGAACGTGAAGAGAGCGATGGAAATCGCCGCCGCAGGCGGCCATAATATGATTATGATAGGCCCACCCGGCGCTGGAAAAACCATGCTGGCGAGGAGGCTCCACACGATTCTTCCGGAACTCGGCTTTCAGGAAGCTCTTGAGACCTCCAAGGTTTACAGCGTAATGGGTATGATGCCCAGAGGCAAAGGCCTTATATCGGTGAGGCCTTTTCGAACGCCCCACCATACAATATCCGATGCGGGCCTCATCGGAGGAGGTCAGATCCCCAAGCCGGGGGAGGTAAGTCTCGCCCACAATGGTGTGCTTTTTCTGGATGAACTGCCTGAATTCAGGAAAAACGTCCTGGAGGTCCTTAGACAACCCATGGAAGAAGGTCAGGTGACGATTTCAAGGGCCAGTTCTTCGGTCACATATCCCGCCAATTTTATGCTCGTAGCCGCGATGAATCCTTGTCCGTGCGGGTTCCTCGGAGACCCGAAAAGGGAGTGTTCCTGTACCTATCTCCAGATCCGGCGCTACCGCTCCAGAATTTCAGGACCCCTTCTGGACCGGATCGACATCCATATTGAAGTTCCTCCTGTTCAATTCAAAGACCTTGCGGGCAGCAAAGAAGGGGAGTCTTCCGCAACCATGTTGGATCGCGTTAAGAAGGCGAGGGAAATCCAGGCGAGGCGGTTTCAGAGGATGAAGCTTCATACCAACGCCGGGATGAGCAGCAGGCAGATCAGAAAATTCTGTGTCCTTGATTCCCAATCCGACGACCTCCTGGAAAGAGCGATGGAGAAGTTCGGACTCAGCGCAAGGGCTCATGCCAGGATTCTCAAGATTTCCAGAACCATTGCCGACCTGGATGGAAGCGAGGACTTGAGGTCTTCCCATGTGGCTGAGGCGATCCAATACCGCACCCTTGACCGGAGGATGTTTCGTTGAAAAAAGTATTGATTTCGTTTGCAGTCTTGATTCTCTTAGTAGTCCTGCTTGTCTTGGGTGCCGGGGGAGCCTTGTGGTACATCTGGTCTTCTAATTTGCCTTACATCGGATCTGTTAAAGAATATACTCCTCCGACTATAACGGAGATTTACAGCGACGAGGGGGAAGTTATCGGGAAGTTCTGGGAGGAGAAGAGAATCGTGACTCCTCTTGATCATTTTCCGAAGCATCTTGTGAACGCTTTTATAGCCGCAGAAGATGCGCGATTTTATCAACATGAAGGTGTGGATTTCGGAGGAATTTTGCGGGCTTTTTTCCGGAATATCGCGGCGAGAAGAATCGAGCAGGGCGGCAGTACGATCACGCAGCAGGTAGTCAAGGCCCTTCTATTGAAGAACCCGGAAAAGACCTACAAAAGGAAAGTCAGAGAAGCGACGCTATCGCTACAAATTGAAAAGGAATTTACCAAGGAACATATCCTGTTCCTCTACCTAAACGAGATTTATCTCGGTCAAGGCGCCTACGGTGTGGAGGCTGCCGCGCAGACTTACTTCAACAAAAGCGCTTCGGACTTGAGCCTTGCCGAATCAGCAATTCTGGCCGGTCTCACCCAGGCGCCGAGCAGGTACTCTATTTTCAGAAATTTTGACAAGGCGAAAAATAGGCAAAAGTACGTTTTGGAGCGAATGCGTCAAGAGGGGTTAATTAACGCTCCGGAGGAGCAGGAGGCTCTGGCTTCTGAGATTGTTCTGGCCAAAGAGATCGAAAACCCTTTTGATAAGGCGCCTGATTTTTCGGAGCATGTAAGAAGATCCCTGGAGAGCAAATACGGCCGGACCATGTTCTACACAGAGGGGCTCAAGGTCTACACTACTGTGAATCTATCAATGCAAAAAGCGGCCGAGTCCGCTCTTAAGGAAGGGTTGCTGGAATTGGACAAAAGGGAAGGGTACCGGGGGCCTCTCCGTCACTTGGCGGCTGAGGACAGGGAAAGCTACAGACGAGAGCGGGCGGACGCACTGCAAGGGAAAACCCTTGAGATCGGTGATGTGGTTGAAGGCCTGGTGGAAAAAGTCGACGAAGCAAAAAAACGGGTTTCGATTTTTTTAGGACAGGGTGAAGGAATCATGCCGCTCTCGGAGATGAAGTGGGCCAGAAAGCCCAACCCGAATGTTGCTTTCAATACCGTTAGCATCAAAAACCCCGGACAGGTTCTGAAAGCGGGGGACGTTGTTCTAGTGCGGATTAAGGAAGCCGGTCCGCGTTGGAGACTTTCGTTGGAGCAGGAACCTCTGGTGCAGGGGGCCCTCATTTGCTTGGAGTCGGCCACGGGCCGGGTAAAGGCCATGGTAGGGGGCAGGGATTTTCGCGCCAGTCAGTTCAACCGGGCTGTCCAGTCAAGACGCCAGCCCGGATCGGCGTTCAAACCGATTATCTACACAGCCGCCTTGGACTGGGGCATGACGCCGGCAACCGTCCTTTTGGATGCCCCCTATGTTTCCTCCATGAATCCTGATGAGGATATCTGGAGACCCAAGAATTTCAAGGAGAAGTTCTTGGGGCCGACACTCCTGCGCACGGCACTGGTTCAATCCAGGAACGTCATTACCGTAAAAATTCTCAAACAAATCGGAGTGCCCTATGCGATTTCTTACGCAAGGAACATGGGCGTTAAATCGGAATTGAGCGCCGACTTATCCCTTGCTCTTGGTTCTTCAGGTGTTTCCCTGGCGGAACTCACATGCGCTTATGCAGTCTTTGCAAATGGAGGGATGCTGACGGAGCCGATTTATATTGACAGGGTGACGGATCTGAAAGGGAGAATCCTGGAAGAAAACCGACCCGTTTTGAAACAATGCATTTCTAAGGAAACAGCCTATGTCATTACCGACATTCTAAAAGCGGTTATCCAGGAAGGAACAGGATGGCGCGCCAAGGCCCTGAAGCGACCGGCCGCAGGCAAGACCGGAACCACCAATGATTCAAGGGACGCATGGTTTATCGGTTTTACGAATAGGCTCACGGCGGGAGTATGGGTGGGTTACGATGACAACAAGCCGCTGGGCGCAGGCGAGACCGGATCCAGGGCGGCAAACCCCATATGGCTCTATTTCATGAACGAGGTTTTGAAAGGTGAGCCGGTGGAGGATTTCCCCGTCCCGGAAAAAGTGGCTTTCTGGAAAATCGACGCGAAGACAGGACTTCTCGCAAGTCCTTATTCAGAGGCTACCGTGTCTCAGGCTTTTGCAGCGGGTCAAGAACCCAAGGAGTATCAACCGAAGCCGCAAGCTGCAAAAGCAGGACAATTCTCCCAATTTGATCTGGAAAGCATGGAAGAGGAGGATCAATAAGCGGAACCGGCCTACGGATCCATTACTGCTTCCTTATTATTGCCCATTTTAAGGATCGGGCGAAGAAGCGAGGGGAAATCTCACCGTTACCTTGGTGCTGTTCTTCTCAGCGGTGATGTTGATTTGCCCTCTAAGCAGGCGAACGATGCGGTAGGTAATGTAGATGCCCCTTCCTCGGCCTTCTCCTTGCAGGAGTCGCCGCCGTTCTTCTTCAGGAATCAGTCCGGTGTTGGTGATCTCCACGCAGGCCCAGCCGTTATCGAGAAAGGTACTGGCAGTAAGTGTGCCTCCCTTTAGAGGAATGGCGTTGGTGGCATTGTTGAGCAGATTATCCAAAATCCGCTCCAAATGCAGGGGATAGCATCGAACATAGAGGGGATCATGGTAGGGCCCTTCCTTGACGGTGACGTTTTGTTTGAGCATTTCCTTTATTGCTTCGCTGTTGATATCAAATCGATTGATGAGAATGCTCGTGAGGTTCACCACCTGCTCTTTACCTACCTGGTAGATGCTTAAGGCCATTTCTTGAAGCCTGCTTGTCTCCACCAGGAGAATCTCGGTATACTTCCGGATTGTTTCGGCTTCCTGAAGGGATTCCTGACCCTCGATGAGCCGTTTCAGTCTGCGGGCGAAGCCTGCTGTTGCGATGGCAGGGTTTTTGAAATCGTGTAGAATATCATCCAGGCGCTCCATCCGCTGCGCTTTCATAAGTTCCCGGCCCAGGAACACAAAGATTTCGATTTCTCCTTCCGTGTAGCGTTTCCTCTGCTCCCGCGCATCAAAGGTCATGAAATGGGTAACCCCCTCGCCTACGGTGAGGGGCACGTAAAGGATGGAATTGATGTTGTGATCGCGAGCAAAAGCTTTCATATTTCCTGAAATGTAACGACTTTTCAATGGATCGATAATCAGCATATAGGACGGGGTCAGGATTTCATAAGGAGAGTCCGACTCGTAGTCTTCCCGCCTCAATACTAATTTGAAGGCAGGCTCACTCTCAATAGGGAAAGATTTCCCGATGCCGTGATAACCGCTCGTATCAGGGTACCCCGCTTCAAGGAAGACGTTTTCTTCGTCCTCCGTCACAGCAAAAAGAGCGCAGCTTTGAAGGCTGATGATGTCCGCGAGCTCCGGGACAACCCGGTTGAACACCTCTTTCATTTTAACCCCTTCTCTCGACCCAAGCTTCAGGAAGATCTTCTGAACGATCGTCTCCTTTTTCTCATTGATTCGGTAGAGGGAAAGGATTCGCTTTCGGGCCATGACAAAGCTCAGGCGGCGGGCCATAAGCTCCGCCATTTTTATTTCAAGAGGCAGGAAAAGCTTGTCCTTTTCCTGGTAGTAGAGCTGAATCACACCCATGGTATGCGCTTCGTAAGGGGACAAGCGGGGGAAAGACATGGGAACGGCCATGACGGAATAAGCGCCTTTCTTCATAACCCGTTCTTTGTCTTGGTACAGTTCTTCGAACAGAATATTCGGTACTAGGTACGTACGTCCTGTTCTGACCACTTCACCGGCAAGGGTCATCGTAAGAGGAATATAGGTTTCCCGTGATTCCTCCTCCGGCGGGTAGGAGCCGTAAGAAAGCATTTGTTCGGTTGCAGGATCGTATATCCTGACCGATGCGGAAACGGCGCCAAGAAAGTCCACCATATGGTGAGTCGCCATGGAAAGAATCTCTTGGTCCGAGCAGTCGGGATCGATCTCCGTAATTTCATCCACCTGCCCTGATATTTCAACAAGAAACTCGGGAAGAAGTACGTCCTTGATCCATTCAAGAAGAAACTTCCAAAAATCCTGTTCCCGGCAGTTCTGAGCCCAAGGTTGATCTCGAATGGATTGTACGAAACGGTTGGGGATTTCCCACATGGGTGTGGTCTCTCTTAGGCCATTAAGTCTTTAACGCCCTGAAGAATCGTGTCAAAAAGCTCTTGAGTGTCCTCTTTTTCGACGCATGAAAAGGCTACCCGTAAATCATGCTTGCCGAGAGAAATCAGACCTACGCCGTACTTGTTGAGGAGATGGACACGTAAAGGCTCTGCTTCCACCTCTTTAAGTTTCAGGCACATGAAATAGCCTGAGTTAAAGGGATAGGCGTCCCAGGCATCGCGATATTTGTCGTCGGCCAAGACCCGCTTTACCTCCTCGGCCCGTTCCTGCATGATCCGGTACTTTTCTTCTTTTTCGGCCGCATAGGTTGTAGCCCTAAGCGAATGCAGGGTGATCGACTGGCTGAGGTGGGAGGCGTTGGAGATGGAGCCGCGAACCGCGCCTCCGGTTTTCCTTTCGAGAGCATTATAGACCTGTTCGTGATTCTTTTCAAGGAATGCGCCGTAGGTGATAAATCCTACCCTCAAACCCCAGACATAGTTCTCCTTGGTAGCGCCGTCGACCTTAACGGCAAGAAGTCTAGGATCCCTGTTTAGAAGTTTGCAGAAAATGGACTCCTTCAGGCTGGTGTGATCATAGAATAAGCCGAAATATGCATCATCGCTTATGGCAAGCATTCGGGTTCCGCCCTGGGCCGCCCTTGTGACGATTTCTGCAATCCCCTCCGCTTCGGAAGGCGTGATGGTGTAACCTGTCGGGTTGTTGGGAAAGTTAAGAAGCACGATCACCTTGTTCCGATCCCGGGCCTGCTCTATCAGGCTCTTTTCAAAAGCCTTCAGGTTGAATTCCCAGGCTTCGTTAAAGAATGGGTACTGAACAATCCTGGCGCCTCGTCGCACGGAAAAAATGAGGTTATAATTTCCCCAGTTTTTATCGGGGAGAAGGATCACATCGCCCGGGTCCACCCACAAATCCGCAAGAACGCTGAGCCCGTGAGTCAAAGCGTGGGTCACCACGGGAAGGCTTATCGGAAATTGCGAAAGAGAAGGATTCTTCTCCAGCATTATTTCTTTCCATAATTTGCGCAGGGGCGTGATGCCGAAGGAGGGCGCATAAGTCAAAGCTTCCTCAGGCTCGATCCCCTTTAAAAGGGACATGACCGATGGCAGGTACATGGTCCGACCTTTTTCTGTGGCCATCCCAATCGTGGCGTTGAACTTGTAAGCCTTTTCCTTGGCTTCGGCACCCTGGGTCAAAATTCCTTTTGGGAAGTAAAGGTTTTTCCCGACCTCGGAGAGCATTTCATAAACATGGATGTTCTCTTGTCTGATTGTCTCATTCAACTCAACGGCCAGTGGATTCATCTTCTAACCCTCTTGAAGGATGTGGTTTATATAGGGGGTGATAAATATTCTATTTAGCGGCTGATAAGGCGGGGTGTCAAGAAAAAATCCCCCCTTATCCTCTGTGGGATTTGGGAGGGGTTTACACGGCAAGGTTTGGATTCAAGGAATGTTTCGCTTCTTTGACGGGAGTTTTAAACCTTGACTTCAAAAGGGGAGCCTTTGTATAGTCCCAAGGACATATGGCGGTGCTTGGAGCCCTACGGCTCAGTCAAAAAGAGAAAAGGAGAAGGGATTATGGCGGATGTGGTTATTGTTTCCGGTGCAAGGACACCGGTTGGAGCTTTTGGTGGAAGCTTGAAGGGTACCCCGGTGGTTCAATTGGGAGCTCTTGTCTTAAAAGAGACGCTGAAAAGGGCAGGTTTCAGACCGGTTGTACCCCCTGAAATGAGTCGTTTTGCTCCGGAGCCTTTCAAGCAAACCGGCATGATCGATCTTGAAAAAGAAGCCTATGATTATGCCGAGTCACTTCAGTCTCTGCAGGTGGACGAGGTAATTATGGGCAATGTCGTCGGTGCCGGGCAGGGTCAGAATGTGGGCAGGCAGGCTGCGATCAGGGCGGGTATCAGTAAAGAGACCAATGCTTTCACTATAAATAAGGTCTGCGCTTCCGGCATGAAGGCCGTTGCTCTTGCGGCCCAATCCATTCGGGCAGGAGAAGCTGAGGTGGTGCTGGCAGGAGGTATGGAAAACATGAGCCTCGTTCCTTACGCCCTTCAAGCGGCTCGATGGGGCGCCAGAATGAATAATGTAGATTTTGTGGACCTCATGGTTTTTGATGGTTTGTTCGAAATTTTTTACGGCTACCATATGGGGATTACAGCCGAGAATATCGCTGAAACGTATGGAATCTCACGAAAGGAACAGGATGAACTGGGGGCCTTGAGCCACAAAAGGGCGAAAAAGGCCATTGCCGACGGTCTTTTCAAAAATGAGATCATTCCTGTGGTGATCCCGCAAAAAAAGGGTGAGCCCCTAGTGTTTGACACTGACGAAAGGCCTATGGAGACGAGTGTGGAAAAAATGGCCAAGATTCCTCCGGCCTTCAAAAAGAACGGTACGGTTACCGCGGGTAATGCATCGGGAATCAATGATGCCGCCGCGGCGCTGCTTCTTATGTCCGACAAGAAGGCCAAGGATTTGGGGCTCAAACCAATAGTGAAAATAAGGGCCTATGCCGCCGGCGCGGTTGATCCGGCTTATATGGGGCTGGGACCGATCCCGGCGGTGAAAAAGATCCTTGAGCGAGAGAAGCTCGCCGTCGCGGATTTCGGAACAATTGAAATCAATGAGGCTTTTGCCTCCCAAGCCATTGCCTGCATTAGGGAACTCAAGTGCGATATGGGAAAGACCAATCTCCTTGGAAGCGGTATTTCCATCGGTCACCCCATCGGATGCACGGGAGCCCGCATCCTTGTGACTCTCATGAACGAAATGGTCCGGAAGGACCATGGCCTCGGCTTGGCGACTCTTTGCATCGGCGGCGGTCAAGGGATGGCCATGGTGTTGGAAAAAGCTTAAAGCGGAAGGAGCGAATCATGAGCTACCAAACCATCATTTTTGAAAAGCAGGGTAGTGTGGCGATCATCAAATTCAACAGGCCCAAGGCGTTGAATGCCATCAACCCCGATGTTGTGGCCGAGATGGGCGACGCGCTGGATGAAATAGAAAAGGACGGCTCACTCAGGGTGCTGATATTGACGGGCGAGGGTGAGAAAGCCTTTATTGCCGGTGCGGACATCGCTCACATGGTGAATCTTTCTCCTCTTGAGGCACGACGGTTTTCCGTCGAAGGCCATGATTTAGGGTTTCGCCTCGAAAACCTTCCCATCCCGGTCATTGCCTCAGTCAACGGGTTTGCCCTCGGCGGTGGAACGGAAATGGCGATGGCTTGCGATTTTATTTACGCTTCCGAGAATGCCAGGTTCGGCCAACCCGAAATCAACCTCGGCATCATTCCCGGATTCGGCGGTACCCAGAGGTTGTCAAGACTGGTGGGAAAAGGAGCGGCCAAGGAACTCTGCTTGACCGGCGTCATAATCAGCGCCCAGGAAGCAAAATCGATCGGTCTTGTTAACAAGGTTTTTCCGCCGGACAAGCTTTGGGAAGAAACGCTCAAGACGGCCAACCTCATCGCTTCGAAGGGAAGGGTATCGGTAAGAGCCGTAAAGCAGTGCATCGACCGCGGGTTTGATACGGATCTTCGTAGAGGGTGTCAGATGGAAGCGGACGCCTTCGGTCTGTGCATGGCCAGCCCCGATGGGAAAGAGGGGATGAGAGCTTTTCTTGAGAAGAGAAAGCCGGAATTAGAAGGCGAGTTAATCTAAGAAGAGGTCGTGCTATGGATTTTAGATTGAGCAAAGAACAGGAAGCCATTCAGAAAGCGGCGAGAGAATTTGCAAAAGGTGAGTTCGATAAAGAAACGGCCTTGGAACACGAAAGGACCCACACATTCCCGAGATCCATATGGAAAAAGGCCTGTGAATTGGGTTTTGTTGGAATTCATTTCCCTGAAAAGTACGGCGGTCAAGATTACGGAGTCCTTGAAAATGCCCTGGTGACGGAAGAATTCTGCCGTCAGGATTCGAGCATCGGAATTGCCGTCACTCTTGCCGATTTTTCCTCTGAAATCATTCTCAGACACGGGACTGAGGAGCAGAAAGAGAAATATCTTTTGCCTATCGCCAAGGGTGAAGCCTTGAGCAGCGGGGGATTCACGGAGCCGGATCACGGCAGCGACATAACATCCATGAACACAAATGCCTTGAGGGATGGGAATCATTATGTGATCAACGGAGTGAAGACCTTTATCACCAACGGCACTATCGGGAACTTTGTCATTGTCCTATGCCAGACGGATCTCGACGCTAAGCCCACCTACCGGGGTCAATCAACCATCATTGTCGAGAAAGGAGAACCGGGCTACACCCAAACGGACGTAGGGGAAAAGATGGGCATTAAGATGACCTCTACAGGCGAGCTTTCCTTCGACAATGTGAAAGTTTCCCTTTCCAACCTGTTGGGCACGGAAAACAAAGGCTTTTATCAGGTCTTGGAGTTCTTTGATGAAAGCCGCGTCGAGATCGCCGCCCAGGCTCTTGGAATTGCGCAAGGTGCTTTTGATCGGGCTCTGGCCTACGTAAAAGAGCGAAGCCAGTTCGGGAAAAAGATCGCCGAGTTTCAGGTCACTCAGCACAAGCTTGCGGACATGATCGCAAAGATCGAGACCGCAAGACTCATCGTGCATAAATCGGGATGGAACTTTGATCAAGGCGTCATTGATCCCAAGCTAACTTCCATTGCCAAGATGTACGCGGGTCGTGTGGCTGTGGAAGTGGCCGATGAGGCCATCCAGCTTCATGGTGGATACGGCTACATGCTTGAATACGAAGTGGAGCGCTTTTATAGGGACGCCAAGATCATGGAGATCTATGAGGGCACACGGGAAATTCAGAAAAACACAATTGCGAGCGCGCTGCTCGGAAAGATGTAATTTCGGTCCCCGGGGGAGGTGAGTCCGATCTGAATTTTTCACTTACAGCAGAGCATGAGGCCTACAGGGAATCAGCTCGTACCTTGACGCAAACGGAGATTGTTCCAAGGAGTAACAATGCGGATCGGGCTTTTCCTGAAATCATTAAGATCCTAGCCGAAAATGGGATGATGGCGATGACCATACCCCAAGATTACGGGGGCGGAGGAAGAGATGAAATCAGCCATGTTTTGGCTCTCATGGAAATCTCACAGGGGAATGCTTCGGTGGGCGGCTTTCTCGCGTGGAACAACTCGCTCTTTTGCTTTCCCATTCTGAAATATGGCAGTGAGGAGCAAAAAAGAAAATATCTTTTTCCCTGTTCAAAAGGGCGGAGAAGCGGTTCCTTCGCCCTGATCGGGAGCGCCCTGTCCGGGAGGAATCATGTAACCGGGTTCTCGGATGGAGGGGAAGGATGGGTAAAAGGAAGGGGAACTTTTTTCCCTTGCGGGTTTTCATGGGGTATTTTGTCGGTTGTTTCTGAAGGGAGCAAAAGGAAGGTCTTTATCATTATTGATCTGGATCGGACGGACGGCTTGAAGAGAGGAGAAATTTTCGAAAAGGGGGGTATCTTTTTCTCGGGTATCGCTGAAGCCGCCTTTGAGAATGTTCGGGTCGACGCCGCTGAATTAATGGGGATGGAGAACGACTCGGATTTTGCTGTTCAATCCGTGTTGCAAGAGGCATGGATGGCTGTTGCCGCGATAGCGGTCGGAATCGGGGCGAGCTCTATGGAGGAGACAACGAATTTTTTTGGAAACAAACAGGGGCGAGGATCAATATCCCAGACCATGGAATGGAAGTTCGCGGATATGGCCGTTGATTTGGAGGCTGCAAAGCTCTTTGTTCTTAAGGCCGCATGGCTGAAGGATCAAGGGAAGAGCTATGAGAAAACGGCTGCATCCGCCAAGGTATTTGCGACAGGAGCTGCTGTCAGACTTACTTGTGAGGGCCTGGAGATCCTGGGAGATAAGGACCCCTCTCGACGACCCTTGATGGAAGAGCGCATGAGAGAAGCCAAGATGTGTCGGGTTTATTTTGGGACAAGCGAGGATGCGGGTCTTGTCGTGGCCGACCATGTTATAGGCCTTGCAGGAATGACGGGCTTTTGATGAGAGGAAATCCTATGTCTTTGACCTATAGCCGGAAGATCATGGATGACATCAGGAAAGAGCGTGAAAAATGGGAAAGAACACTGAAAGAGGTATTTTCCATCACGCCGCAGCGCCTTGAAAGATTTTCTACGGTCTCCGACCAGGAAATTAAACCTCTTTACACCCCCGAAGATTTGCAGAACCACGATTTTCAGCGAGATATGGGGTTCCCCGGCGAGTATCCCTTTACAAGGGGAGTTCAACCTTCCATGTACCGGGGCCGTCTCTGGACAATGAGGATGTTTGCGGGTCTGGGCACCGCCAAGGATACCAATCAGCGGTTTCATGTTCTCGTCAATGCCGGACAGACCGGACTTTCAACAGCTTTTGATATGCCTACCCTTATGGGCTATGATACGGAATCGCCGAGGTCCAAGGGAGAGTGCGGTAAGTGCGGCGTAGCGATCGACACCATCGTGGATATGGAGGATCTGTTTGACGGGCTTCCCGTGGATGGCATCACAACTTCCATGACCATCAATCCGCCGGCGCCGGTCATCTGGGGAATGTATATCGCCATGGCTGAAAAGCGCGGCATTGACCGGAGAAAAATCGGCGGAACCATTCAAAACGATATGCTCAAGGAATTCATTGCGCAGAAAACATTTATGTGTCCGCCTATACCGTCCCTTCGACTGATAACGGACACCGTGGAGTTTGGGACCCATGAGGTTCCCAGGTGGAACACCATCAGCATAAGTGGATATCATATCAGGGAAGCAGGTTCGACCGCAGTTCAGGAACTGGCTTTCACCCTGGCTGACGGTATCGCATACAGCCAGGCCGCTATTGAACGGGGACTTAAGGTGGATGATTTTGCACCCCGTTTTTCCTTTTTCTTTAATTCACACCTTGATTTTTTTGAGGAAATCGCGAAGTTTCGTGCCGCCAGACGCCTTTGGGCCAAGATCATGAAAGAGCGCTTCAAGGCGGAGGATCCTCGGTCCTGGTGGCTGCGATTTCACACCCAGACGGCAGGCTGCTCTCTGACGGCGCAGCAACCATACAACAACATTGTAAGGACGGCGCTCCAAGCTCTGGCCGCCGTCCTAGGGGGGACTCAGTCCCTTCACACCAACTCCCTTGATGAAGTTCTCGGGCTTCCTACCGAGGAGGCCGCCACCATCGCACTGAGGACCCAGCAGATCATTGCGGAGGAATCAGGGGTTGCCAACACCATCGATCCTTTGGGGGGAGCTTTCTTTGTGGAGGCGTTGAGCGACCGTATGGAGGAGGAAGCACTGGCGATCATCAGGAAAATTGATGAAATGGGCGGCATGCTTTCGGCTATCGAAAAGAACTACCCCCAGCGAGAGATTGCGGATGCCGCGTACAGATATCAAAGGCAAATCGATGAATCTATAAAAACGGTCGTAGGCGTAAACAAATACGCAACTGAAGAAAGGCTTCCCGTGGAGATCCTCGAAATCGATGAGGCCCTTGAAAAGATTCAAATTGAAAAGACCCTTCGGATCAAGATGGAGCGGGATAACGGTAAGACCGGGGAGTGCCTTGAAAGACTCGGTGAGGCATGTGTATCGGGCAAGAACGTTATGAATCCGATCATCGATGCGGTCAAGGCATACGCCACACTGCAGGAAGTCTGTGATGTGTTTCGTGGAGCGTTCGGCGAATATAAGGATCCCGGGATTTATTGAGAAGGTGCACGGCAAAGGCCGCAGGGCGCACGGGGCGTTTTATCCCCCACTGCCTGCTGTCTATTGCCTGATGTTATGGCGCGGACGGTAAGGACAAGGGTGTCCGTCCGTCTTACCATGAGAATAAGCGGGGGGATCAAAGGTGAGAGATCGAAAACTCAGGGTAATGGTCGCAAAGCCGGGATTGGACGGGCATGACCGCGGGGCGAGGATCATTGCCAGAGCCTTTCGGGATGCAGGTTTCGAGGTGGTTTACACCGGGCTTCATCAAACGCCTGATTCCATCGTAAAGGCCGCTATTCAAGAGGATGTGGACATGATTGGTTTGTCCAGCCTGGCGGGTGCCCATATGTATTTGTTTCCGGAGGTGGTAAAACTGCTCAAGGAAAACGGTGCTGATGATATCGTGGTTGTGGGCGGGGGAATCATCCCCGATGACGACATTCCCAAGCTGAAAGCACAAGGGATCGTTGAAATCTTTACACCGGGCTCCAAACTCGATGATATGGTGGGCTGGGTCAAAGCAAATGTAAAAACAAGGACGGATTGAGGCATATGTCCAGTGCTGTGGAGAAGGTGATTGCCGGGGATGTTAGAACCGTCGCAAGGTTGATCCGGGATATTGACGACAAGATTCCCGGAGTCAGGGATGTTTTGAAGGCTCTTTACGCCCATACGGGTAAGGCCTATGTGATCGGCATCACCGGGGCTCCGGGCGTGGGGAAAAGCACCCTGGTGGATCAGATGGTTAATCACTATCGGCACCAGGGGAAAAGCGTGGGTGTTCTTGCGGTCGATCCGACAAGTCCTTTTACCGGCGGCGCCATCCTGGGAGACCGGATCCGAATGCAGCGACATAGCCTGGACGATGGGGTCTTTATCCGGTCCCTCGCCACGCGTGGTCACTTCGGAGGGCTTTCTCAGTCCACACGAAGCGCCATTGATGTGCTCGATGCCATGGGAAAGGATTACATCATCGTTGAAACCGTGGGAGTCGGACAGGATGAGGTCGATGTGGTCAAGAGCGCTCAGACTACGGTGATCGTGGTCATCCCGGGAATGGGGGATGACATTCAGGCGATCAAGGCGGGAATCCTGGAAGTGGGTGATCTTTTCGTGATCAACAAAGCCGACAGGGAAGGGGCGGATAAAACCTTTAATGAGCTGCGTCAGATGATCGACATGGGTCACGAAAAATACGAGGATGGGAAATGGAAACCCCCTATCCTTAAGGCGGAAGCGGTTTTCGACCGTGGCGTGACGGAACTTCTTGAAACAATTGAAAGACACAGGGACTACCTCCTGAAGGCAAGTCAAGGAAACAAGCTCCGCAAAAACAAAGAGCGGATCCGTGAAGACCTGGTGGAGATGATCAAAAGTCGACTCATCCAGGAAGTACTCGATCACATGTCGGAAAATGACCGGTTAAACAAAGCCGTGGATGCCGTCATGGACGGTGAAATCGACCCTTACACCGCTTGTGATGAACTGCTTCTTTCGACGCTTCGCGCATTGCAAAAGGATCTTTGATCATGAGAGCCGTCTGCGTTCCGGGGCGGTGGTTCAAGTATAGTGTTTTATTCATGGTCGGCAGTCTTTTTCTGCTTTTGGGGATCCAACTACTGATCGCTTCTTGCAGGCTCAATAATCCCTTCTCCTTTGTGATGACTTTCTTCGCTTCCAACTTCATCATTTTTATCTGTGTTACGGTGGTCATCGCCTTTGCCATGAGGATGACGGAACTATAGAGAGTCAAGCCGTAGGAGGAATAAAAGACAATGATCAATAAGGGGGTATGAATCATGCCGGCAAAAAAGGGAGCTTTGCCTTTTGGAAAAAGGGTGATGAGGCTTAGAAGAGAAAAAAACATGACCCTCAAGACTCTTGCCAATGAAACCGGCCTGAGCGAGCTATATCTCTCACAGGTTGAAAAGGGAGAAGTGATTCCCCCTGTTGCGGTGATCCTGCAGCTTTCCCGCGCCCTTGAGATCGATTCAAGCATCCTGCTGCGCGAGGAGAAAGCCAAAGCAGGAAAAGATTCTGAATCGGACTACCGGAAAAGAACGGAGGATTATAGCTATCAGACGCTTACGCCGGAGGCTGCGCACAAGCGACTGAAGGCTTTTAAGGTGTTCATCGATCCTAAGTCGGACCACAAGGGTGTGAGCTACCAACACTTGGGGGAAGAATTCATTTATGTGCTCAAAGGCAAGATAAATGTGATGGTGGGAGAGAACAAAAACACCCTTTCTCCGGGAGAATGCATTCATTTCAACTCTTCCATCATCCATAAACTTCGCAATATCAGCGAAGAAAAAGCGGAATTACTCGTTGTACTCTACACCCCTTAACCCATTTCAAAGGAAATCACCGTGGCATTCGAACTGACTGAAGAACAGAAAATGATCCGCGCCATGGTCCGCCAATTTGCGCGACAGGAGATCCTGCCTACGGCTTCAGAGAGGGACAAAACCATGGAATTTCCAAGGGAAAACCTCAGAAAAATGGGCGACCTCGGGCTTTTGGGGATGAACGTTCCCCAGGAGTACAACGGCGCAGGGGTCGACACGGTCAGCTATTCCCTGGCCCTTCAGGAAATTGCCTATGCTTGCGCTTCGACGGCCGTGATCATGTCGGTTCACAACTCGGTTGCCTGCGGGCCGATTTACCTTTTTGGTTCTCCCTATCTTAAGGAAACCTACCTGAAGCCTCTTGCTGCCGGGAAAATGATAGGCGCATTTGCCCTCACCGAACCGGAAGCCGGTTCGGATCCTTCCAGTCAAAAAACGAAAGCCTCCAGGGATGGAGAGGATTACATCATAAACGGAAACAAGATTTTTATTACCACAGGCAGGAATAGCGATGTGACGGTTGTAACAGCGTATACTACAAGGGAGAAAAAGCATCGTGGAATCAGCGCGTTTGTTGTGGAGAAGGGGATGCCCGGATTTTACGTCGGCAAAGAGGAAGACAAAATGGGGCTTCGCGCCTCAGACACGGTGGAGCTGATTTTCGAGGACTGTAGGGTGCCGAAAGAAAACCTTTTGGGCAAAGAGGGGGACGGATTCATTATTGCTATGACGTCTCTGGACGGCGGCAGAATAGGCATAGCCTCCCAATCTGTTGGGTTGGCCCAGGCTTGTCTCGATGCATCAGTCGCCTATGCCAAGGAGCGAATTCAGTTTGGAAGACCCATTGCTCAGTTTCAAGCCATTCGCTGGATGATTGCGGATATGGCTACCCAAATCGAGGCTGCACGCCTTTTGACTTTGAACGCAGCCGCGAAAAAAGACAGGGAAGAGAATTTTTCAGCCTCTGCTTCCATGGCCAAAGTGTTTGCATCTGAAATGGCGAATCAGGTGGCTTATCAGGCTTTGCAAATTCATGGCGGTTATGGGTACATGAAGGACTTTCCTGTAGAAAGGTTCTATCGTGACGCCAGGGTTTTTACGCTTTATGAGGGCACCTCTGAAATCCAACGAAAGGTGATCTCGAATAATCTTCTAGGCAGATAAAGATGCAAGATCTTATCAGTGAAAAGCTCAAATCACTCGACACTTCTGTTTTCTTCAAAATTCAAGGCTGACGGCCCGGCACAAGGGAATCCCTCTCAAAACTGAAGATCGAAAAGGCGGCATCGCGGCGTTCTGTTTTTGCAGCGGACTGAACTTTGAAGGCAGTCACGTTTATGGGAATGCGCACAGGAATCTGTGCAGACTGCACAGATTCCTGTGCAATGACGGGGAACCGCTTTTCCAGCGCCGGCCTACGGGAATTTGGATTCGGTATTTCCACCCACTCAAATCTCTTATTAATCAAAGAGTTATACGGGTTCGCTCTTTGAAAAAAATTATGAATGGATGCTTCTTGGGAACATGGCACACTATTTGAGTATAGACCTTGATGAAAAGAGGAATTTCGGCATGAAACTTAGTCAAGGCGCAGAGATAGTCTCTCAGATTGCGGATTCAGAAGACATTAACCCCATAATGTCCCGGCATGTTGCCGCACCATCCCTGTTCAGGCATGGTTCAATATTGACGGATTCTGAGGGGGCTGATGAGCTGGATCGATCCGCATTGACGAATATGCTCAACCATATCCATTTTACCGACCGGTTCGTGCAAATTATGATGGGGCATCCGCAGTACAAAGAAACGCTTTTGCTCCGGGCTTTTCCTGAGCCGTGCATGGGCAGCCGCCTAATCTGCACGTGGGCCGATGACTCATCATCCTCGTTGGATCTTAGAATACTGTCCTTTCGTTATTTGGTCGTTGACGACGGCCGATCCATCATTCTCGCCCCTGGAGTAATGCATGAGATCAGCCCTAAGCATATTGCTATCGAATTGCCGGAAAAAAGCTTTGTCCACCGCCAACGCAAAGCACGAAGATTTATGTGCCATGGGGTTACCGCAGAGCTTTTCCAGAGCGGATTTCATGCCTGTGGGGAAATGGTGGAATTTAATCCTACAGGGTTTCGAATAAGAGTCACCCCCGACCCCTCTTGTTCCTTCCGCTGGTTGAACTCTGAAGAGAACGCCATGATTAAACTTCAAGGAAAGGAAAAACTCCTTTTTTCTGAATCCTGCCGATTAATTCGACAGGAAGGCGGTGACACAGTAAGAGACATTGTCCTTTCTCCCCTTTATGACGATATCCGACGTTTCAGGAAGAAACCATGTCGCAATCTTCGTCAGGATTTGAATCCCCGACCGAAAATGCTTTTTACCCACCCTTTTCTCGGAAACAAGGTGGATCTTGAAATTTCAGACATTTCAACCTCCGGGTTCTCGGTCTGTGAAGAAACTGAAGAGCGCCTTCTTTCTCCCGGGATCATCTTGCCGGAACTAACGATCAACTTCGCCGGTTTATTAAAGATCAATTGCTCCGCTCAGGTTATCTATTCAAAACCAACCGGGGAGGGAAGCTACCGTTGCGGCTTGGCCATCCTGAATATGGACATTCATGCTTACAGCAGCCTTGCCCATGTTCTTGCCAAAGCCTTGGATCCCTGCGCCAATGTATCAAGCGATATCAATGTCGATGCTTTATGGGAATTCTTTTTTGAAACGGGATTCATTTACCCGAAAAAATACAGGGTGATTCAACATCAGCGCGCAAAATTCAAGGAGACTTACAAAAGACTCTACCAGGACGGGCCGGAAGTGGCCAGGCATTTCACATATCAGAAAAACGGCCGTATCTACGGGCATATCTCAATGGTGAGGGCGTACGAAAGAGCCTGGATGGTCCATCATCACGCGGCAAAAGCCATGCGCAATCAAAGAACGGGGTTTATGGTTCTGAAACTCATTATGCATTATCTTAACGATATGCACCGACTCCCCTCGACAAAAATGGATTATGCGATGTGCTATTTCAGGCCTGAGAACAAATTCCCCGACCGTGTGTTCGGCGGATTTGCAAGAGAGCTCAATGATTCCCGCGGATGCTCATTAGACCTTTTTGGATACCTTCCTTATACGCGCCTCTCTCTCAGTCCTAAACTTCCTGAGGGATGGACCCTGAATCCGGCCTCGGACCTTGATCTTTGGGAATACGAACGCATTTACAAAGATCAGTCGAATGGGCTACTTTTGGACGCCTTGGGACTTGTTCCAGGTAAAAAAGATGATGAGTCCATTGAAGAAGTGTATGCACGTCTCAATTTATTTCGAAAATGCAGGGCCTTTTCCTTGCGGTATAAACAGGATTTATCCGCGATTCTCGTCTCCAACCGCACGGATTTTGGCTTTAATCTCTCAGAGCTTTTAAATGGGATAAAGATCCTGGTGGCAAGAGGGGAGACTCTTCCCTGGAGTGTTCTTTCCGTGGCAGTAGCTCAGCTTGCGAGCGATTCCCATCTGGAGCGTATACCCCTTCTCTTCTACCCCATAAGCTACGTCGATTGCAAGGATATACCCTGCGAGAAGAATTACCAGTTGTGGATTTTGAACGTTCAATCAGGAAATGAGTACATGGAATACGTTCAAAGGAGATTTCACATTTCCTACAAACAAATCAAGGCTCCGACCTGCTGATGCTTCCGCTTCGCGTTCTTGCTCTTATCGCTTTTTTCGGATGGGCCCGTAGAATTTGCGATAGGAACGCATAACCATTTAGTAAGCAAATATTTTCATCTTTCGAGTTCATATCTTTCACGGCGTTTCACCGTTAATTAAGCGAAGGGCAAAGAGCAAAAAACCAGAGGCCGGGAAAGCCGGAGGTCGGAAAAGAAGCTTAGAGCGAAGAGCATGGAGCATAGGGCAAAGGCCTTTTTGTGAGGATGTTCGAAATTTGAATATTTGACTTGGAGCTGGTTTTGAGGAATAGGGTTTCATGGTGGGATAAGAGTAGCGTATAAATTGGTACACATATAGTTCACATAAATCCAATCTATAACGTCTTTCCTCTGCGCCTCTGCGCAGCGTGCTTTATCCAGCCTACCTTCTTTGTAAAGCTAAATCTCTGATCTGACGGGCTATTTCACGAGGGCCTCGTTTCCCTAAAATCCCGGTTCCTTGAATCTCCTTTTGGTACGGCATTTGCGATTCCCAGGAAAAAGAACAGCATTTTCACAGGAACCGGCGCGCCTCTTTTCCGCGATGCACCTGTTGGGGGGCAGGGGAGTGCGTCGTGGGAGGGGGAACAATGTGTATCAAAAGGAGCATAAACGCCGTCGCTATTCTGTTTTTCATCCTTACTGCGATTGCAGGGCCGGCGAACGCCGGGGACTTGAGCTTAACCTGGGACCCTAACAATGAACCCACTCTGGCGGGCTACAAACTCTACTACAAAGCAGGAACCAGCGGGCCTCCATACGATGGAGCCGACTCCTTTCAAGGGCCTTCTCCGATTGATGTGGGGAACACCACCTCATTCACTCTAACCGGACTGAGTGACCGGGAGAATTACTACTTCACAGTGACGGCTTACGACACAGAGGGCCGCGAAAGCGGCTACTCAAACGAGGTTGCAACCTTGACCGTGTCCATCGCCAACAGGCCGCCCGTGGCTGATGCAGGGCCTGATCAGACGGTCGAGGAAGGCAGTATGGCCACCCTTAGCGGTCTCAACTCAGTCGACCAGGACGACGGAATCGCAACGTATGAGTGGCAGCAAATCAGCGGGCCTGTGGTCGTCTTGGCGAACCCCTCCGCGGTAGCTACATCTTTTGTCGCTCCCGATGTGAGCGCCGACGGCTCAGTCCTCGGATTCCAGCTTACTGTCACGGATCGGGGCGGTAACCGAGCCTCTGATCAGTGTCTAGTCAATGTAACCTGGCTCAATATCCCTCCCATTGCGGATGCAGGGCATGAGCAAGTGGTGTATGCGAATGAGATTGTTACCCTGGATGGCTCGGCATCCTATGACATTGACGGCGTGATTACATCTTACGAATGGACCCAGGCCGAGGGGACGCCCGTTGAACTCGCATATCCATGGTCTGCGCAGGCTGCTTTCACGGCGTCAAGCCCGGGCCCCGAGGGTGAGTCGTTGACATTTACGTTGACGGTCACCGACCGTTACGGGCTTCAAGATACGGATACTTGTGTGGTAAGCGTGCCGGGGCTGACCAATGAGCCTCCTTTGGCTGAGGCCGGACCTGATCAGACAGCTTCTGAAGGCGACACGGTTTTATTGGACGGCTCGGGCTCTTCAGATGCGGACGGCGGGATTGCATCCTATCAGTGGAGTCAGGCCGAGGGTCCTCCTGCGGCGCTCGACAACCCTGGGGCTATCGAAACCCGTTTCACGGCGCCGACGGTAAGCTACGACGGCGAACCTCTTATTTTCCAGTTGACCGTTACCGATCAGAGCGGCTCGAAGTCAAGCGACAAGTGCAATGTCGCTGTCCGAAAACCCAGCATCGATGTGGTGGACACTTTTACTGATCTCACGGGGGAATGGCTTTCCCTTTCGCGCTTTTTGAAAGGAAAGAGTGTCTGGATCAAAGGTAAGTTTCTCGTGAATAATTTAGGGAACCAGAAAGTTGACTCTGTTTCCGTAAGATTTTATCTCTCTTTTGACTGCGTCCTGGATTCAGAGGATACTATGGTTGCCAATTCCATCGCCAAAAACATAACGGCGGATGGCGGAGTCACCGTAGCGCTCGAGTTTAAGGACAAGCTGCTGGGGACTGATTACCCCGCTTATATCATAGCGGAAATAGACTGCGGGAATGTGATCCCGGAATCTCGGGAGGACAACAACATCATCATCATTTCCTCGGAACCGTAGATCGGGGAACATCTTGCTTTTCTCGGCGGAAAAAGCTCACAGCTCATGGGAGGGGGGCTTATAGCTCATAGCTTTACGAACCCGGGCTCGGAGCAAGATAAGTGTTTGACAGTGTTGTTTCCCGGCTCGAAAATGATGCTCTAAGGCGTGGAAATGCCTATTTTGGGAATGATAATTCTTGTGTAGCTTTTCATTCCAATCCATTTCGGGATTGATCTTGAGGGCCAGATGTCAGGAGGTGTTTGCCCCCATTGTGATTCCCGTTTTTCATGGCCTCGTCCACGCCGTCGGCCGTAATGGCCAACTGACCGTTTTCAGTGCGCTGGATCCAGCGCTTTTCTTTCAGATACCAGAGGTGAAACTCCAGATGTTTTTCAGGTATCCTCAGAAGCTTCTCCAGTTCGTAGATCCCAACCCCGGGGTTGCTCGCATCGCGCCTGCGTGCGGAATGAAGGAGGGAGAGGATTCCTTTCTGGATCCCTCTGTCTTCCTGGGGCTCATGAAAATCCGGTTGATCGGAAAGGACCTGCAGCCGGTAGGTATGCTCCCTATCATAATTTGCATCGTAGCCGGCCCTCTTGACCGGATCGGTGAGAACGCGAAATGCATCCGACACATTCCTGAATTTTTCCTCATCACCCCCGCTAACGCTGTCCGGGTGATACTTCTTTGCCATGAGACGGTAAACACGCTCTATCGTATCCTGATCCGCCTTCGGACTGAGCTGAAGAATCTCGTAATAATCTATGAAAGCTGTACTGACGTCCTGTAGCATTGCTGATGACCTCATCTATGCAAAAAACCTTCTGAGATGTATTACATGAAATTATATAATATTATATCTAATATGAGGTATCTTGTCAATATTAATGTCAATATGATTTAGGCTGAAGGGAGCTCAGGCGGGATGAAGCTACTTTTTTTGCCGCTTCCTGACAAAATATGGCAAATATACGAAAGGCGATGCTGTCCTAAGGATGTAACACGTTGAAATTGATTTGAATATGGGGAGCGCATTGAGCTGGCAAAGATTTTGCTTCCTTTTAACCATCATTCCGGTTTCCACGAGGTAAAATGATGGTTGAAATTTCTAAAAAGCGAGATCATCCCAAATTGAGCGAGAGGTGGCCCGTTACAGTCCTTACCCGTGACGGTGAGGCGAGCGGCGAAACAAGAAGCCTGACTGTTGAAGGGGTTTTTTTTCACTGCCCGCAGAGGCTCAAAGAGGGTGAATTATGCCATATGAGGATCGGGCTTCCTGAAAACCCGGTCGAGGTTCGGGGTGAGCTTGCTTGGTCCAATCTGGAAAATTTCAAACCTGAACACACCATTCCCGGCATGGGCTTTTGCTTTGTGAGGATCTCCCGAGAGGATCGGGAACAATTCGGCGAAGCCTTAGCGTCTTTAACGGCTAAGAAAAACCCCGCTGAGTCATAGTCTTACATACTCAGGTATCACGCGGCTTTCCTATCCTTGCTCCTGGAAGGACGAAGGGTGCGGCGTTTCTGAGCCGAAAGCACGATTTTCCGCATGCGTACAGCCAAGGGTGTGATCTCTACCAACTCGTCTTCACGGATAAAAGAGATGGCCTGCTCAAGGGTGAGCGGCTTCACGGGAGAGAGAATGACATTCTCATCCTTTCCTGCAGCCCTCATGTTGGAGAGCTTCTTCTCCTTGCACGGGTTGACGTCGATATCTTCACCGCGGTTATGTTCTCCGATGATCATGCCCTCGTAAACCGCATCTCCCGGCACGATCAAAAGGCGACCCCGGGGTTCAAGATTGAACAGGGCATAAGGGACGGCGTGTCCTGTGCGGTCGGCGACGATGGAGCCTGTGAATCGGCTCAGGCACTCTCCCCTGAAATCCTCGTAGCCGTCGAAAAGGGTGTGCATAGTGCCTGCGCCGCGGGTGTCCGTCAGAAACTCGTCACGGTATCCGATCAGAGTGCGGGCGGGTACGGAGAATTCCATCCTCATCCGGCCTTTGCCGTTGTTGATGAGTTGGATCATCTTGCCCTTGCGAAGAAGCAGTTTTTCCGTGACCACGCCGAGAAACCGATCTTCGCAATCGATGAGCACGCGCTCTATAGGCTCCAGCTTCCGACTGTCTTTGTAACGGTAGAGCACCTGGGGACGGCCCACGCAGAATTCATAGCCTTCCCGGCGCATGGTCTCGATGAGGATAGCCAGTTGGAATTCTCCCCGGCCCTTGACCAGGACGCTATCCGGCTCTTCCCCTTTTTCCACCTGGATGGCCACGTTTCTCCTGGCCTCTTTCACGAGGCGGGCGTGAATCCGGCTTAACTGGACATAAGTCCCGTCCCGTCCCCCGAGGGGTGACGTATTCACCATGAATTTCATGGATACCGTCGGTTCATCCACGGTAATTCGGGGAAGAGCCAGGGGCCGCTCTCTGTTGCATATGGTGTCGCCGATTTTTACCTCCTCGATCCCTGCAAGCACCACAATATCGCCGGGTTGAACCTCATCCATGTTCCTGAGCTTGGTTCCTTCGTAAACCTGGATTTGCGATACTGTGAGAGGCATGATCTCGTCGGATTCGCCGATGCACACGAGACTGTCTCTGGATCTGGCCGTGCCGTGGAAGATTTTTCCAATGGCCAGTCGCCCTACATAGTCCGAATAGCCCAGATCGGATACAAGCATCTGAAAAGGCGCATCGGGGTCGCAAGAGGGAGCTGGGATCTCTGCAAGGATCGTATCCAGCAGGAGGTGGAGATCCTGACCTTCTTCATTGAGGGTCTTTTGCGCGATTCCGTCCCGACCCACGGCGTAGAGCAGAGGAAAGTCAAGCTGATCCTCGGTCGCATTCAGGTCGATGAGAAGATCGTAGATTTCATCCAGAACCTGTTCGGGACGGGCGTCTGGACGGTCGATCTTATTGATCACCACGATGATCTTAAGGTGGGC
The DNA here is from genome assembly GCA_016932115.1 of Deltaproteobacteria bacterium. GTDB lineage: Bacteria > Desulfobacterota > DSM-4660 > Desulfatiglandales > HGW-15 > JAFGDM01. The sequence goes on along the minus strand of JAFGDM010000106.1, from coordinate 3,344 downwards.
GTCGAGCGCTTTTTTCAGAACGAAGCGGGTTTGGGGAAGGGGACCTTCGGATGCGTCCACGAGAAGGATGGCACCATCGACCATGGAGACGGCACGCTCCACTTCGCCGCCGAAATCCGCGTGACCAGGGGTGTCGATAATATTGATGCGAACCCCTTTCCACATCACTGAGCAGTTCTTGGCCGCGATTGTGATTCCCCGCTCACGCTCGAGCTCCAGGTTATCCATCAGCCTTTCACCGACCTCCTGATTATCTCTGAACATGCCGCTCCGGCGAAACAAGGAATCCACTAGGGTTGTCTTGCCGTGATCAACGTGGGAGATGATGGCGATGTTTCTCAAGGTTTGGTTTTGCCCTATTTTAAACATGGCATGCATGATCCTGTTCTAATGGTACTATTTGAGTAAACGGCCCCGGCGCTTCGGTACATATTTATTTATGAGAGAAACTAGTTGATTTCGAGTTTCTCAGGAGCTTTTTGGAATGCTTTGCTATCCACACCGGCTGCGGGACCTTATTCCAGAAAGCCAAAATGGTATGAAAAAATAGATTTACGATGTAATCAGTCAGGTTTAGGGAAATTGGCCGGGTCTCAGTAAACCCGTTGTTTCTTCGAGGCCGAACATGATGTTCATGTTTTGAACGGCGCTACCTGCCTGTCCTTTTACCAGATTATCGATAATGCTCACCACAATGAGCTTGCCTGTTCTGGCATCCGCGTTTACCGAGATGTTGCAGAAATTAGATCCCCGCACATCCGTGCTTGTTAAGATGCTGCCCGGGCCGAAGACCCTGACAAAGGGCTCCCCTTTGTAAAAGGACCGGTAGGCTTCGAAAGCGGTTTCAGCGGTGTGGCCTTGTTTCAGACTTCCATACAGGGTGCTCAGGATACCCCGACACAAAGGGATGACATGGGGTGTGAAGGTGATTTTCACTTCTTTCCCGGCCACCAGGCTCAGTTCTCTTTCAATCTCATAGACGTGCTGATGGCCGGAGATTCTGTAGGCGTTCATAGCATCGTAGCGAGCAGGGTAATGAAAGTTCGGGGCAGGCTTTTTTCCTGCTCCTGAGACACCTGTTTTGGAGTCACAAATGATTGAGCCTTCCTCTACAAGATCCGCCTTGAAGGCAGGAACAAGCCCTAGGATGCAGCTTACGGCAAAGCATCCGGGATTGCCTACCACCTGGGATTCGGCGATCTCCTTGCGGTGGAGTTCGGCCAGGCCGTAAACCGAGCGGGGGAGGAGATCCGGAGAGGCATGCTCCTGATTTTTCCCGATCCGAGCTGCGTAACCCCGGTAAGTTTCCACGTCATTAAATCTAAAATCACCACTATAATCAATTACTTTAATATTTTTATTTAACCAATACTTCGCTTCATTCTGGCCTACGCCGTCGGGTGTGGAAAAGAAGACGACATCAAAGTCTTCAGGCCGGTGAGGGTCGGCCGGATCGAGTAACGGCAGATCACAAAAGTCTTTCAGGTGGGGATAAAGGTTGCTTATGGGTTTGCCGATATCCTGCTTGTCAAAAAGAGCGACAATCTCCGCGCCGGGGTGACCGATCAGAAGTTCAGTGGCCCCGCAACCGCCGTATCCGCCTGCTCCGATGATGGCCGCTTTGATCTTTTTCATAGCCTATGCCTCCCAAACAAGTCACGACCAACAAGGTGGTGTCGGTGTCTCTAAGAAATAAATGTTTCCCTGTTCCATTCCTTGTCCTTCATGTTTAGATGTTGAATCTGAAATTGATGATATCTCCATCCTTGACTACATACTCCTTGCCCTCCAGGCGAACGACCCCTTTCTGCTTTGCCTCGTGGAAGGACCCTAAGGTATTGAGGTCGTCGAAGGAGAGGACTTCGGTCCGGATAAACCCCTTTTTCATGTCTGTGTGCACCGTCCCTGCCGCCTCCAAGGCGGGCAGCCCCTGCTTTATGGTCCAGGCCCTGACCTCATCATTGAGAACGGTAAAAAAGGAGATGAGGTTGAGGAGGCGGTAGGAGCTTTGAATCGCGCGGTCCAGGACGAAAGAGTCAATATGATATGCTTCCATAAACTCCCGGGCCTCCTCGGAAGGCATTGAGGCAATATCCTGTTCAAGCCGAGCCCGCACCACAAGGGTTTCAACATGCTCGGGCTTCTGCTTCCATTCGGGCATTGATTCATCTTCATCGCCATTGTTGATGATCACGAGCTGGGGTTTGGCGGAGAGAAAGGTAAACCCCCTCAGGGCCTGGGCTTCGGCTATTTCAGGCCTAAGCCGCAGGGGAAGTCCCCGTTCCAGCATTTCCCGGCTTGCCCTGATCAGGGAAAGCTCCTCTTCATCGGGTTTCTTGCCCCGCTTGGCGTCAAGGTCGATCCGTTCAATCCTTTTTTCCGCCACGACGAGATCGCTCAGGATCATCTCTTCTTCCGACTTCCGGAAATCCGTCTCAGGGCTTGGGGGGACTCCCCCGGGCCCTTCAAAGTTCCTGACCACATGAAGGAGGGCATCACACACGCGCGCCTGCGTGAAGGCCTGGTTTTCGGCTTTGCCGGGCAAAGCCGACGTTGGTTGCCCGGGAAGTAGGTATTCGAGCCGGGCATAGGTTGTTTTCTTGGGTTTGTACATCGCGCTCAGAAAGTCCACTCTTTCGTCCGCCACCTTGATCGTGGCGAGGTGCTGCTCGGATCGGGACGGTTTCTGCAGCCCTCCTTGCCCCCGGGTTCCCGAGAGCGCAGCGAAAAGGGTTGACTTGCCGGACTGGGGCAGGCCGATTATGCCGAGCTTCATAGTACGCCCCCCTCCTTATCTTGGGCTCATGAATAGTATACGCATGCATGGGAGCAAATACCAGTGGATTTTAGCCGGCGAGCACGGTAAATCTATATTTCAGTGGTGTCGGATGCAAATGGAGAGGGGCAAGCTCCATCGTGCGGGGAGATCCCGGGAGGCGACGGAGCCCGACCCTACATGGGAGGACTGCTCGATGGAGGTGAATCATGAGTCGATTCGGAAAACGGGACGCAACCGAGATCATCGAGTTCCTTGAAAAGGAGCTGGATTCCGTACCTCGGCTTGAAAAAATCGAGAAAATGAAACTTCGAAGCAAAATCAGGCAGCAGGAATACTGGCTCATGGCTGCAGAGAATCCGATCGCGAATAGAATCGCAGACAAGCTTTCAGGGCGGCTTGCAGAAGTATTCGCACTCTACCCATATGGGTTCAGGGAGACCCTCACCGATCTTCTGGATGAAAAGATCTCTCAAATAGAGAAAAATGAGCCCGAATCAATGGTTTGACAAGAAAACCCGAAGGCTGGATAATGTGCGCCGTATAGCGAGGGCAATGCAGCAATTTT
>JAFGDM010000105.1 GCA_016932115.1 Deltaproteobacteria bacterium | reverse complement strand
CCGCACTGCGAGGGCAAGGATAACCAATAATAGAAAGCCCGCCAATATTGCGAAACCCCAAATCATTATGACTTCCAGGATTCCTCCTCCTCCGCTGCCGCCGTCAAGCGAAAAATTGGGGCCTGCAACCTCCGGCTTGGCTGAGGGGAGTTCATCTCGCGCTCCCCGGCAACCTTTCACCAGTATAAAACGCAGGACGGTCACCAAGACGGGAAGTAACGGTTCAGCCACGGTTTTGAGCAGATCATGACCCAGCTCGGCGGCGCCTATCAAGGCGGGCAAAAATAAGATGACGAGACCTCCCCCGAGTAGGACCACAAAAAACACGAAGCTCAGAATCACACCAATGCCCCGGTAGGCGGTGAAATGACTCCTGCCGGCGGAATCCCCGTAGCGCGACATTCCCATGCCTAGAAGTCCCAGCACAAAAAACGCCAGGAAACTCGACTCGCAGTTGCAGTCGGGATTAAGGTTTACACCCTTTCCCACCATGAGGAGTTGGATAAGCAGGAGGAGGAGAAAAAGTGCGGCACCCAAATCAAATCTGGAAGAGATCGCGAACAGGTCGGCCGGCTTGCAGGCAATCTTGGTCCCGCCGATCCAAAGCACCGCGGCCCAAAAGATAATGAGAAGCGTTATCATCCATTCCAGGACGCTACCCTGCTGAGAGAGCAGCGTCACAACCCATTCCGGGGACCAGAACGGATAAGACCATTCAAAATGGACATAGATGATTCTCAGGGCAGCCAACAGAAAGCCCACTGCGTGGATAGCTATGATGGAGATGATTCGCCAACCTCGTCCTCGGTGGAGCAAGGTGATCATCGTTACCACGGCAAGGACCAATGCTCCTTCCGGCAGCGGGAAAGGCCTGTGGCCTAACATCGGCATGATCAAGGAAGCCCAGGCATACACCCAGCTCAACAACATGCCGTCGCAGATGAGGATCGGAAAAGCGTTCCCGGACACTTTCATGAATCTGGTTTCTCCCCGGGGGCCAGGTCGTCCAACGCGAAATGCCGTTCTCGGCCAGGCCGCTGATCGTCATAAAGACCGGCGGGTTTTTGAGCGCAGAGAAAGGTTGCGGGGATTTTTCGATTGCGCAAGTGGGCCTTCAGCTTGGAGGTCGCATCCCCCTCTTCATAAGCGAAAACAAGGCAGCTCAAGCCCCAAGGAAGATCGACGCCCCGGGTGAGGATATCCATTAAGCTTCCCTCCGAGATTATCCTCATCCTTGCAAGGGCCTCTAAAATCCGCGACAGTTGCATCGGGCTTCGGCTGATGGGAATGATCGAAGAACCCCCGCCCGCAATACGTGCGTTGGTTGCAAAACCCACGGCATACCCCTGCCGATCCAGCCAAACTGTATAGGATGCAGCCGCTTCGATGATTCTTTCGAGAGCCTCCTCCGCCTGCACGTCTGCAAATCGGCTTACATCGAGAAGAATCAGAAGTTTCTCCTGTTCCGTAGGCTCACAGAGCTTTTCCTGGAGTCGATTGTGCCGGGCGCTGGCCTTCCAGTGGATGCGTCGTGCCGGGCTGCTTGGCTGGTAATCCCTCGTGCCGTAAATGTAAACAGGATCCTCAACCGGACTCCGGGCACCGGGAACCCCGTAAAAATCGCGTCTGGGGAGGGACAATGGTTTGATTTCGACCAGGCGCGGGTAGACAATGACGTCCACTGAGATCCGGGATTTGATTTCCTTGCTGTAGAAACCGAAAAGATCTCCAACTGACAGGCTTGGCGGCCCCAAACGATAAAACCCGCGCCGGTGGAAAATCAGTTCTTTCTGAAAACTCGAACCCTGGTACCAGAGAAGCCCACATTCACTCGAAAAACCGGTGTCCTCATGCTCAGGACCGGTTATGGATCTATCAAAGCGGACCGCGATTTTTAGCAAAACCGGCAGGAATTTGGCATTGACGGCACGGATATGCAGTTGCAGCCTTTCCTCCGGGAAAACCCTTACCCTATCGACCCTCAGATCGCACCTTATATTTTTAGGGCTTAGTCGGCACCAGATACTGGCACCGAAACCAACGCCCAAAAGAATACCTGTAAAAAGGACGAGATCACGAAATCCATAGAGCAGGGAGATGAAGAAGAACACTACGAGAAAAACCTGCACCAGGGGGACAACAAATATCGACGGTAATCTTATCTCCTGAATTTGCACGGCACTGACCTTACTCTGTGGGCGCGGGTACAGGGACCTGTTTAACAATCTCTTCCAACAAATTTTCGGGAGAACCTCCCCGTAATCGTTCCTCTTCTTTGAGAATCAACCGATGGGTCAGCACGGGATGAGCCAAATATTTAATATCGTCCGGCAGCACATAGGCACGTCCCCGGATAGCCGCGAGAGCCTGACCGGCGCGCATTAAGCCTAAGGATCCTCTTGGGCTTGCTCCGAAGCGCAGAGCATCGCTGTTTCTGGTAGCCCCGACAATCTCCGCGATGTAACGCTTGATCGGCCTGGAGACGCGGATGAGTTTCCGATCCTGCTGCATGCAGACGAGTTGTCCCGGATCCGCCAAGGGCTTAAGATCACAGAGGGGATCTTCCTGCTGAAAACGATCCAAGATCAAGATTTCTTCATCTTTTTGCGGATAACCCACATGTATTTTGAGGAGGAACCTATCGAGCTGCGCCTCAGGTAAAGGAAAGGTTCCCTCAAGCTCAATAGGGTTCTGGGTAGCCATAACAAGAAAGGGCTTGGGGAGCTGGTATGTGGTCCCGTCAATAGTCACCTGCCGTTCCTCCATGCTTTCCAAAAGGCTGGACTGAGTGCGAGGGATGGCCCGGTTTATTTCATCCGCCAACAGGATATTTGTGATGACGGGTCCCTCTTTGAGGTGAAACCGGCCGCTTTTCTGATTGTAGATATTGAAACCGGTGATATCCCCGGGCAAAAGATCAGGTGTGAACTGGACCCTTTTGAACAGTCCGCCGAAGCTCCTGGCCAAGGCCTTGGCGATCAAGGTCTTTCCGACACCGGGCACGTCTTCCAGCAAGACATGCCCGTCTGCAACCAGCGCCACCAGAACCAATTCGAGAACGTCTGACTTGCCGACGATCACCCGAGACACGTTGTCAATGATTCTTCTGCATAGTGTAAAATCCAAAATCATCTCCCCTTCCAGGAACATGAAATCAACAGCAAAATTTCCGCTATCGCAAGATAAAATTTTATGTAACATTTTAGCGTTACTATATATCCTATAAAAATTCATGATAGAAAGGCACGGAAAAACGGCCGGTAATCGGGGACAAAGCTTAATCACTGCCACCTGAGAAAGTGACTTAGTCCCCCTTTTCTCATCAGCGCTACAATTGTCGGCGCATGCTTTTTTGTTGACATGCCGTCTGCTCTAAATATATAGTCAGTTTACTCAAAATTAAATTTTTAGTAACAATTTAGCTGTTTGAAATGCTGAAGTCGGCAGCTGTGAGCATGGGGGTCCCTCTTAAAACTCAAAAACGAAGAAGCCACAT
>JAFGDM010000104.1 GCA_016932115.1 Deltaproteobacteria bacterium | reverse complement strand
GGAAACCGGGTGAGAATTATTTCTCCCTTCATTTTCCCAAAAGCACAAGAGGTGGAATCAGAGGAGAATCGATCGGGAGACACCAAAGTCCGTCCGGTGAAATTCGACATGCTTCCTGATGATCTCGAGGCGTTCCTCGACAGTTTCGTGGTCAAACAACGCCGCGCTAAAGCAGTCCTGGCTACAAAAGTTTGCACGCATTTCAACAGAATCAAGCATTTAAGAAAAGTTTCAGGGAAAAAGAAGTCGGCCGGCGTGGGGATGATCAAAAACAATATTCTGATGGTGGGTCCCACCGGCGTTGGAAAAACATATATCGTCAAACTCATTGCTCAGAAAATCGGCGTGCCTTTTGTAAAGGGGGATGCTACCAAGTTCAGTGAGACCGGGTATGTGGGCGGCGATGTAGAGGATCTTGTGCGGGATCTTGTCTACGAGGCCAACGACGACATCAGCCTAGCCGAACACGGCATAATCTATATCGACGAAATAGACAAAATAGCCTCGGCGAGAAACATCATAGGTCATGATGTTTCTCGCACAGGAGTCCAAAGAGCGCTCCTGAAACCCATGGAGGAGACCGAAGTCGACCTGAAGGTTCCTCACGATGCGGTTTCGCAGATTCAGGCAATCGAGCATTTCAGAAGGACCGGTAAAAAGGAAAAGCGGCTCGTAAATACCAAGAATATTCTTTTTATCATGAGCGGTGCGTTTGGTGAACTGGCGGGCATCATCAAGAAACGACTTCAGAAACAAGGGATAGGGTTTGAAGCAGATGTGAGGCCAACGGATATTCCTTGGGAAATCCTGAAGGAAGTGACGGCTCAGGACTTGGTGGAATTCGGTTTCGAGTCGGAGTTTGTCGGTCGACTTCCGGTTATCGTTGTCTTTGACGAACTTACCAAAGAAGATCTTGTAGAGATCCTTAAAAATCCCAACAATCCTATCACGTTAAGCAAGCGCATGGATTTCAAAGCTTATGATATCGTGGTCAGGTTTGAAGAAGAGGCCCTGGTAAAAATCGCTGAAATGGCTGCAAAGGAAAAAACCGGGGCCAGAGCTTTAGTCAGCGCTATAGAAAAGGTTCTTCTTCTCTTTGAAAAGCAATTGCCGTCCACGACAATTAAAAGATTTCTGGTCACCCCGGAACTTGTGGATGATCCTGAGAAAGAACTTAAAGCCCTCGTGGAAAACCCCGATTCTTCCGCGCGGGCCGTCCGATTCGAAAAGGCCGTGGAGAAAGAGGTCGAAAACCTCAAAGCCTTCATTCTCGCAAGGGCAAAGGACTTCTATAATCGCTCGGGACTTGATATCACGGCCACTCGGGCCGGCCTCATAGCGAAAATCTATTTCAAGAGAATTTCCGATGTGAATTCAGCTTTTGATGAGTTTCAATCGATCTATGAGCAAATTAAAATAGAGGAAACATCCCTGTTCAATGAGGCGGACATCCAGGTAACCTTTGATGATGAAGCTATTGATGAACTGATTCGTAAAGCCATTGAAACGGATCAAGAAGCAGGGGTTCTTGCCTATCAAGTGGCCAAAAAGCTCGAGTACGGCCTCAAGCTGGTCAAAGACAGATCCGGGATGGAGAGCTTTCTGATTACCAAGGAAGCGGTGACGAACATGGAAAAGTATATCAACGATCTCATGAAAAAGCATTACAGTTCGAAGGACTACGAGCCTTATTCCTTGCCGAAAGGGGACGTGAACTGACTGATTCAGTGCGCAGCGAAGGATGCACAGTCATCGGAAATAGGCTTTTTGCGAGAGCGTCAAGCTGAAACATTTTGTAGGTAGAATGGTGAATGATCGGAATCTCAAAACTTTACTGTGGAACCGTTGAGCCGTCGGATGCCCTTCGATACGGTCGCCGTTGCAAGGATCTTCCTTCCCATCTCCTTCAGTTCTCTTCAGACAAAAAACCCGTTGTGGTCTGGAATATGACCAGGGCGTGTAACCTGAAATGTATCCACTGTTACGCAAAGGCCTCTGAACAAAGCCGGGAAGAGGAACTGACGACCCGGGAGGCTCAATCGATGCTCGACGATCTGGCCGCATTCGGCGTACCGGTTATTCTTTTTTCCGGAGGAGAGCCCCTGTTTCGTGAAGACCTTGCGGATCTTGCCGGGTACGCTGTGCAGAAAGGGATGAGGGCTGTGATTTCCACCAACGGTACGCTGATTACACAAGACAAGGCAAGAGAGCTAAAAGATGTCGGTCTATCTTATGTGGGGGTCAGTCTGGACGGTCTTGAAGAGGTCAATGACCGTTTTAGGGGTAAAAAGGGCGCATTCAGAGCTGCTGTGGAGGGGATAAGAAACTGTCAGGAAGCAGGTCTCAAGGTAGGCCTTCGGTTCACGCTTAACAGGATGAATGTGCAGGAAGTGCCTCGCATATTCGACCTTCTGGAAGAGGTAGATATCCCAAGGGTGTGCTTTTATCATCTTGTTTACGCAGGTCGCGGTTCGGAACTGATTGAGGAAGACCTTGACAGGAAACAAACCCGGCGGGTGGTTGATCTTATCATCAACAGGACAAAGGAGTTGCATAATCGCGGCATAGCAAAGGAGGTGCTCACTGTTGATAACCATGCGGATGGACCGTACCTTTATCTGCGCATGGTGCGGGAGGGCAATCCAAGAGCGAAAGAGGTCCTGGAGCTTCTAAAAATGAACGAGGGGAACAACTCGGGAAAAGCGTTCGGATGTATAAGCTGGGACGGCAGCGTTCATGCTGATCAGTTCTGGAGGCACCTGAGCTTCGGCAATGTCCGGGAAAGGCCGTTCAGTGAGATCTGGACCGATCCATCCGATCCCATTTTGAACACGTTGAAAGATAAGAAAAAGCACGTAAAAGGCAGATGCGCGCTTTGTTCCTGGCTTGACATTTGCGGGGGCAATTTCAGGGTTCGCGCAGAGGCCGTCTCAGGGGACATGTGGGCACCCGACCCGGCCTGTTATCTCACTGATCATGAAATCGGGTTGGAAGAAGTGCCTTAAGTGCGTGAAAGCGAGTAAAACGCTGAATCTCAGGAAAACAGAATACAGCAGAAACTAAGGTTTCATGAAGCGCTCAAGAGGCAAGCGTAAAAGAACCTACAACAATCATCCGGCAAGATGCAACAGGTAAAGCAGGACGCATCACGATCCAATGACCAATGAGGACTGACATGATTATTCGTCCCAGACGACTCAGGCAAAACAGAACCCTTCGAGAAATGGTGAGAGAGACAAACCTTTCGGTGAAGGATTTGATTTATCCTCTTTTTGTGAGGCACGGCCGCAACCTCAAAGAGCCCATTTCTTCGATGCCCGGGCAGTACCGGTTTTCCGTGGACACCATTGTTCAAGAGGTCATAGAGGCCTGGGATCTCGGAGTCCCCGCTGTGATTCTATTTGGACTCCCGGACTGTAAAGACGCTGTCGGCAGCAAATCGTACGCAAATGACGGGATCGTGCAGCAGGCTGTTTCCTCAATAAAAGCTAAGCTGCAAGAGATAGTGGTCATGACCGATATCTGTCTTTGTGAGTATACTGATCACGGGCACTGCGGCATCATAAAGGAAGGCAAGGTAGACAACGATGCTACCCTGGAAATACTGGCCAGGCAGGCGGTCAGTCATGCAAAGGCAGGCGCTGATTTTGTTGCTCCTTCGGACATGATGGACGGACGGGTGGCGGCCATTAGGAATGCTCTCGACCTGGCCGGTTTTCAGGATACAGGAATTCTGTCCTACGCCGTGAAATACGCTTCAGGGTTTTACGGCCCCTTCCGAGAGGCCGCGGATTCAACTCCCAAGTTCGGAGATCGGTCGAGCTATCAAATGGATCCGGCCAATGCACTGGAGGCATTGAAGGAGGCTATCCTGGACATGGAAGAAGGGGCTGACATGATTATGGTTAAACCTGCCCTGGCCTTTCTTGATATTATCAGAAGGGTAAGAGAGGAATGTCTTCTGCCCTTGGCGGCCTACAACGTAAGCGGTGAATATGCCATGGTAAAGTCTGCTCAGGAAAAGGGCTGGGTTGATGGAGACAGGATCATGATGGAAATCTTGATTTCCATCAAAAGAGCAGGAGCGGATTTGATTCTCACCTACTTCGCCAAGGATGCCGCCAGGCTCCTTAACCGGAACCGGTAAAGGAGCGGTTTTCGGCCTGCTTCGCGGATTCCCGATAGCTTGAAGGAAAGGTAACAAGGGAAGAAATCCGAACCGCAGAATTAGAATCTAACGATGGAACGGTCGTTCAAGGTCCAGTGATTCGAAAATGAAGGAGCACGCTCAAAATAAAAACCGGCTTCGTCTTGTGGCTTGGGAGGTGACCCGAAAGTGCAATCTCAATTGTGTCCACTGCCGGGCTGCAGCCGGCCGGGGTCAGTGCCAAGGGGAATTGGATACAGATGGATGCCTCCGAATTCTGGATCAGATCGAAGAGGTGGGCAAACCCATTGTTATCCTCACCGGCGGGGAACCGTTGCTTCGAGATGATGTGTTTGAACTTGCCCGGTACGGAACCGCCAAAGGCCTTCGAATGGTCATGGCCACGAATGGAACCCTGATCACGGAAGAGATCACGGAAAAGATGAGATTATCCGGGATTCAGCGAGTAAGCATCTCCCTGGATGGGGCAAATCAGGAGCAGCACGACCGGTTTAGGAAGGTTCCCGGAGCATTTCAAGGAGCCATGGATGGAATCAATCTTCTAAAAAAGGGCCGGATTGAATTCCAAATCAACACGACGATTACGAAGCACAACGTTGGGCAGGCGGAAGACATTCTTCGCCTGGTTGTGCAGTTATGCGCTGCCGCCCACCACATCTTTTTACTTGTGCCCACAGGCCGCGCCAGGGATATGATTGATCAGGAGATTGATGCATCGGAGTATGAACGGCTGCTCCATTGGTTTTGTTCCATGAGGCGGAGAGTGCCTATCCACCTGAAAGCTACATGCGCTCCCCACTACTACAGGGTTCTGCGAGAGGAAGCGCACAAAAGGGGCGAAAAAGTGGACTATGCCACCTATGGGTTGGACGCTTTAACACGTGGATGCCTGGGAGGAACTTCCTTCTGCTTCGTTTCCCATGTGGGCATCATTCAGCCTTGCGGCTACCTCGAAGTCAACTGTGGGGATTTGAACAAATCAAGCTTTCGAGATATTTGGGACAATTCGGATGTGTTTCGGAGTCTTCGAGATTTTTCGGCCTACAAGGGCAAATGCGGCCGGTGCGAGTATTTACAATTCTGCGGTGGGTGCCGTGCGCGGGCCTATGAAGCGTCAGGGGATTTTCTGGAAGAAGAGCCGCTTTGTATGTATCAACCGGCAAAGAGAAGGACCTATGGATAACCGGGACCGAGAGATCCTGAATGAGATTCAATCAGGATTTCCCATTGCCCAGAGGCCCTACAGGGAGCTGGGTAAGCGCCTTGATCTTCCTGAGGATGAGGTTTTTCTCCGAATTAGGAGACTCAAGGAGGAGGGGGTTATCCGCCGTATTGGGGGAAACTTCCACTCCAAAAAGCTTGATTACAGGAGTACGCTTTGTGCCGCGAAAGTCCCGCAGAAAAAGCTTAAACGATTTGTGGAGGTCGTGAACCGTTATCCCGGTGTGACCCACAATTACCTAAGAAACCATGAATACAACGTGTGGTTCACGTTTATCGCTCCCAGGATAGTCACGATTGAAAGTGCTCTCAAGGAAATATCCGAAATCACGGGCATCAAAGATGTGCACAGCCTACCCGCCGTTCGCATGTTTAAAATCAAAGTAGATTTTGAGGTCTGACGCTTTTTAGCGGCGGTATTTATCGAGGAGTCGGTCTAATTCGCCTTGAGACAGCTTCCCCATCTCCACGAGGAGTTCCCCGATTCCGTCGCGCCTTAGTTGATCCACGCGAATGATTGACTCGTAGCTTTTTCCCTGAGTGCTGAAAATGGTATACTCCAGAGTCAGATTGGATTTTTTAAGGACCTTGACCTTGGAGCCGACAAAAATAATATGGTGGCTGAGAAAGAAATAAAAGAGAGCGCCCACGATACCCCAAAGGACGATTTTTTTCAGTCTGCTCACGGGCTGATACGGAACCTCCAAAGACACAATGTCCCGTTCGTTAAGGGCCAAGGAGTGATAAGACGGGATATCAACTATTAAAAAGCATAGCAGTGAAGCGTCCTAAAGTCAAGAGGCTATCTAATGAAATCCCTTGACAAATTTCCGTCTTTGCCTTAGCCTAATCGATGTCGTGAAGGTTTTACTCGATTCCTTTAACCTTCATGATGTTTTCAGGTTTAGCCCCTGCCTTGTGCAGGGGCTTTTCCATAAGCGCACCATTTGCCGGATCGGCCGTGTTCCCTTAAGGGTGAGGCCCGGACCGCAATTGAGTCTCTACGATAAATCGGTAAAGCTCACTTTTTCTCCCTGAAGAGAAGGTGCTCGAGGAGCAAGACGAGAAAGATGCCGACGATCAGGCTGTTTGCCACAAAAACCTGCAAAGAAGGAGGCAGGAGTGAAAAAACGGCGTTAGGCAGGAAACCCGTCAGAGTGCCGAGAATGACCGGCAAGCCCACCACAAAGTAATCCCTCGAGGTAAGCTGACGGCAGGCCACGGCGGAAATTCCAACTCCCACCTGTCCCCCTAGCCCAACGCAAAGAGCCGAACCCACCACGGGTCCGGGCACCAAAGAAATGAAGGCTGCCAGCTTGGGGAGAAAAGCGGCAAGGACCAGGACGATTCCGCAAGAGGTCACGGCAAATCGACTGGCTACCCTGTTTGCTAGGATGACCCCGGGGCTCATGCTGTAGCTTACGGTTCCCACTACGCCGAACAGCCCACAGACGATACCTGCAGCGCCGGTCACAAACATGCCTTTTGAAGCGGCATGAGGAAGGCGATGGGGGTCAGTGATCGCCGAGATCCCCTGAAGGCTCCCAAGAGTGTTGGCCATGACTGCCAGGTAGGCGCAGGCGAAAGCCACGGCTGCTGCCCAGTGAAACCGAGGAATGGAGGGCACCCACTGGGGGGAAAGAGAAACCCATGAGGCCGCTGAGACCTTTTGCCATTCCAAGGGGCCAAGAAAATGAAACAAGAGCGATCCAAGGAACATTCCTATGAGAATGGAAATGGTTTTTAAAAAACCCTGAAGCCGATGGGAGAGAGTGGCCATGAAAAGGACAAGGCCGACACTGATCAAGAAAACACGGCCTTCGCCATGAGAGGGGGTCATTCCTGCGCCGATCATGAATCCCATAAGAGGACGGAGCAGGCCCAAGGCGATCAACATTAATATGACGCCGGTGACATTGGGTGTGAAAAGCCCGGTCACCCGATCGAGCTGTCCGGAAAGAACCGTGAGGATAAGAAGACCTCCACCGATCATCATACCTGCCTGGATGGGTCTCAGTCCTAGAGGCGCCAGCAGGACAAACGCCAGCATGAGGGCGGTGGCAGGCCCTTCAAGAAGGGGGTAGCGGTGCCCCCAGAGGGTTTGAATGACGGTGAAAAAACCGGAGGTCAGAAGCGTAAACTGCAAAAAACGGACCTTGTCGATCTGGCCGTTAGGAAGGGATTCCGCGCAAAGGGTTGCTGCGATGATCAGGGCGGGAAACATGATAAAGGCCCACTGCATACCGTAAAGAAAAGCGTATTTCAGCGGCAAGCGATCATCGATATCGAAGACGTATTCTGTTTTCATCCCGGTGTTTTCATGCTCCTCCCGAAGTCTTTGCGGTTTCCGTCTTGAGAGGGGCCCCTGGACCCTGCACCGTCAATACCAGATTTCATAAAGCCAAAATATTAGGAAATGTATGTACTTTGGATCGTGGGCGAGTACCGTTTCTTTTCGCAACAGTTAGTTCGCGCTTTGTTTGCTGATGATTCTTTCCTGATACATTTGAGCCTTGGAGGTCCACAAACCCTTTTCTCGGAAATATCTGATTGCACCTTCATGGTAAGGAACGCCCAGGGCCACCGGCCGGTAGTTCAAAGACCAGAAGCTTGCCAGCGGTTGTGCATCCCTCAATTCGGCGCTGTGGTCAAAGATGGTTTTTGCCACACCGTGTACCAGGTCGGGATCAAGAGTGTGGGAACAGAACATGGCATTTTGATAACATATAGCGTTGGGAACAGGTTTCAGGTTTCCGAATCGTGGATCATGACTACGAATGTTCTCCACATAAAATCCCCCCATACGTTCCACGACATAACGGCTCTGTCCCAGGGTCAATGGGATGAATTGACACTCTCCTTTCAGTGTGTTGATTTCTTCTACAGCCTCCCGGACTACCGGAAAGAGAAAAGCGTCGGCTATGCCGTCAAGGAGCGCTTTTGTCGCCACCGAAAGATTGGAAAAGGGCAGGACGCTTTTGAGGTCGCTGAGATTGAGTCCTGCAGAGGCCAGTTGGTTTTTCGCCATTTCAAGAAAAAGCGGATTGGTTTTATATTTCACAAAGATTCTTTTCCCTTTCAGGTCGCTGATGGAGCCGATTTGCTTATCGGCGGTGGTCCAGAACATGAACATTTCGCTGTGTCCTGCGGCGACAGTGCGAACATAGGTTGCCCTGATTTTTTCATACACCCAGCGTCCTTGATAAGCCAATATCATCCCTGGGACGCTGTGATTGGCAAAATGGCATTTCCCCTCTTTCATCATGGGCAGCCAGAGCTCGGGTCCCCCGAGAGGCTGAACGTCCCATCGCTCTATGGGCGTATGTTCGACAATCAGATTCCCCATAAGGGTTAGAAGGGAATGAACAGAAGTTCCGGGCGCAGGCGAAACCACGGTGACTTCCGAGGGCCAAGACGCCCCTGAGGCATTTCCCGTGAAAAGAAACATTGCCGCCGTCAAAACGGTTAAATGAACCTTCGTCTTCATAAATACGTTTTTTGTCCCGCGCGTCAGGTAGTTGTGGCTGAAGGCCTGCGTGGGATGTTCGCCTCCCAGGTGTTTCATGAATCGACCTCCGGGTCTCTTGTTTCCGGGCTTCCCTTTTGTCCGGCATCAAGAAGTGAATCAAGCATTTCGTGCCGTGTGCAATTTATACAATCCTGAAATAGCAAAGCAAGGGTTCACAAGTCAAGCTGCGAAGGACACCTCGGTAACCGCTTTTTTTGCTGGAGAAAAGATCTTGACAGAACCTGTTCTTCTGTAAGATGAAATAGAGGTTACATTTTTTGAAAATCTGCGGTTATGAAAGAAAATCCTGCCCAGATGCGGCTCCGTATCAGAAGGGGGCAATGGAATAGGCCGACCACGGGTCTTGCGGCCGGCTATGTTCAAGCCAACCTGGTCATGCTTCCAAGGGAAGAGGCTTTCAATTTTCTCCTTTTCTGTGTCCGAAATCCAAAACCATGCCCTGTTTTGGATGTTCTCGATCCGGGGCAGACAGCGCCTCGTATCGCGGTCGGCGCGGATCTTCGAACCGATCTACCCAAATACCGCATCTTTGAACGAGGTGAGCTCAAATCGGAGGTGGGTGACGTCAGCACTCTTTTCCATGACCGTATCGTTAGCTTTCTCCTCGGGTGCAGTTTTTCTTTTGAAGCCGCCATGACGGCCGCCGGTCTCCCCGTTCGGAACCTGGAAGAAGGAAAGAACGTGTCCATGTATATAACGAACCGGTCATGCACGCCTGCAGGGCCTTTTTCCTGCCCAATGGTGGTGAGCATGCGGCCCATGACCCCGGAGCAAGCAGTACGCGCCGTCCAGGTCACGACTCGTTTTCATCTTACCCATGGGGCACCTATTCATATAGGAAGTCCTGAAGCCATCGGAATCAAGGACATTGATCATCCTGAATTTGGGGACCCTGTTACAATACTCCCGAGGGAGATCCCCGTGTTCTGGGCGTGTGGCGTCACTTCCTCGCTCGCAGCCCTTTCAGCGAAGCTCCCCCTTGTGATTACTCACGCTCCTGGTCACATGTTCATTTCCGACTTGAGGGATGAGGACCTCACGGTGTTTTGATGTCGGCGTTTTCCGCCCTTGACAGGTTTTAAGAATTTTCCTATAGTGCCGCAATTGTGCTGGTAGATTCATCCGCAAAACTCATAGAATCGATCCTTACAGGGGATTGATGCACGTTCCATCCCGGCGCCCGTCCCGGACAGCCGGTTCGGGCTTTTCCTTCAATGAAGTCCTGTAGCTCACAAAAGGAGGTATGAAAATGAACAGATTGTTAAGGCTTGCTTCGGTAGGGATTGCTCTTGCAGCGGTTTTGGGATTGATGCTCCCGGTGAAGGCCTTCTCAGCCGAGGAGATCAAAATCGGTGTCATTTATCCTCTTACGGGTGGAGCGGCTGCAGCGGGACGCGAGCTTCGCGCAGGCGCGGAACTGGCCGCTGAAATCGCCAACGGCGTGATGGCGGATCTTCCCATGACCATGGCAAAGAACGGCGGCATCAAGGCCATGGGAGGGGCAAAGATCAACCTTATTTTCAAGGATCACGAAGGCAACCCGACCGTGGGTGCTGATCTGGCTAAGAAACTCATTCTGGATGACAAGGTTCACGGGATTCTCGGTTGCTATCACAGTTCGGTGACCAAGACCGTGAGCGCCGTCTGCGAGCAGTATGGCGTTCCTATGATCAACGGCTCCTCTACTTCTCCTGATTTGACCATGCGGGGTTTCAAGTGGTTCTGGCGGACGACGCCCCATGACAAGTGGTTTACAAAGGACCTTTTTGAGTTACTCAAAGGCTTGACCGAGGGAAAGGTTAAGGGCGTCAAAGCTGTTCCCAAGAAAGACATTGAAGTTCTAGCCGCCGCATGCGAAAACACGGAGTGGGGATCTCTCGTCACAGAGATGATCAAGCTTTTTGCGGGAGAGTATGAGTTCAAACTTAGGAAAACCCTGCTTTACGCCGACAAAGCTACGGATCTTTCTAGCGAAGTGCGATCCTTGAAGGCGGCCAAACCAGATGTCATGCTCTTTGCTTCCTACACCTCCGACGCTATCCTCATGCTGAAAACCCTGAAGGCCGAAAAAGCCGGCCCTAAAATCATTTGGGGACAGGACGCCGGATTTGAGACGCCTGAATTCCGCAATACCCTTGGCGACGATATCGTGGGTATCCTCACCCGAACCGTTTTCTTGCCTCAGGTGGTGGAGGTTAAGAAGGTAGCAGGCCAGGTGAACCGGATGTACAAGGCAAAGACGGGAAACGATCTGAGCGGCGCTTCCGCTCGATCCTTTACGGGTCTGCAGACGTGGGTCCACGTGATTGAGAAGGCCGGCTCCACCGTGCCTGCGGAGATTCAGAAAGCGGCGAACGCCATCGAGATTCCGGGAGATGAATTGGTTGTGCCCTGGGCGGGGGTGAAATTCTCCACCACCGGCGATGAGCTGGGGCAGAATGTCCTGGGATCCGGTCTGATCGGGCAGTATCAGAAGGCAAAAGACGGCAAGGTCGCGCTCGAGATCGTCTACCCCTTTGACGTCGTTACGGCCGATATGGTTTATCCTTTCCCGGGATGGTAAACATCCGGGCCCTTCATCTCCCATCCCATTTCCCTACCTGGGAAAAAGGGACGGGAGAGATGAGGGCGCAGGAGGATCTGATCCCTTCATGGACCTTCTTCTTGGATCTATTGCAGCCGGGATCGTTCTGGGTATGGTGATTGCCCTGGTAGCTCTGGGCCTGACGATCATATTCGGCGTCATGGAGATTGTCAACTTCGCCCATGGCGAGTTCCTCATGGTCGGGATGTACACAGGCCTTTTGACGGCTCAGGCGACCGGTACGGACCCCATCTTCACTTTGCCTGTTGCTGCAATCGTAGGTTTCCTTTTGGGGGTAATCTGTTATGCGGGTTTCATCAAGTTTCTTATAAGGGGCCCAATGGTTGCGCAGCTCCTGGGGACCTTCGGCCTCATGCTTTTCCTTCGGAACCTTGCTCTTCTCATTTTCGGTTCAAGCGACCGAACGGTTCACCACGGAATTCTGGTCGGCAAGAGCTTTGACATCGGCATGGGGATTATCCTGCCGGCCACAAAGGCGGCTGCCGCAGGGCTTTCCGTGATCGCCTTTCTGGCAGTCTGGCTGCTCATGAACCGGACCAAGATCGGAAAGGCTCTCACAGCCACAGCCCTAAATGCTCAAGCGGCCCGATATATGGGAATCCCAACGGAAAAGATGAATGCCCTGGCCTGGGGGATCGGGGGCGGTTCCGTCACCGTGGCAGGGGCCCTAATCGTGAACTTTTGGGCGGTCAACCCTTTTATGGGTCTCCTTTTCACCATGATCGCCTTTACCGTGGTCGCTCTTGGCGGTTTCGGAAGCGTGCCGGGCGCCTTTTTTGCCGGCCTTGTCGTCGGGTTGATTATGGAGATCCCGGGATTTTGGGATTTCTTCACCTATACCTTCGACTGGCCATGGATGGCGGATGTGCCAATGACTTCCCTGAAATACATGTGGATCTATGTGGCCTACTTTGTCATCACGGTGATTCGGCCCAGGGGCCTCTTTGGATGGAAACATTAAAGAACGCCGTTGATTTTTCAGACTTTCCACGCATTGACCTTGTCATAGCCGGTGCCGTGGCGTTTCTTTTCCTGATCTTTCCTCTGTTTTCCGCTTCATCCTTTGCCATGGCCACCATGATCCAGTTTTTCATGTTTTCCCTTTACGGCATGGGCTGGAACACGATCGGCGGGTACGGCGGTCAAGTGGATCTGGGAAAAGCACAATATGTGGGAATAGGTGCTTACACGACGGCTGTGATGCTTCTTCGCTGGGATATCCCTTTCTGGGTATCCATGCCTGTCGGCATGGGGATTGCCGTGATCTGGTCTTTTATAATCGGCTACCCCTTGTTTCGTTTGAAAGGGCATTACTTTGCCATTGCGACGATTGCGACCTCTCTTGTCCTGAAAGATCTTTTCACTGTTTGGTCCTTTGTGGGCGCCGCACGAGGGCTGGAGATATCTCCGATCACCTATCCTCCGCCGGACTACATGCGTCTTATTTTCAAGGAGGATATCTATTACTACTACCTTATCCTGGGGTTCTTTTTCCTGGGCCTTCTTTATATGAACTGGTTCCGAAAGAGCAGGTTGGGGTTTCAACTCCGTTGCATCAAAGACAACGAAGACATGGCCCGGTCTCTCGGGATCAACGTTCACTGGGCCAAAATCAAGACCTATGCCATAGCCACCGCCTTTGTGAGCATGGTCGGCTCCTTTCATGTGTGCTATATCAAGGTCATCGAACCTGTGGATATCATGAGCCTTGACCTTTCCATTCTTATTGCTCTCATGGCCATGCTGGGCGGTGCAGGTTCTTTGTGGGGGCCGATCATCGGGGCAGGCGTCTTGATTCCCCTCAGGAGCTATCTCAAGGAATGGCTGGGCGCGGCGGCGGGACTGGTGGGGATTGATCTGATCTTCTATGCTTTGATCATCATGATCGTGTCCGCTTTTGAGCCACGGGGAATATGGGGGATTGTGGAAAAGGTCCGTCGGAGGAAGCGCCGGTAATGGCATTTCTGGAAGTTCAAAATCTGACCAAAACCTTCGGCGGCCTCAGGGCGAACGACAGCATTAGCTTTTCCCTGGAACGAGAAGAACTTATCGGCCTGATCGGACCGAACGGTGCGGGCAAGACCACACTTTTCAATTGTATCTGCGGCCATCATCCTGTCACGTCCGGCCGCATTATTTTTGATGGACAGGACGTCACGGCGCTGAAAGCCCATGCCATGGCAAGGCTGGGGATTGGGAGAACCTTTCAAGTATACGCGGCAACAGGCGACTTGACGGTCCTCGAAAAAGTGATGGTTGGATGTTTTCTGCACACTCGCTCAAGGAGCAAGGCAAGGGCGTGTGCGGAGGAAATATTAGGAGATCTGAAGCTGTTTGATCTTTCCGATTATCTGGTGAGCGAACTTCCGGTGGCTGCACAGAAGCGGGTGGTTATGGCTATGGCCTTGGGCACGCAACCCAGGCTCCTGCTTCTGGATGAGGTAGCGGCGGGGCTGAACACTCCGGAAATCGAAGAAATCATGGCGAGCATCAGGCACGTGAACAAAGACAGGGGTGTCACTGTGATTTTGATCGAGCATGTTATGGAAATGGTCATGAAAGTGAGCGAGCGGATTATCGTGCTGGATTATGGCGCGAAGATCGCGGAAGGACCGCCTGAGGTCATAGCGAAGGACAGTAAGGTCATCAAAGCCTATCTCGGAGAACGATACGCGAAGGAGCACGGAACGATCGATCATCGGTCATCGATCAATGATCAAAATCAAATTCGATGATTCTGGAAATCGAAAATATCAGTGTTCGCTATTCCGGCTTGCCGGTGATTCACGGAATCTCTCTGGCCGTGAATGCCGGAGAGACAGTGTGCGTTGTGGGCTCCAACGGCGCCGGCAAGTCGACCCTTCTCAGGGCGATTATGGGGTCACAGCCCGTGTTCGAGGGCCGGATCATTTTAGGCGATCGGGAGATCCAGAAGCTCAAGACAGAACAAATCGTGCGCCTTGGCATTGTCTATGTGCCGGAGGAGAAGATGCTTTTCCGGCCTATTTCCGTGGAGAAGAACCTTCTTTTGGGCGCCTACATTTTGGAAAGGGACGCGCAGATTAAGAGGAATCTCGAATTTGTCTACACCCTTTTCCCAATCCTTCGGAATAGGCGCTTTCAGGCCGCTTCCACCCTGTCCGGAGGTGAGCAGCAGATGGTGGCTATCGGCCGGGGCCTCATGTCCAATCCCAAAATCCTCATGCTGGACGAACCCTCCTTTGGTTTAGCCCCCATCCTTGTAGACGAGGTGCTGGATACGGTGCGGCGCCTCAAGGAACAGGGGATGACCATCCTCCTTGTAGAACAAAATGTGAGAGAGGCCCTGGGCCTGGCTGACAGGGGTTATGTGCTTCAGACAGGAAGAATGGTAGCTCAAGGGACCGGCCGAGAACTCTTGGAGGCCGATCTGTTCCGATCAGCCTTTCTGGGCATTTGACATTTCACGGTTGCGCAGACCCTGCAACCGTAGGAAAAACCCTTCTATTCGGAATGGCGTTTCAAAACATCCTTGACAAACCTTCATCAATCGCCATAATTCTAGCCCGGGAACATTGACAGATAAGAAGCTTGTCCATCCGTGAAGTCGTTAACGTCGGTTCATGGGGGGATTTGTAAGTCCGGCAAACACCGGGCTTTGTTTTTTTGAGGAGAAGACCCATGAGAATCGGGTTGATCGGTTTGCAGGGATCGGGGAAGACGACTGTTTTCAACGCATTGACTAAAATGGAAGCGCCTGTTGCACCCTATAGGAAGGGAAGGGTTGAGCCGAACATCGCGGTGTTGCGAGTGTTGGACGAGCGTGTAGATCGCCTTTCTAAAATCTACAACCCAAGAAAAACCATTTATGCTACCATCGAATTGGTCGACTTTACAGGTCTTGCCGAGAATGGAGGAAGAGGTGAGAGTTTTTCTGCTACCGCTATGGTCTCTATCAAGACTATGGACGCCCTGATCGCGGTCGTGCGGAATTTTGAAGATGCATACCAAGATTCTGCGGAGCCTCTGAAGGAGCTTCACTACATTGGTGAGGAACTTATTTTGTCGGACTTGATGATGATGGAAAACCTACTTGAACGAATCGAAACGGGCCGAAAACGCGGTCAGGGGACAGAGGACATTATCAACCAGGAGCAGACCGTGCGGCGAATCCTGGAAGCGTTGAATTGCAACCGGCCCGTTCGTGAGATGGTGCTCTCCCACGAGGAGGAAAAGGCGATTCGAGGGTTTCAGTGTGTAACGAAAAAACCGCTTATGGTCATTCTAAATTCCGACGAGAAAGGATATGGAAAGAGCCCCGCCGTGGTGGCGGAAATTTCTAAGAAATACGCGGTTATGGAATTTGCGGGAAAGTTCGAGATGGAACTTAGTGGCCTGGACGATGAAGAATCAAGTCTTTTTAGGGAAGATTTGGGGATAGAGGAATCGGCCGGCCGGAGGCTGACAACCCTAGCCCATGCTACTTTGGGATATATCAGTTTCTTTACCGTGGGCCCTGATGAAGTACGAGCGTGGAATGTAAGGGATGGAGGGACGGCCCTTGATGCGGCTTCCACCATTCACTCGGATCTGGCCAAGGGGTTCATCCGTGCCGAGTGTTTTTCTTGTGAGGATTGCTTGCGGTGCGGATCGGAGAAGGGTATTCGTGAAAACGGGCTATTTCGTCTGGAGGGAAAAGACTACCGTGTTCAGGATGGGGATATCCTGAACATCCGCTTCAATGTTTAACGGCTTAAGACCTTGACTCTTTACAGATGGTTTGGTAAATTTTGAAAGGACCGGAGGCACAAAATTGCGATAAACCAGGGAAGCCCGAATCAAAAGCCGGATTATCTTTTTAAGGGCTTTTTCTATGAGGGTTGAAAAGGGTTACCATGCGGAATTCAATCATCACCGGAACGGGCAGCTATATCCCTACCAGGAACGTGCCCAATACTTACTTTTTAAAACATACTTTTTATGACGCCGGCGGAACGGAATTTTCCATAGCCAATATTGAGATCATAGAGAAATTCCGGGAAATCACCTGCATCGACGAGCGTCGTTATGTGACGGACGACCTGAACACGTCGGACATCGCTTTTATGTCCGCCGAGAAGGCCCTCGAGGGTGTTGATCGGGAAAGCCTCGATTACATTATCGTCGGTCACAACCTCGGCGACGTAAGGGCGGGGACCAATCGGTGCGATCTGGTCCCGACCATTGCCGCCAGGGTGAAACACAAACTTGGGATCCGGAATCCCTACACTGTTGCCTATGATGTTCCCTTCGGTTGCCCGGGCTGGCTTCATGGAATGATTATCGCTGACTATTACATCAAGTCCGGTGATGTCCGAAAAGCGCTGGTGATCGGCGCTGAGACGCTTTCAAGGGTTTCGGATCCTCACGATCGAGATTCCATGATCTATTCGGACGGCGCCGGGGCGGCCCTTGTGGAAGCAACCGATCGGCCGGTGGGCATCCTTTCCCATGTGACGAGGTCCGACACCTTTGAGGAGTTCAGATACTTGCGAATGGACAAATCCTCCAGCCCCTCTTGCGAAGCGGACCGATTGTATCTCAAGATGCATGGGCACGAAATCTATCGATATGCCGTTAAGACGGTCCCCGAAGTGGTCAAGCAGAGTCTTGAGAAAGTCGGATTGACAGTGACGGATGTGGAAAAAATCATTATCCATCAGGCAAATCAGAAAATGGACGAAGCGATTTTGAAACGATTGTTTAAACTCTACAAAGTAAAGAATATCCCCGAGCACATTATGCCCATGACGATTTCCTGGCTTGGCAACAGTTCAGTCGCCACCCTTCCTACGCTCTTTGATATGCTGCAGAGAGGAAAGCTGAATAACCACAAGCTTAACTCAGGGGAAATTGCCGTGTTTGCTTCCGTTGGTGCAGGAATGAATGTCAATTCCATGGTCTATCGAATGCCGTAAGGACGCAAGATTTCTTGCGTGGAGTGCCGCGCCAAGGGCGCCGATGATCTGCGGTTCGCTGTAGATGCGAAGCGGCTTTCCCAGCTTCTCTTCTAGGAAAGCCGTTACGCCTTTATTCTTGGCCACCCCGCCGCTCATGGTGACCTCATAGTTGACTCCGAGAGCCATAACCATGCTCCACACGCGGTTTACAACGGCCCGGTGGAGACCCCGGATGATTTCCTCCTTCGGATGATTCCTGGCTACGAGGGATACCACCTCGCTTTCTGCAAAAACCGTGCAGACACTGCTGATGCTCGCTTCACAAACAGTATTAAGAGAGAGTTCCCCCATCTTGCAGAGCGGGATCTGGAGTTTGGAGGCCATGACCTCTAGAAAACGGCCTGTGCCTGCCGCACATTTGTCGTTCATGGTGAAGTCGAGTACTTTTCCTTCCGGGCCGACTTTGATTACTTTGGAGTCCTGGCCTCCGATATCGATGACCGTGCGCGTGTCGGGGAAAATAGCGTAAGCCCCCAGCGCGTGGCATGAGATTTCCGTTAGCGTCTTATGTGCAAAGGGCACAGACACCCGGCCGTATCCGGTGGAGACAATTCGCTTTACCTTAGTATGTTCAAGACCGACCCGAACGAGTGCTTCTGAGAAGGCTGCTTCTGCGGCGGAGGTGCTGTTGGCGCCTGTCTCAACGATGCTGTATCCGGCAATCTTACCTTCCTCATCAAGGATGACTGCATCAGTACTCAGGGAACCTACATCGATACCTGCGAAGTAATCCATAAGCATTGCTCATTGATTCATGGAGGTTGAGGGTTTATTATAAACTTACAGAAAATAATCCTGCCGATGCTAGAGGGAGGAATCCGCTGAGGCTTAAAACGAGCAAGCCGCACGAGGAATTCCAACCTGTAACACGGTCCAAAGTCTTTTTATGGAAGTCTAGCATAAAGGGAAAGGCTTGGCACGGACTTCTGTGAAGCACCCCCCTATTTGGTCGCCTCTTGACGATATTACGCAGGCAGGATACCCTTTGATCCTGAGTTTACTTTGATAGAGCAATAAACTTAGCTATCAAGTTTCATTCGAGGAGGGTTCACATGAGCATTAATCCCAACTACCTTGCACCCTGCGGTTTGTATTGCGGGGTTTGTGCAATTCTATACGCATCTAGGGATGACAACCTTAAGTTAAAAGAGAGGCTCGTGGATCTTTACAAAGACAGATTGCCGGGTGGAGAACGCCTCTCGGTTGAAGCCATCCGATGCAATGGTTGTCTTTCCGCCGAGCCTTTTATCTATTGCAGGGATTGCGGCATTAAAGCCTGTACGGCTGAAAAGGGGCTGAAAGGGTGCCACGAATGCGATGATTTTCCCTGTAATCTGATCGAAACCTTCCCCATGCCTGTGGGGAAGAAAGTGATCTTGCGCGCCATTCCTCATTGGCGGGCCGCGGGGACTGAGAAATGGGTCGAAGACGAGGAAGCCCGTTACCTTTGCCCCTCTTGCGGCCATAAGCTCTTCAGGGGCGCGAAGCGATGTAACCGGTGCAAGACGGAGGTGGATTTGGACGGTTGAGGACGCGGTATGGATCGATGCCTCCGTCGTGAAAAGTAGCGAGCAGGAGCTTGTTCCTCTTGGTGCATATGGAAGAATAGTTCATGAAACGTTTCTACCGCGGGCGGGTCCGCTCCGCCGGCCTTGTTAGCTTCGAGGTTTCCGTGAAGGAAACCGATCTTCAGGTGAGCGCTGAAAAACGCCTAGAAAAAAACGCCATAGACCTTATCCTCGAAGCAAGGCACCAGGTTGAAAGCTACATTAGCCTCCACTACGATTTTCTGACCACCCTGAAACCCTATCCTGCAGATCCCTACGCGCCACCCCTGGTTCGTGAAATGATCGAGTGTTCCAGAAAGGTCGGTGTCGGGCCCATGGCTTCCGTGGCGGGAGCTATCGCTCAGTATGTGGGCAAGGGGCTCCTTCGGTATAGCTCTCAGGTGATTGTTGAAAACGGCGGGGATATCTTTCTCAGTATCGGACGCAGAGCCACGGTTTGCGTTTTTGCCGCTTACTCCCCTTTGAGTGAAAAGATCGGGATTCTTGTATCTCCTGAAAATATGCCCTTGGGCATCTGTTCTTCCTCGGCAACGGTGGGACATTCTTTCAGCATGGGCGGTTCCGACGTGGGGTGTATCCTGGCATCGTCAACTGCCTTTGCCGATGCTGCGGCCACAGCGCTGTGCAATCGGATGCGGGGTCCGGAAGACCTGAACAGCTTGGGCATTTGGGCGGAGAAAACAGACGGGGTGCTTGGAGCACTGGTCATTCTCGGTAACAAACTGGCAAGCTGGGGCAGGATTGAAATCGTGGCATTATGAATAGGGTACACGGGAGTGTCAGTGTACCGTTTTCACAAATCATAGAGTCTTTCGTCTTTATGGGGGGGACCTTTTGTTCGAAGACCGGCTGAGCGCTCTCCGAAGGTGAAAGGGTCTTCCCCTTCGAGAAGATCTCCCATTTCCTGCTCAATTTGATCCGGATCCTCTCCGGCCTCCATTCTTCTCAAGGCCTCCTCCATTCCGGGACCCAGGTTAAGGCCTGTCATGTCCGAGAGTTTTCGCATGAGGTCGGCAGCCTGCCTAGGATCATCCTCATCCATGGTTTCAGCGTCTCTCGCCAGAATGTTCATGGCTTGCTCCATCTTGGATTCATCCATGTCCCGCATGGGCGGCTCACTACCTTCTCCCCGGTTTTTAACCCTTGAAAAAACGGACATTTTCCGTTCCAGCTCAACCTTGTTGCACCTGGGACAACGAGGTTTCTTATCCGTGTTCACGGTTGGTGAGAAGAAATTGAATATCATGTGGCACTTCTTGCAGTAAAACTCATAGATGGGCATGAACTCTCCTCCTTCCGGACCTCGTGGTCATGCAAAACATGACATGGGCGCTACTTTTTTATCTTAAATAAAGCTTATCAGTCAAATGTTTTCATAAAGAAGGTAATTATGACTTGTGTTTTATTTCCGAGCTGATATACTCCACAAAATCCCGGCGATAAACGTTCCGGTGGGATATTTTTCCAGGAAGCATTCCCGGTAACTTACGGAGTGTCGGCGTGGCTGGCAAAATAAGGATCGGCGTTCTTTCCGACACGCACCTTCATCGGGTGACTGGTTCCTTAAGACAAATCTTGGAGCAGCACCTGTCAGAAACGGATGCCATTTTTCACGTGGGAGATTTTACATCTCCGAGCATCGTTGAATACCTGAGCAAGCGGCCTTTCTACGGGGTTTGCGGCAACATGGATCCGATGGAAATTAAGAACCGTCTGCCGGAGAAGCGCATTGTGGAAATCGGTGCTTTTCGTTTCGGCCTCGTTCACGGCTGGGGGCCGTCGGAAGGCCTTGAGGAAAGAGTCATAGAATCTTTTTCGGGCGTGGACGTCGTGGTGTACGGGCATTCTCATCGAGCTGTGAACCATATAAGGGGGGGAGTCCTGGTTTTCAATCCTGGAACTGCCTGCGGTTACAGCGCAAGTTGTTTTCACAGCGTGGGAGTTCTTGAATGTGAAGAGAGCGTATGCGGTGAAATTTTACAGGTCGATTTGTCCTAAGGTTTTAAAACCATTGCAAAGGGGTGTGAAGAAAACGCTATGAAGGTTCTCTGGGCCCCATGGAGGATGGGGTACATTCTTTCAAACGATAAAGACAACGGTTGTATTTTTTGCCCCGGGAAGGACCGGAGCAGAGACATTGAACGATTGATTCTGTGGGTTGGGCCGCACACTGTCGTACTCATGAACCGCTATCCTTACAACAATGGACACCTCTTGGTGGCGCCCGTCAAGCATGTGGACGGGCTGGAACAGCTCAATAACAAGGAAGGTTTAGATCTGCTCAACGTGGTTCGCAAGACCATAACGGTCCTCAAAGAGGTAATGAACCCCGAGGGGTTTAACGTGGGGCTGAACCTGGGTAGGGTCGCGGGAGCCGGGGTGGAGGAGCACGTGCATTTTCATGTTGTCCCTCGCTGGAATGGCGACACGAATTTCATGGCCGTTCTCGGCGATGTCAGGGTCATTCCGGAGCACATCAAGGAGACGTACAAAAAACTGCTCCCCTATTACACTGAAACAAAATAATAGAAATGGAGGTTGGACATGGCCCAAATAAAAGCCATTATTCTTATCCTTGTGGGTTTGGTGATTGTAGTCGCCATCGTTCAGAATAATGAGACGATGTCGACCTCCCTTACCTTCAAGTTTAATCCTCTTTTGCTGCCGCAATGGCAGGCGGAGCAAGTTTCCGTCTACCAGGTCACAATCATAGTTTTTTTGCTGGGGGGATTAATTATGGGTTTTTTCGGCCTCTTTGAACGTTTTCGTCTCAAGAAAAAGATCAAAATTCTCTCGAAGGAATTGGAGAGCAAAGAGAAGGAGCTGAAATCATTTCGCAATCTTGCCATTACCTCCGATCAGACCGGTACGGAAAACACTGATCCGGTCTGACACGGCTGTAAAGGAGTGAAAGGGAGATGACAAATCCGGTTTGGCAGTGGTTTTTAAATCTTACAAACCAGACACTTTGGCTTGCCCTTCTCGCGGCTTTTTTCTTGGGAATGATCATCGGCCGTTTCTTGCACCGCCGCAGAGAAAAAAAGCTGAGGTCCTGGTCAAGGGAAGGTGATAAAGCTTTCTTTAAGGGGATTCAGTACATCCTTGCCAATGACCCCGATCATGCCATCGAGGAGTTCATCAAGTCTGTCCGCATCAATTCCGATACCATAGAAACCTATGTGGCCCTCGGTAACCTATACCGTTCCAAGGGAGACATCGACCGGGCGATACGCATTCGCCAAAGCATCATCCTCAGGCCCAGTGTCGAAGAACAGATCAAAGTAAGGGCTCTTCTGGATCTTGGACTGGATTATCTTAAAGGGGGCTTTTTCAACCGTGCCCTGGAAACGCTCGGTCAAGTTCTCCGAAAAGAGCCCTCCAACTTGGAAGCACTAATTGCAGTTGAAAAAATCCATGTGGAATTAAAGGACTGGGAAAACGCTTTTTCGACCCGTCAAAAGATCGCTAAAATTTTGAAAGGCGACCATGCCCACATCCTTGCCCATTATCAAACGGAGAAAGGGAAAATTCACCAGAAACAAGGCGAGTTGGGCAAGGCAAAGAGCGCATTTGAAAAAGGGATATCCATGGATGATCGTTGTCTGGATGCCTATCTTCATCTGGGCGATCTTCATTTTCAGAAACAGGATTACAAGAAAGCCATTGCCTCATGGAGAAAAGTGGTGGATATCTCGCCTTCTTTTACCTTTCTCGCCTATCGCCGTTTGGAGGGCGCCTACTCAAAAATGAAAAACCTCAAGCCGGTGGAGGAGTTCTTGAAGGAGTGTGCGGAATCTTATCCTGATCCTTTTACACATACGGCGCTGGCCCGCTATCGCTATAATGAGCAAGACCGGCAGGCGGCGCTGAAAGAACTCGATGCGGCCCTAGATTTGGCGCCTTCTTTCTGGGAGGCGAGAAAATTGCAGGGGGAGATCCTTCTTGAAGCGCAGATGAAGGAGGAAGCCCTCAGGGCTTACCGAAATCTGATCGCTCATCTCACCGTCCCTTATCTTAGCTTTCAATGTTCTCAGTGTGGGTACATGTCTTCCGATCTGCAATGGCAATGTCCTCAGTGCAAGCAATGGGATACAATCGGCCTTATGAAACCTGCGCTCTCCGACAGCAATCCCGAGGTCCGACCCACTACCAAAAATCTTCCCGTCCCGCCCCAGGATAATCCAGGGGAAAAGACATGAGTGACCTGACGCCCATGCTTAAACAGTACATGGGTATCAAAAGCGATTATCCTGATGCGATTCTTTTTTATCGTATGGGTGATTTTTATGAGATGTTCTTTGAGGATGCGAGGGTGGCATCCCGTCTTCTCGGCATCGCTCTCACATCACGGGGAACACACAGAGGCGAGAAGGTGCCCATGTGCGGCATTCCCCATCACGCATCCAGGTCCTATATTGCAAAGCTCATAGATAGCGGATGCAAGGTGGCAATCTGCGAACAAGTTGAAGATTCAAGGGAGACCAAAGGCATCGTAAAGCGTGATGTGGTCCGGGTTATCACCCCCGCATCAGCGATCAATGAGGGAGAAGGGGACGGCAAATATAACGTGTATATGGCGGCTGTCTCCGGAAAGGATAGCCCTTACGGTATGGCCTTCCTGGATCTTTCCACCGGCGAATTTCGCGTCACGGAAATTGAACAATGGGGTGACGTTCTCGACGAACTTGCCAGGATAGGGCCGGCGGAGCTTCTGCTTCTCGAAAAAGACGGTCTTCAAAACCGGCCGGGTCTTTCTGCATACCGCCTGGAAGTACTTCCGGTAGATGTTTTTCAGGAGAGCCACGCAGAAAAACTCCTCAAAAAGCAATTGGGGGTGCAGTCCCTTGCGGGATTCGGGTGTGAGCTCCTGCCGCAGGGAATCACCGCGGCAGGGACTGTTGTGTATTACATTCAGAAAACTCAAAAAACCGATCCGATTCACATCAAGGAAATTATCACCTATCATCTCTGCGACTACCTGTTTCTTGACGAACCGACCGTTAGGAGTCTGGAACTTTTTAGGACGGTGAAACGTCAATCCTCGAAGGGATCGCTGTTCAACGTCTTGGACAAGACGGTAACCCCTATGGGAAGTCGGCAACTGGCAAAATGGATAGGCTACCCGCTGCTGGACCTTAAAGAGATTCGCCGTCGTTTGGCTGCCGTATCCAGCTTCAGGGACGACAACATGCTTCGAGAGACCATTCAAGAGGAGCTGACTGGTATCTATGACATGGAAAGATTGAACAGTCGCATCTCGCTGCGTCGGGCTAATGCAAGAGATTTGGTGTCGCTCAATACATCGGTCAAACATCTGCCCGCGATAAAAGATCTCCTAGAGGGGTCTGCAAGCGAACTTCTCTACGAGATCGGCGAAAACCTTGATCCTCTGGAGGATGTCGCCCGGCTGATTGAAAATGCGATATGCAGTGAACCACCTATCTCGACTAGAGAGGGCGGCATGATTCGGGAAGGGTATGATTTTGAGCTCGACAAACTCATTACAGCGACCAGAGATGGAAAATCATGGATCGCACAACTGGCCGCGTCGGAGCAAAAGCGCACGGGGATTTCCAGCCTGAAAATCGGATACAACCGTGTTTTCGGCTACTACATCGAAGTCTCCAAAACGAATCTGCACCTTGTCCCCACGGACTACATGCGAAAACAGACCCTTGCAAACGGCGAACGCTACATCACGGAGCGCCTCAAAGAATACGAAGATCTTATCCTTGGTGCGGAGGAAAAGCGGGTGGCGATGGAGAGCGATATTTTCGAGGAAATCCGCGAGAAGGTCGCCACGCAGAACCGACGAATCAAAGAGGCAGGCCGTCTTGTGGGGGAGGTGGACGTCCTTGCCGGGTTGGCGGAGACAGCAGAACTCAACCGCTACGTTTGCCCTGAGATGAGCGAAAGTCCTGTGATTGAGATTATCGACAGCCGGCATCCTGTGATCGAGCAGACGATGAAGGAAGAGCCCTTTGTCCCCAACGACATCCACATAGACGATGTGGAGCAGCAGCTTCTGATTATCACAGGGCCGAACATGGCCGGTAAATCGACGATTTTGAGACAGGTCGCCCTTACGGCGCTGATGGCCCAGATGGGTAGCTTTGTTCCTGCGTCCCGCGCAATCATAGGAATTGTGGATCGGATTTTCACCAGAATCGGCGCCTCGGATGACGTCACAAAGGGGCAGAGCACCTTTATGGTCGAAATGAACGAGACGGCGAACATCATCAGACACGCGACGCCCAAGAGCCTTGTCATCCTGGATGAAATAGGGCGCGGCACGAGCACTTATGACGGGCTCAGCATTGCCTGGGCTATCGCAGAAGCCCTTCACGACAGAAATACTAAGGGGGTGAGAACGCTCTTTGCCACCCATTACCACGAGCTTACGGAACTGGTTGCCACGAAATCGAGGATCAAAAATTTCAACATTGCCGTGAAAGAGTGGAATGATCGGATTCTTTTTTTGAGAAAACTTATTCCCGGCGGTACAAGCCGAAGTTACGGCATCCAGGTAGCAAGGATCGCGGGTTTGCCCGATCCTCTCATACGGCGGGCAAAAGAGATTTTAGATAATCTGGAAGGCAAAGAAGTGGACGAGGCCGGCTTGCCTAAGATTGCACGCTCAAAAGAAACCGGTAATATCGAGCAGCTTCAGCTTTTCGGCTTTCAGGAGCAGGGCCTTAGAAAATGGATCAAAGGGTTGAACACTTCCGAAATGACCCCTCTTGAAGCGTTGATTGAGTTAAGTAAAATGAAAGATTTTCTGGAACGTCAATCATGATGAAAATTTGGGTTTTTCTCGTCGGCCTTTTTCTTGCCTCCACACTCCAGGCAGAGCCTGTCAAGACTGCTCGGCCCCTTTCCGCGAAAGGGTTTCTTGCAGAGGCCGATCGATGTGCAAAGGCCCTTTACGGCGGCAAGGACAAACTTAAGTATCGCCATAACTGGATTTCATGCGTGGAAAGCTATAGGGACGTGGCAAGGCGGTTTCCAGAAAGTGATGAAGCTGTGTGGGCGATTTACAGGGCCGCCAGAATGCTCGAGAAGCTTTATGGATATTCCGGCAGAGAGCAAGATCTGGATGATGCCGTCGAGCTTTATCGCAGGGTGGCGAATGATTACGAAAAGCACCGCTTGGCCGACGATGCCCAATACCGGCTAGGGTATATGTATTTTCAGAAAAAGGATCTCACTCGGGCGTATCTGGAATTTCTCAAGGTTGATCTCAGGTATCCTCAAGGAGACATGAGGCGCAAAGCACAGGACATGATCGAAGAGATCACCGCCATCATCAGCAAGCGCGAGAATGAGAAGGAAATCAGGGAAGCAATTTCCACAGAGCCTCGACTCACGCAGGTTCAAAGGATCCGGCATTGGTCCACGCCCAATTACACCCGTGTCGTTATCGATCTGGAGAGATCGGTCCCCTTCCATTCGAATTTGCTTGAGGAAAACAAGGACCAAAAAAAACCAAGACGTCTCTATCTGGATCTCAAGGACGCCTATGTAAGCTCCGGAATCGAAAGCCCGATACCGATACGAGACGGCCTGCTGCGAAGCGCGCGGGCCGCTCAGTATGAAAAGGACACGGTTCGGGTTGTTCTGGATATCGATGAGATTAAAAGCTACAAAGTATTTCCTCTTCACGATCCTTTTCGAATTGTCGTCGACGTGCAGGGCGCAGAACCTGCGATCAAGGAGTCGAACGAAAAGCTTGCCGGTGAGAAGATAAAGTCTGTAAGAAAAGGTGTGAGGAAAGCGGATGAACCTGACGGATCGGTGAGCCTAGCGAGACAACTGGGCCTTAGCGTGAGAAGAATTGTTATAGACCCGGGCCATGGAGGGAAAGATCCCGGCACCTACTTTGTTGACGGCATCAAAGAGAAACATGTAGTTCTCGCGCTGGCCCAGATTCTCGCCAAGAAAGTGGAGGATAAGCTGGGATGTGAGGCGATTCTAACAAGAGATAACGATATCTTTTTATCCCTGGAGACAAGGACCGCCTTTGCGAATATGAAAAAAGCGGATCTTTTCATCTCACTACATATTAACGCACACAAACAGGCCGATGTGTGCGGCCTTGAAACCTATTATCTCAACATGGCGACGGATCAAAGAGCCGTCCTTGTGGCCGCCCGTGAAAATGCGACATCTGAAAAGAACATCAGCGATCTTCAATCCATTCTGAACGATCTCATGCTTAATACTAAGATCAGTGAGTCCAGCAGGCTTGCCCACGACGTGCAGAGGGGCATCGTGAGCTGTTTGGCTAAGAGGTACGGCGATGTCAAGAATTTGGGTGTGAAGCAGGCGCCCTTTTATGTTCTTATAGGCGCGGAAATGCCTGCTGTTCTGGTGGAGACGGGATTCATTACCCATCCGACGGAAAGGAAGAGATTGAAAAGCAGGATTTATCTGGAGATCCTTGCAGACGGCATAGTGGAAGGCATAAAAGACTACATGAGGAGCATATCTCGGTTGGCGATAGGAGGGTGAAAAGCGGCCCAAGCCTTACGCTGCAAGGCTCAGGGGAACAAACCGTGCCCTTCTCCTTTTGCCCTTTTTGCTTCTGTTCTTTAAAGTGGACTTTCTTCCGAGGAATTACGATTAATTCTTGAGCGCTTCCCGCTTATGCGATCTCAGATACGCATCGATAAACATGTTGATATCTCCGTTCATGACCCTTTCCAGATTCCCGACCTCAACATTCGTCCGGTGATCTTTAACCATGCGATAGGGATTAAAGACGTACGATCGAATCTGGCTTCCCCAGGCAATCTCTTTCTGCGTATCGTGCATGAGCTGTTTTTTTTCGCCGAGCTTATTCATCTCGAGTTCATAAAGCCTAGCCATTAAAACCTTTAAGGCCATTTCTTTGTTCCTATGCTGGGATTTCTCATTCTGGCATTGGACAACTATGCCTGTCGGCAAGTGGGTGATCCGCACGGCGGAACTGGTTTTGTTCACGTGCTGTCCCCCGGGACCGCTGGCTCGGAAGGTGTCGATGCGCAGGTCCTTGTCGTCGATTGCGATTTTTATATCCGTGTCTACCTCAGGCAGAACGGAGACAGAGGCAAATGACGTGTGACGTCGACCGGTGGCGTCGAAGGGAGAAATTCTGACCATACGATGAATGCCGTGTTCCGACTTCAAATACCCGTAAGCGAAGTGCCCCGTAACCGTGAAAGTCACGTTCTTGATCCCTGCCTCTTCTCCGTCCAGGCAGTCAATGACGGAGGTGCTGAAGCCCTTTGACTCCGACCAACGGAGATACATCCGAAACAGCATTTCTACCCAATCTTGTGCTTCTGTGCCTCCGGCGCCGGCGTTGATGGCGACGATTGCGTTCCTCCTGTCATCCGGATGCCCGAGGAGAAGTTGGAGTTCCAACACTCTGAGCTCTTCTTCGATGCGAGAGAGATCCTCTTCCACTTCCTTAATAGTGGGTCCGTCGTTTTCCTCAATAGCCATCTCAGCCAGTAGCCTGGCATCTTGGGTTTGCCGGTAAAAGCGGTTCCATTGGTCTACTCTTTCCTTGAGGTTCACCCTTTGCTGGCTGATACGAGAAATCTCTTCCTGGCTCTTATGCCAGAACTCATTTTTCGCCATGATTTGTTCGATATTGTCCAGTTCCTTTTGCCTGTCATCCAAGTCAAAGATGACCTCGAAGGGCATGAAGGTTGCCTGTGATGCTATCAATTCTTGTTAGGACTTCCTGTTCCATGAATCCATACCTCCTGCGGTTTTCTTTTATGGTAACACGCCGGCTTTTTGAAATACAAGGCTGATGGCGTAGACCTTGGGGGTTTTTTCGAAAGACTGAATATTACTACCTTTTATGATATAAGAAAAAGCCGGCTTGAAGCAAGCTCAGGCCTGCCAAGCACAGAGGGAAAAAGTCTCCGTAACGCGTGTAAACCGTCATACGGGTTTTCTCAAGGACCTGCTCACGGTTCAATACGGCCTCCGAAAAGAGATCCGTAATCTGGGTGATTTTTCCCCGGGTGTTGATGAAAGCGCTGAAGCCTGTATTGGCCGCCCTGACCAGGGGTCTTCTGTTTTCAACGGCCCGAAAAACCGCCATAGAGAAGTGTTGATAGGGTGCGCTCGTCATGCCGTACCAGGCGTCATTTGTGAGGTTGACGAGAATGTCTGCGCCGTTTCTCGTCATGGCCCTCGCCAGCTCAGGGAAAATGCTTTCATAGCAAATCAAAACCCCTATCCGAGCTTTTGGAATCGACATAGGGACAAGTTTTTCTCCCGGTTTGAAATCTCCTGCGGAGATAACCAGACGATCTATAAAAGGGAGATACCTTTTAAGAGGGACATACTCCCCAAAAGGAACAAGGTGAACCTTATCATAAGCGTCCATGACTTTTCCTGCGGGAGAAACCAGGTAGGCCCGGTTATAATAAAAAGTGGAATCGCCGTGTTTTGCATAGGCGGGGCTGCCGAAAATAAAATAGGCGCCGGATTGTCGGATATTTTCAAGAATTCTAAGAGCCGGTTCCTCCCCGTCCTGGAAAAAAAGAGGCGCTGCCGTCTCGGGCCATATCACGATATCGGGTGCGAAAGGGTTTGATGAGAGACTGAGGATTCCATAAATTTTGACTGTTTCAGCCTGGTAGGAAGGGTGCCACTTGATGGACTGATCGATATTGCCTTGAACGATCGTTACCTTTAGGGAGCCGCGTTGCTCCGGCGTCTCTAAAAGGCGGTGATAGCCGTATGCAAGCGTAAGACCCAGCATCAAGATCGCGCCGGCTAACTCCGGTAGGAAAACTTTTTGAGGGCGATGAAATAAGAGTCTGTAGAGGACGGCGTTGAAAAAGAGGACAAGAAAGGAAATGCCGTAAACGCCGACCAGGTCCGCTATTTGGATGAACGGGAGCGCGAGGTACTGGCTGTGCCCTACCAAGCACCATGGAAAACCGGTGAGAACGTTTGCGCGAACAAACTCAAGAAAGACCCATAGTCCGGCGAGCTTGAAGGAAGAGAAACTCCCGCTTGGGTAGTGGAGAAGCAGGGAAAAGACGGCGGGATAAAGAGCGAGGTACATGGCCAAGAGCAGAAGAATAGCAACGCTTGCCGCAATAGGGAGGTTGCCGTAGTGCTGCATAACAAAAACAACCCAGTAGACAAGGCTCAGGTTGTGCGCTAAGCCGAAGCAAAAGCCTGAGGTAAGAGCCTGCTTTCCCGAGAGACCCTCAAGACTTCTGAGAAGGGGAATGAAGGCGACCCAGGCGACCAGGCTCAGATGACCGGGGGGAAAGGAGGCTGTGAGCATGAAACCTGAGAGGACGGCAAGAAGAAGTTTTTCTCTGTATTGCAAAAGCATAGGCGCCGATCCGTGTCACGTATCAAAATACAAGCCGGTAAACCAACATCTATGCCGCCCCGGGATGGTTCCCCGCAAAACGGTTTGATATCCTATCGGGGCGACTCCAAACCCGGCTCCTGAGTCGGCATTCGCGTGATGAGAATCCTCCCGATCCGCCTGGAATCCGCAGATTGAACCGTCATTTCAAGATCCTGAAAGATCACTTTTTCATTCACTTTGGGTATTTTCCCCAGAAGGTGGATTACGAATCCACCCATGGATTCATAATCCCCCTCCGGCAGGATCACGTCGAAATGATCTTCCAGTTTTTCCACCTCGAGGCGGGCGTCAACCGAGACAGTTCTTTCATCGATAACTGTCAGCAGAGGGGGTTCATTGTCGTGTTCATCCATGATTTCACCAACAATTTCCTCGATGATATCCTCTGTGGTGATAATACCCGCCGTGCCTCCGTATTCATCGGTCACAACGGCGAGGTGGGTTTTCCCCTCTTTCAGCTCCTTCAGAACGTCGGTGGCCTTCTGGTTGAAGGAGACAAAATGGGGCTCTCTGAGAAACTCCGTAGGTATTTTGAAATCCCCGTTCTTGTCCCAGAGCTTCAGAAGATCCTTGGCATGAAGGATTCCTATGATCTCGTCGATTGTGTTCTTGTAGATAGGGATTCGCGTGTGTCCGCAATCACATACGAGTTTGATCGCTTCGGCCAGTGAAAGACCTAATGGGGCTGCTACGACCTCGGTGCGAGGGATCATTATTGACGAGGCCGTTGTCTCCTTGAGTTCAAGCACGGCTTGAACCATTTCCGATTCCTCATCGGAAATGAGCCCCTTGGCCTGTCCCTCGTGCATAAGATCCTGAAGCTCTATGGTGAGTTCAGCGCCTTCATCGCGCGGCTTTAGTTTACGTATAA
The DNA here is from genome assembly GCA_016932115.1 of Deltaproteobacteria bacterium. Lineage (GTDB taxonomy): Bacteria > Desulfobacterota > DSM-4660 > Desulfatiglandales > HGW-15 > JAFGDM01. Next base: position 12,204 of record JAFGDM010000104.1, on the reverse strand, counting down.
GGGATTTGATGCTGTGGAACAGATTTTGGTGCGAGCCTTCTTCCAAACGCGGAGGATCCTTTTGAGCGTACATGTTCGATATGTATAATTATAACCTAAAAATAATCCTATGTCGATCCTTTTTGGATGTCAAGCGTCACTCTCTCCTGTGTCCCAAACCGGGGTTTGGGCTTTTAAGAGGTATTCTAAGGGGGGTCCGGTGGAGCAGTGAGGGAATGATTGAGAAATATTGCTTGACAAGCGGTTGTCATATGTTAGTTTAAACCGATTGTCGGTGCCTCGGACAACATTCATGATTTCGCAAAGCGGTCGATGCAGGAGCATAGACTGGGGAAGAAAAAGGCGGGCATAGCTCAGCCGGTAGAGCACAAGCTTCCCAAGCTTGGGGTCGCGGGTTCGAAACCCGTTGCCCGCTCCATGAATGAAAGGTCAGGCTCGATTCCCTTTTTGAGGTCGTCAGCCTTTGTGTGAAGCGGTTGACCTACTTCGAAATGCGGACGTTTTGTTGGTTTTGGCTTATGGATTAAAATGGTGTAAACAACAACTCAGTCTGCAACACGGAAACGGGCCCCAAGGCCCGTTTTTTGTATTCGACCCATGGGAACAAGAACGAAAAATACGGCTTTAGAAGTTGCAGTCCTCGTAGAACCGATTCTTAAGGATATGGCTTTCGAGTTGGTGAATTCGGAGTTTGTTCACAGCAGCGGGAAATGGGTCCTCAGGCTCACGATCGACAAAGAAGGCGGCGTTACCATTGATGACTGTGCAAGGGTAAGCCGGGAATTGGGCGATCACATTGATGTAAAGGAACTGATCTCCCATTCCTATGTGTTCGAGGTCTCATCCCCCGGCTTGGACAGGCCCTTAAAGAATGAGAAGGACGTGTTTTGTGCTGTGGGAAAAAAGATCAAGGTCAGGATGAATAAACCGATTCAAGGTCGGCGTAATTATATCGGCTACCTTAATGATTTCGCCGAAGGCCTCCTTCATATGAAAGTCGATGAAAAGGAAGTGGCCTTGCCCTGGGCTGAGGTGGAAAAGGCTAATACGATTTATGAACTGTAACATCCACCCGGCATAGCAATTATTTTTCAGTAACCTCTACTTTGGAGAAGGGGAAATGGTTTCAGATTTGAAGAGGGTTATTGACCAAGTGAGCCGTGAGAAAGGTCTTGATCGGGAAGTGCTTGTAAAGACCCTCGAAGAGGCGGTAAAAGCGGCGGCCAGGAAGAAGCTCGGCCCTACCTACGACCTGGAGGTTAATTTCAACGATGAGGCCGGCGAGATCGAAGTGTTCGAATTCAAAGAGGTCGTGGAAAAGGTGGGCAACAACCATCTTGAAGTTTCCCTTGAAGAGGCTAAGAAAATAGACCCGGAATCCGAGATTGGCGACAGCCTGGGGATTAAGATGGATACGGATGAATTCGGACGCATTGCGGCCCAATCCGCGAAACAGGTTATCATGCAACGGCTTAGGGAAGCGGAGCGAAATGTTGTTTACGGAGATTACAAGGATAGGCGCGGAGAAATTGTTCACGGCATTGTGCAGAGATTCGACAAAGGGAACATCATCGTCAATCTGGGCCGGGCCGAAGCGGAACTCCCCTTGAAGGAGCAGATTCCCAAGGAGATTTACAAGCCGGGGGACCGGATAAGGTGCTACATCCATGATGTGAAGCAGTTCAGCCGGGGGCCTCAAATCGTGCTCTCCCGAACCCATCCGAATTTTCTCGCCGCTCTCTTTGAAAACGAAGTCCCTGAGATCGCTGAAGGAATCGTCTCCGTTGTTCAGGTGGCACGAGAGCCGGGCAGCCGCTCGAAGATTGCTGTTACTTCTCGTGACGGCGATGTGGACCCTGTGGGCGCGTGCGTGGGAATGAAGGGGACGAGGGTCCAGGCTGTGGTCCAAGAGTTGCGGGGTGAGAAAATCGATATTATCCCGTGGGACGCGGATCCGGCCAAATTTATATGCAACGCTCTCGCTCCTGCGGAGATCGTACGGGTTGTGGTGGATGAAGAGCGCAAATCTATGGAAGTGGTGGTGCCGGATGACCAGCTTTCACTGGCAATCGGAAAGAGAGGTCAGAACGTGAGGCTGGCGTCAAAGCTCTCCGGATGGCACCTGGATGTGACCAGTGAGTCCAATTACAACAAAGCCCTTAAGGAAGCCTATGAATCTTTGTTGAAACTGGATGGTGTGGGTGAAAAAACCGCTTTGACCCTATACCAGGAAGGATTCCGTTCAGCGGAAGACGTGGCTTCCGCTACGGTAGAAGATTTGGTACAACTGGAAGACATCGGTGAGGAAAAGGCGCTTAAAATTATTGAGAGCGCCGTCCGCTTCATGGCTGAGCCAGGGGGTGACGGAGTGAATCAGGAGGGAGGAGAGGAAAAACTTTCCGAGGAACTTTCCGGAAGCGAGGAGAGTTCGGTTGCCGAGGCGGCGAAGGAAGAATCCGTTTCCCAAACAAAAACCGCCGAAGAAGCGGCGGAAGAGAAGATAAATGGGCAAGGGTAAAGGTCATGTGCCTGTTAGGACCTGTGTGTCGTGTATGGCCAAGCGCAGGAAGCAGGATCTCGCGCGGTTTGTTTTAAATGCTGAAGGGCGACTGATTTTTGATGAAGCGTCGAGCATGAAAGGAAGGGGAGTTTACACGTGTAAAACCGGGAATTGTATGGATGGGCTAAAGAACGGCAGGAAAATTCTCAGGGCATTCCAAAGGCTCTCAACCAAAGGTTCCGGGAGAGGCTCAGCCGAACAAGGTCGTATTGGGGGTTTCAATGGCAAAAGTTAGGGTCTATGAGTTAGCCAAGGAGCTGAACATGGATAGCAAAGAACTCGTGGAGAAGCTCAAGACATGCGGGATCAACATCAAGAATTACATGAGCACTCTCGACGAGCAGGAGGTCATGAAAGCGCGTGAAGCGGCTCTGGGCGTGGTTTCCGAAGTGATTGAAGAGAAAAGAATCAGGCCCACAGTGATCCGTAGGCGCAAGAAGACTGTTGCCGTGGAGCCCGAGACTGTGCCTGAAGTTTCAGAACCGGAATTGCCCGAAGGTGGTGCGGCCGAGGATACGGAAAGTATTGTAAGGCTGTTTACGGAGGATGAAGAAATCGCGGAGAGGGCCGAAGAAGAGGTCGCGGAGGAAATCCAGGAGATTACCGGCAGTGAGGTGGAACCGGTTGGAGAAAAGGTGGAAGCGAAAGCCGTCATTGAAACCAAGGATGAGGTATCCGAGCCGTTTGCTTTTGAAGAAGAAGCTCTTCACGCTCAGGAAGTTATTGAAGCCGAACCCGTTCAGACGGAGGGGATTGCCCCCCGAGTGAAGGAAAAGGGCAGGAAGCTTAAGAAGAAAAAACTGGATCAGCCGGCCAAGATTATCAAAAAGGCAGAGGAAGTACCTCTTAAGGCCGAAATCGAAAAGAAGACAGGGGAGGAGTCCCACCCTCTACAGGTGAAAGTAAAGATTCCTGAGGTTGCTCCGGCAGAAGGGGACGTTGAGAAAAGAGACAAGAAAAAGAAGAGAAAGGTGGAAAAAGTAGAAGAAACGCCCAGGAGCCTTTTGCGGCATCGAAAATTGGAGGTCTTCGAACGGGCCGACCTTTATGAAGGGCGACTGGTCAAGCGCAAGAAAAAAGAAGGCCTCGGAAAGGAAGGCCAGAAAAAGCTCAGACGGACGGAGATAACTACGCCCAAGGCCATCAAGAGGCGGATCAAAATTCCAGGCCAGGTGATTGTCGGTGATCTTGCAAGGGCCATGGGCGTTAAAGCGGTTGAGCTGATAAGAAAACTTATGGGCCAGGGCCTCGCGGCCAACATCAACCAGTTTATCGACTATGACACCGCAGCGGTCCTAGCCTATGAATTCGGTTATGAAGCGGAATTGGAGCAGTTTGACTTGGAACGCCGTCTGGAGGAGAAAGAAGACAAGCAGGAAGACCTGAACGAGAGACCTCCGGTCGTTACGATCATGGGACATGTCGACCACGGCAAAACGTCTCTTCTGGACTATATCAGGAAGTCCAACGTCATCGCCGGGGAGCGGGGAGGCATCACGCAGCATATCGGAGCGTATTATGTTGAACGACCCGGTGGGGACATCGTCTTTCTGGATACTCCCGGCCACGAGGCCTTCACCGCAATGCGTGCAAGAGGGGCTAGGGTGACCGATATTATTGTCCTTGTCGTTGCTGCGGATGACGGTGTGATGCCGCAAACCAGAGAGGCCGTCAACCACGCCCGGGCTGCGGGTATCCCGATTGTGGTGGCGATCAATAAAATTGATAAACCGGAAGCCAATGTGGATAAGGTGAAAAGAGAACTGGCCGAATTGCAACTCATTCCCGAAGAATGGGGCGGGGATACAATTTTCGCTCAGGTGTCGGCAAAGACGGGCGAAGGAGTGGACGAACTTATGGAACTCATTCTTTTGCAAGCCGAAGTCCTGGAGTTGAAGGCCAACCCCAACAAACTGGCGCGGGGCACTGTCGTCGAGGCTAAGCTGGACAAAAATCGAGGCCCTTTTGCAACCGTGCTTATCAAAACAGGCACCTTGAGACCCGGCAATGATTTTGTGGTCGGAGAGCATTTCGGCAGGGTCCGGGCCATGTTGAACTCCAGAGGCAAAAGGATGATTGCAGCAGGGCCATCGGTACCTGTTGAAGTCTACGGCATCTCAGGGGTGCCGAACGCAGGGGATGACTTCATCGTTGTGGAAGAAGAGAAGACGGCAAAGGAGATCATATCCCACCGTCATGATCTCATGAAAAAGAAGGATGTGGAGAGAAAAGCGATTGTCAGCCTCGACGATCTGTTCAAGAAGATTAAAGAAGGCGAGGTCAAGGACCTCAACATCATCATCAAGGCCGACGTCCAGGGATCGATAGAGGCTATTTCGGAGTCTCTCCTCAAACTGAGCACGGACGAAGTAAAGCTAAAAATTATTCATTCATCCACGGGCGCCATTACCGAAACCGACGTAATGCTGGCTTCTGCTTCTCGTGCTATCATCATCGGCTTTAATGTGCGAGCCAACCCTAGGGTTTTTGAGCTTGCGGGGAAGGAAAAGGTGGACATCAGATACTACGACATTATCTACAATGTCATCAAGGATGTCAGGGATGCCATGGCGGGACTGCTTGCTCCTATCCTGAAGGAAACCGTAATCGGTCGTGCCTCCGTCAAGGAGGTGTTTCATGTGCCCAAGGTGGGCTTTGTTGCAGGGTGTTATGTGACAGACGGTCGGGTCGAAAGGAATGCTCGGGCTCGCCTGCTCAGGGAAGAGGTAGTCGTCTTTGATGGGAAAATATCGTCTCTAAGGCGATTCAAGGATGATGTCAAGGAGGTGCAGACGGGATACGAGTGCGGCATGGCTCTTGAGAACTTCCAAGACATCAAAGCCGGTGACGTGTTTGAGGTCTATCAGGTGGAAGAAATTAAAGCGGAGCTCTAGGAGATGGTTGTGGGAACCTTGAAAATCGAGTTCCGTATCCAAGACAATCATTCCCTTAAGGGTAAGAGGAAAATTGTTCGAAGTATGGTGGACCGCTTGAAAAATAGGTTTAACGCCTCCGTAGCCGAGGTTGGGGCGAACGACAACTGGCAGAGGATTGAGCTGGGTATCAGCGCAATTGGAAACGACCGACGCCACATTGAGTCGTCTCTCGGCAACATCTTGTCCTTCTTGGAGTCTTTGTACTTGGCTGAGATCGTAAATACGGAGTCGGAGATCCTGAATCTATAAGAATGAAATCTGCCGGTGCGGATTTCGGCGGGGAAAGCGGAGATTCAAGGTGTTGCCGAAAAGCAGAGCGATCCGGGTGGGTGATTTGGTTTTAAGAGAGCTGGCCGACCTGGTCATGAAAAAGCTGAAGGATCCCAGAGTGAAGGGAATCACGCTCACGGCGGTTGATGTGAGCAAAGATCTCAGACATGCCAGAGTGTATTTCAGTCTTATCGGTGATAATGCGCAGGTTATTCAAGCCCTGGCGGGTTTGGATAGCGCAAAGGGTTTTCTAAAGAGAGAAATCGGGCTTCGGGTTAATTTGAGGCATGTGCCGGACCTTGTGTTCAGGCATGATCCTTCTTTGGAAAGAGGAAGCCGTATGGAGAAGCTGCTCCAGAAGCTCAAAGAGGATGTGTTCACGGTCCCCGGAGAATGATTTGACATTGGACGGCGTGTTGCTTGTGGACAAGGAAGAAGGAGAGAGCTCGTTTAGCACCGTCAGGAAGGTGAAAAGAATCCTGGGGGTAAAGAAAGCGGGACATGCGGGAACGCTTGATCCCTTTGCTACGGGCCTCCTGGTTGTCTTGCTGGGTGAAGCGACCAAACTCTCTTCTTTCCTCATGGCCGGACGCAAGCGTTATGTGGCTACCCTGAGGCTGGGAAGTGAGACCGATACGCTGGATCGAACAGGACGAGTGGTACGCACAAGGCCGGTGCCGATTCTTGCTCCTGAGGAGGTGCGTGAAAAAATGAGCCTCTTCCTGGGAGAAACGACGCAGGTGCCTCCGGCTTTCTCGGCTGTTAAGCATAAAGGCCGGCGAGCCTATGAATTGGCGCGGAAAGGCATATTTCCGGCCTTGAAAAAGAGAACCGTCATCATCCACCGTCTTGATATGCTTTCTTTAGGTCTTCCGGGATTGACGTTACTGGTGGAGTGTTCCGGCGGAACCTATATTCGGAGTCTTGCGGCGGACCTAGGCGAAGCTTTGGGGACCGGTGCGCACCTGACTTCATTGAGACGTATTGCCAGCGGAGCCTTGAGCGTAGATGAAGCGGTGTCGATGGCGGGTCTGGTCGGCGAAAGCGCGGGCGCGGTGCTGAAGAAAAAAATGATATCCTTAAATGAGTCACTAGAAGACGTGAGGGAGTATCCTTTGAGCGGGGAGGCGGCCCGCAAAATAAGAAACGGCAATCAAATCGGGCTTGATGAATTAGGGGACCGTAGAACCCTTTGCGAGGGATGGCTTAGGCTTGTCAAAGGTCAAGAATTGGTGGCCATGGCTGAGGTGAGGAAAAGCTCGGCAGTTGTGGATAAACGGGTCAGGATCCTGCGGGTTTTTACTAGATAAACCGCAGTATCGGGGTACTGAAGGTCCGGGGTTTCTTGCACTGTTCCATCCCGACTTCATTGCTCCTTTCTTATTCAACTTTTTAAACCAAGGAGGTAACAGACGTGGTTCTCAACCCAGAGGGAAAGAAAGAAATTATCAATCGTTTCAAGCTGCATGACAAGGACACGGGTTCCCCGGAAGTGCAGGTTGCCATTTTGAGCAACCGCATCAATTACCTCACGGAACATTTCAAGACTCACAAGAAGGATCATCACTCAAGAAGAGGCTTGTTGAAATTGGTCGGTCAAAGAAGGCGACTTCTTAACTACTTACGAAGGACGGATGTCCAACGATATCAAAACATCATCAGGGAATTGGGGCTTCGAAAATAGTTTTGGTCTATTCACAAGGGTTTCCTTCATGATCGAAACTCTCCGGGAGCGGTCGATACCATTTATTTGAAAGGACGGACGAATCAATGATTAAGAGTGTATCAACAATGATCAATGGGCAGACGCTGCACATTGAAAGCGGCCGAATCGCCAAGCAGGCCAGCGGCTCTGCAGTCGTGACGATGGGGGAGACGGTCGTCCTGGTTACGGTTGTTGCAACCGACCAGGTGCGGGAGGGCATTGATTTTTTGCCCTTGACGGTTGAATACCAGGAGATGTCATACGCCGGGGGTCGGATCCCGGGTAACTACTTCCGTAGGGATATGGGAAGGCCGACTGAGAAGGAGACGCTGGTATCGAGATTGATCGACAGGCCGTTGCGCCCCCTTTTCCAAAAAGGGTGGAACAATGAAACACAGGTGATTGCCACGGTGCTTTCCACAGACAAGGAGAATGATGCGGACGTGCTTGCCGTTGTGGGCGCTTCTGCGGCGCTCGAACTCTCCCATATTCCTTTTAAGGGGCCCATTGCGGCGGTGCGAGTGGGAAGAGTGGACGGCAAGCTTGTCGCCAATCCGACCATAAGCCAGCAAGAGCAAAGCGATATCAATCTTATTGTGGCGGGCAGTCGCTCGGCCGTGGTCATGGTTGAGGGCGGTGGTCGGTTTGTCTCCGAGGCGGATATGATTGATGCCGTCTTCCACGGCCACGAGGCGCTTCAGCCGTTGCTCGACATGCAGGAAGAACTCAAGCGGGAGGCGGGAAAGACGAAAGCGGACATGCCCGTGGTTGCGATAGATGAAGGCTTGGGAAAAAGAGTGGTAGAAATCGCCGCCCCTCTGCTTCGAGAGGTAATCGCCACTGCGGAGAAAATGAAGCGACAGGAATTAAGAGCAGGCGTGATTCGTGATACGCTCAAGTCGCTCTCAGAAGAGTATCCCGACAAAGAGACGAAGATCAAAGACATCCTAGAGGACCTTGAAAAAAACATTGTCCGGCGTAGGATCCTCGATGAGGGAAAAAGGATCGACGGCCGGTCCTTCACCGAGGTGAGACCCATTGAATGCATGGTGGGTGTTTTCCCCCGTGTTCATGGCTCGGCTCTTTTCACCCGCGGAGAAACCCAAGCTCTCGTCCTGACGACTCTGGGTACGGAGACGGATGAGCAGAGAGTGGAAACCATTTATGGTAACAGTTTTAGGCATTTCATTTTGCATTATAATTTTCCACCTTACTCAGTAGGTGAAGCGAAGAGGCTTGGCGGCCCGGGAAGGCGTGAGATAGGCCACGGGGCTTTGGCTCATCGATCTCTTTTGCCTGTGATCCCGACCAAAGAGGAGTTTCAGTACACGATTCGCGTTGTTTCTGAAATTCTGGAATCCAACGGTTCTTCATCCATGGCGAGCGTCTGCGGGGGGTCGCTTTCCCTGATGGATGCCGGCGTGCCCATTAAAGAACCTGTGGCCGGCGTTGCGATGGGTTTGATCTCGGAAGGAGAAAAAACAGTAGTCCTCACAGATATCATAGGAGATGAGGATCATTACGGCGACATGGATTTCAAGGTGACCGGCACCAAAGATGGTGTGACAGGGCTTCAGATGGATATCAAGGTCGCAGGCGTGACGAGGGAAGTGATGCAAAAAGCCCTTGAACAAGCGAGAAGCGCGAGATTGCTTATCCTTGACAAGATGAAAGAAGCGATTTCTCGACCGAGAGCAAAAATATCACCGTATGCTCCCGTGATCACTACGGTACAGATCAAACCTGAAAAGGTTAGGGTTCTTATCGGCCCGGGAGGAAAAGTAATTAGAGAGATCAGCAGTGTTACGGGTTCCCGGATCGACGTAGACGACGAGGGTAAGGTTGTGATCGCCTCTCCTGACGGCCAAACGGCAAAGGCGGCTGCAGAGATGATCAGCAAGATCATCCAGGAGGCGGAGGTTGGGAAGCTCTACATGGGCAAAGTGCGAAAAATTATGGATTTTGGTGCTTTTGTAGAGATTTTTCCAGGTACGGACGGGCTGATTCATATCTCCCAACTGGACCGGGAAAGGGTGAATAAAGTGACCGACGTGCTTCGGGAGGGCGATGAAGTTCTTGTCAAGGTTCTGGAGATCGACAAGAGCGGCCGGATAGCTCTTTCGCGCAAGGCCGCCCTGGGTGAAAGCCTGAGTAATGGTCAATAAAACCGTTCTGGAAAACGGACTTAGAATTGTCTCTGAGAGGCTGGACCATTTCAGGTCCATCTCTCTCGGCATATGGGTAAATGTGGGCTCCAGGGATGAGGGGGAGGCCGAAAACGGCGTTTCTCATTTTATTGAGCACATGATCTTCAAGGGCACGGCAATCCGAAACAGTCTGAGGATCGCCAAGGAACTGGATTCCATCGGAGGCCTTTCAAACGCTTTTACCGGTACGGAATACACGTGTTTCCATTCCAGAGTGCTGGATAAGCATCTTCAAGCTTTGGCCGATATTCTTTCCGATATTTTCCTTCATTCCCTGTTCGATTTACAGGACGTGAACCGAGAGCGCCAGGTTATCTTGCAGGAGATCAGCATGCTCGAAGACACTCCCGATGAGCATATCCACGTTCTTTTCTCAAAACTTTTCTGGATGGGCCATCCGCTGGGCATGCCCGTGATGGGTACGCCTCAGACTGTCTCAGCCATCAACAAGGATAAAATCCTCTCGCATATCAGGCGATTTTATACGCCCGGGCGAATCATTATTGCGGCGGCAGGCAATGTGGACCATGCTACTCTGGTAGAACACTTCAGACCCCTTTTTGAATCCCTGCCTAAAGAAAAGGAAGTCCCCTGTCGCATGCCGCCCTGCAGCAATGGTGCCGTCTCCTGTAGGTATAAGGAGTTGGAGCAGGTCCATCTCTGCCTTGGCGGCACGGCGCCGCACCTTTACAGCGAACTGCGGTTTGCGGGAGCTGTGTTCAATACCATTTTAGGCAGCAACATGAGTTCCCGGCTTTTCCAGGAAATAAGGGAAAAACGAGGCCTGGCCTACAACGTTTACTCCTTTCTTTCATCCTTTCTGGATGCCGGCGTTATGGGCATTTACCTGGGTACGGATGAAAGAAATGTAAACCGGGCTTTGAAAATCATTCACAGGGAAATCGAAAAGATTCAGCGCGGCAAAATATCCAGGGCGGATCTGAGAGCGACGAAGGAACATCTCGTCGGGGGTATTTTGCTCTCCTCCGAAAACACAGACACGCAGATGATGCGGCTGGCAAAGAACGAAGGGGTTTTCAATCGCTTCGTGAGTTACGACGAACTCGTAGGTAGGATCGAAAAGGTAACGATCGATGAAGTGGTTGCCGTTGCGAAGGAGACGTTTCAGGGTCAGAACGTTTCCTTGATGGCGCTCGGTCCCCTGGAAGAAAAGCAACTGGATTTGGACAATGTCGCCTTTGATTGATGCAGATGCAGGTTCTCCGGTTTTACCCATGACGAATTCCGGACAGACAAATCCTCTGGAGCTCAGAGTCAAGCGCCTGGACGGCAACCATGACATCAGCCTCCCAACATATGAGACAGAAGGGGCGGCGGGTCTTGATCTGCGTGCAGCAGTGAAAGAGCCGCTGACACTGGAACCCGGTGATATCCGGCTGGTGCCGACAGGTATTGCCGTATCCATACCTCCGGGCTACGAATGCCAGATCAGGCCAAGGAGCGGTCTTGCGCTCAGGCACGGGATCGGCATGGTCAATGCGCCGGGCACCATTGATTGGGATTACAGGGGCGAAATCGGTTTGGTGATGGTGAACTGGGGTCGAGCGCCCTTTGTGATCAACAGAGGGGACCGGATTGCCCAGATGGTAATTGCCGCTGTTTCAAGAGCGGAGGTGGTGGAGGTTGAGGACCTCGGCTCCACGCCGAGAGGCGAGGGCGGTTTCGGGCATAGTGGAATCTGAAGAAATAGGCGGCACGTAGTGTGCGGCGGGTGGTTTTGGCTGCTTAATGTCTATCGCCTACTGATATGATGGGTGTGTGAATGATTCGCTTTTCGGTTCTTGCTTCCGGCAGCCGAGGAAATGCGTGCTGGGTGGAGACGAATCAAACAGGGCTTCTGATCGACGCGGGATTAAGTTGCTCGGAGTGCATGAAACGGCTCAAGGCGGTGGGTGCGGACCCGGAGCGTCTGGACGGGATTGTCATAACCCACGAGCATATGGACCACATCCGTGGGGCCGGAATTTTGGCAAAGCGTTTGCAGGTCCCCGTGTATGTCAACAGCGCCACCCTGCGAAAAGGATCGGCGGTTCTCGGCGACATTGCTCGGCCTGTGATTATCCGGACGGGCCAGTCTCTGACGGTCAAGGATCTTTTGGTTGAAACCTTTACCAAGTGTCATGATGCGGCGGACCCCATGGGCATATTAATGAGCTGCGAAGGGGTTCGTCTGGGTCTCATCACTGATCTGGGTAGGAGCACCCCTGTTGTGGAGACTCGGTTGAAAGGATGTAACGCCCTCATCGTGGAATTCAATCACGATGAGCGAATGTTGGAAGAAGGGCCCTATCCGTTGGAGATCAAACGCAGAATTCGGGGGCCTGACGGGCATCTTTCCAACGGCCAAGCAAAAGCTTTGCTTGCAGCCCTTTCGCACCAAGATCTGGCTGCAGTCGTGCTCGCCCACCTAAGCGAAAAAAACAACCTGCCCGAGAAGGCTTTGAGCATGTCCATTAGTGCTCTCGGAGGTACCAAGGCAAAAGTGACGGTAAGTACCCAGGCGGC
>JAFGDM010000103.1 GCA_016932115.1 Deltaproteobacteria bacterium | reverse complement strand
TGGACGAGCATCCGGAACTCATCCTTTTCCAAGGATGGTTCGACAAGAAGAGCATGGATGTCGAGGTTGAGGCCCCTTCACAAGGCAGGCCTCGGGCAGCCTGAATGCACCTGGCTCTAAGATTCGAACGGAGCCGGATCGCGTTCCGTCTTTTCAGGAGAAACGAAAAGGTAGGTTTCCCGGTAGATGGTAAGGAAAGCCATCCCCAGCGAGAGAATAATCGGGCCGAGAAAAATCCCAATGACCCCGTAAACCTTAAGACCCCCGAGGATTGTAAAAAAAAGGATAAAAAGAGGCACCTTGATGGTCTCTCCAATAATCAGAGGCTTCACCAAATTATCCACTGTGCTCACCACTAAAAAGCCGTAAACCCCAAGCCCGATACCTCTCAGAAGTTCTTCCTGAATGATGAGATAGATAGAAGCAGGCACCCAAACGGAAGCCGCCCCAAAAAAGGGGATAAAAGAAGTGATTGACGTAAGAAGTCCAAGAAGGATTGGGACCGGAAGCCCGACAACCGCAAAACCTACCCCCGCGAGTACCCCCTGAACAAAGGCCGTTATGAACATGCTTCGCACCACCGCAGTAAGGGTTTTAGAGAAAGCGGCCACGGCTCTTTCCTGGTAGAGACGCTCCAGAGGCAAAAAGCCGACCAAAAAATGGGCATACCTTGATCCATCCCTGAAAAAGAAAAAGAGAGCGACCATGACAAAAATCAAGTGCAGCCCGAAGAGTGCCAGGTTTTTGAAAATTGCCGAAACCTTTTCTCCAATCATCTTTGGAACGTTTTTAAGCCCCGATGAAATCCCGTTTAAGAAAAGGGCTTCCGTCTGTTCGGGCTCGATCCCCCATCGTTCAAGAAAAGGCTGCAGGCTTGAGCTCCGGAGCTTCCGGGCAAGCAGCAGCCCTTTCTCCGATAAGGAAACCTTGGATAGAGCTTTGTAGGCATCCTTTGCTTCCTGACTCAGATTCATCAGGATAAAGGAGCCCGGGAGAGCGAGGGCAATGAAAATGAAAATCGTCAGTAAAAGAGCTGCAAGCCCCCCTTTGCCTCGGAAAAGGGACTTCAATCGGATAAAAACAGGATAGCAGGTCAGGGCTAAGATAAGCGCCCACATGAAATCCGGCCAGAAGGGTCTGAGGATGCTGAAGAGGAGCCAAAGCAAGCTGAGGAGGATGGCAATAAAGGCAGCGGCAAAAATGTTCTCTCGGTTAAAAAGTCTGAATGATGTCCTCATGAATATCCCTCTCGCCGCCATTACATTTCTTTGAAGCGGTTCAGTTTGTAGTAAATGCCTCCAAGGGCCATGAGCTCTTCGTGTGTTCCCTGCTCGCAGATCCTGCCGTGATGCATGACGAGGATTCGGTCCGCGCTTCGTATGGTGGAAAGCCTGTGAGCCACCACGAGGGTCGTCCTTTTTTTAGCCATGGTAAGGATCGCTTTCTGGATTATGTGCTCTGTTTCCGGATCTACGCTGGACGTGGCTTCGTCCAGAATGAGCACCTTGGGATGATAGGCCAGGGCTCGTGCAAAGGAAAGCAGTTGCCGCTCGCCGGCTGAGAGATTCGATCCCTCCTCTTCAAGTTCCTGGTAGATTCCTTTTGGGAACTTATCAATGAAGGTGTGGGCATTCGCTTCCCTGATGGAACTCTCGAGAGCCTCTGGAACCTTTCCGTCTTCCCCCAGTAAAATATTGTTTTTGAGGGTTCCTGAGAAGATGAAAACATCCTGCATGACAAGCCCGATGCGCGACCGAAGATCCTGCTTCCGCCACCGACGCAGGTCGATCCCATCAAGCAGAACCCTTCCTTTAAGGGGATCGTAAAACCTTTCAATGAGGTTGACCACAGTGCTCTTGCCGGCTCCTGTGGCGCCGACAATGGCGACCATTTCACCCGGGTTCACGGCAAAGGAAACATCACGCAAGACGGGATGGTTTTTCTCATATTCAAAACAAACGTTTTCAAACCGGATTTCGCCACGGACCTCCGCAGGGCTCTTCGACTCAGCCGGTTCCGGTATTTCCTCTTTGTGGTCCATGAATTCGACAATTCGCTCTGTGGAAGCCATGGCCGATTGCATGATATTATACTTCTCTGCAATGTCCCGGATGGGTCTGAAGAACATCTGGATGTAACTGATAAAGGCCACCAGGGATCCAAGAGAAAGTTGCTCGCTGATGACCTTGCCGCCGCCGTACCAGATCAGAAGGGCCACGGCAAAGGCTGAGAAAAGATCCATGACGGGCATAAAAACGGCAAAGATACGGATTTGCTTCATCCCCGCCATGTAGTTTTCATGGTTGATTTGGCCGAAATTTGCTGCCTGGAACTCTTCTGTGGCAAAAAGCTGGATGATCCGCATGCCCGTGATTCTTTCTTGTAGAAAGGCATTGATCTTTGCCACCTTGGCTCGCAGCTCGCGAAACGCGTCCCTGGCAAGGGAACTGAAGAGCAAGGTCAACGCAAAAATAAATGGAAGAAGGGCGAAGCAGACCAGTGCAAGCCTCCAGTTCAGGTAGAGCAACACCGTGAGAATGCCTCCCAGGATAAATATATCTTTGAAGACCGTGACCATGACCGACTTGAACATCTCGTTAAGATTCTCTACGTCGTTCGTCATACGGGTCACCAGTCGGCCGATGGGATGGCCATCAAAAAACCGTACGGCCTGGGATTGGATTCGCTCGAAAAGTTGGAGGCGGATATCCTGCATGATTCTCTGGCCGATACCCTCCATCAGATAATATTCCCCATAACCCAGCCAGAATGAAAAAATAAGAAAAATGATCAGCACAAGGGCCACAAAACCAAGACCGGTCAAGTCCTTTGCTCTGACCTTCAATAAGACGTTCGGTTCAAGCTTTTTCAAGGTTTCTGCGGGAACGGCCGTAGAGTAATCTTTTAACATGACAGCCCTTTGAAGCGCTCCATCGGGCAGGTCTAACTCCGCGCCCGGTGCCATCCTGTAAAAGGGCTCTTCCGAAAGAATGCCCTTGCTTTTCCATGCGTGAATCAGTGCCGGGTCAAGTTTTTTCATGTCTTCCTGACGGATAAAACCGAGGGAGCCGTCCCGGCTCTCAATCAGCCTGTTGCTCAAGGATTCGGCGATATCTTCTTTCTCAGGGGCGGAAAGTCTGAGCGCATATGAGGATGCAAAAATGTAACGGTCAATGGCGATTTTTGAAAGATAGGGAAGCGCCAGGTCAAAAAGCGTGATCAACATGGTCAAAAGAAGGGCCAAAAGGATGGTTTTCTTGTAGGGGAAGGCATAGT
Source organism: Deltaproteobacteria bacterium (assembly GCA_016932115.1). Lineage (GTDB taxonomy): Bacteria > Desulfobacterota > DSM-4660 > Desulfatiglandales > HGW-15 > JAFGDM01. Next base: position 22,918 of record JAFGDM010000103.1, on the reverse strand, counting down.
GGATAAGTCTGAGAAGCAGCCTTAAATCGTAAGGCTTGCCCAGCTTTCCTTCCTCCATATATCCGTATTCACCGATCATCTTCAGTTTTAAGAGAGATCTCCATGCTTGATGGTTCTGAAAGTTTTAAAAACATAACATGTTGTGAAAAAGCCATAAGCATCACACATTGGAGTACATTTTAAAAAGCCTCAATGTTATGGGCTTCGAAGTCACTGTGTCTCCAACTCCTGCGCCAGCAACTGCCGCTGATACAGCCGTGCATATTCCATCCCACGGGCCAGAAGTGTATCGTGGTTTCCTGTTTCAACAATCTTTCCTTCTTGGAAAACAACGATCAAATCAGCTCTTCTGATGGTGGATACCCTGTGAGAAACAATCATTGTCGTTTTTCCCTTTCTGAGGGTTAGTAGGGCATTAAGGATATTTTCCTCTGTTCGCGTATCCACCATGGACAAAGCATCGTCCAGGATAAGGATGGGAGGATTCGTGAGAAGGGCGCGGGCAATGCTCAGCCTCTGCCGCTGTCCGCCGGAAAGGCTGATGCCCCGTTCTCCAACCAAGGCATCCATTCCCTCGTCGAGGGACGACACTTCTTCCCAAAACTGGGCCGTTTTTAGAGCCTCAATAACGGTTTCTTCGGTCACGTTAGTCCTACCAAGGAGGACATTGTTTCTGATTGTATCGGAAAAAATGAACACCTCCTGGGTTACAAACCCCACGTTCCTCCTCAGGGTTTTTAAGGGGATATCCCGAATGTTTTTATTATCGATTAGGATCGCCCCCTCAGGGCAATCATAGATACGGGGCAACATATGGAGCAACGTGGTTTTGCCTGAGCCTACGCTACCGACAAAGGCTACCATTTTACCCGCCTCAATATTCAGGTGAAGGTCTTTAACGGCTTGTCTTGCCTCACCCGGGTAAGCCATGCCGACTCCTTTGATTTCGATTTTTCCTTTGATTTTGTGCCCATCACACTTAAGGCCCGTATCTTGAATCTCCGGAACCTCATCCAAAATACGGTTCAGCCTTCTCATGGATGCTGCACCTCGCTGCACAAGGTTGGTCACCCATCCAATCGCCATCATCGGCCATGTGAGAAGGCCAAGGTAGCTGATAAATGCGACGAAATCTCCTGTTGTAATCTGCCCGATAATGGTGAGTCTGCCTCCGAGAAAGATGACGATTGCAAGCCCAATGCCGGTGAAAATGGTCATCATGGGTGAGAATAGGGCGATGCTTTTCGCAAGATTCATGTTCTCTGAAATGTACCGCTCTCCATTTCTCCTCATTTTATTGTAGGTCCATGCCTCTTTTGTGTAGGCCTTCACGATTCGGATCCCTGCGAAGGCCTCCCTGGCGCTTTCGGTGAGATCCGAGAAGGCGGCTTGCACTTTTTCATAGCCTGATGACATGCGCCGGGTGAGAATTCTTGTGAAATAGATTAAAATGGGCGCGGGAAGGATGGAGATCAAGGTAAGAGGCCAGTTGATGTAGACCATGAAGCCTATGGCGGCCAAACCCAGGACAAGCCCGTCCGTAAGCGCCACCAGGCCCATCCCGGTGGCCATGCGAATCGCGTTGATATCATTGACGGCTCTGGCCATCAAGTCGCCTGTTTTTGTCTTGTGATAGAAAGAAAGGGAAAGGGTTTGAAGATGGCCGTAGAGCCTGTTGCGTATTCCTTCTTCAATGCTTCTTGAAATGCCGAAAAGAAGATACCGCCACACATAGCGAAAGACGGCCATGGTCATGGCGATGCCCATGATAATCGCCCCGAGTTGCAACAAATCATTCGACGTAGCACTGCCGGCCGTGAGTTCGTTGATCGCTTTTCTAATGATGAGAGGGATGAAAAGTTGAAGACAGTCTACGGCCAGAAGGCTCAAAAGACCGATCACCAAGCCCCGGCGATACTTGACGAAGTATTCCTTAAGGGGGAGAAAATGCTTTAAAGTTTCCCTGAATGGCAAGGAGGTCTTTTTCATGCTTGCGCAGATACCTGAACTAAAGGTGAAATGTCAACAGGTTGTCCGGGGCTTCATGTCAAAATTCTGATATCCCTCTTGAACCGTATGAAATTCTATGCTATTTATCTAAAATTATGAAGAAAAAATCGGAGGTAAACGATGGACCTTGCCAGGAAGATAGGAATTGCAATCGTCATGCTTGTTCCCACCTTTGTGGGAAGCGGAGCACTTTGGGCTATGTTTCACAGCTTTATTCCGGTAATCGTTTGGGTGGTCCTCATGGCTTTGGTTGCACGAAAAATCATCATTGGAAAGCTTCGTCCTGAATTTAAGGCGCAAGGTTTTGAATTGGGCTAGAAATGCTGCACGGATTTGTTAAAATATAATGCTTGACTTCTTTCCTTCATTTTTATAAACGCACATAAGAATAGGTTTAGGCGCCCTTTTGGGCTAAATAGGGAACCCCGTGAAAGACGGGGACGGACCCGCCGCTGTAATCTCGCCCTCTTCTTCGTGAAAAGGGAACTCTTTCGGCCGTTGCGCACCACTGTTCTCATAATGGAATGGGAAGGTCGCCGAAAGGGCGAGAAAGTCAGAAGACCTGCCTGAACCGGCGCAGCAGCCTTCGCGGACTGAGGCCCTGCCGGGATCTTGAGGATAAAAAAGGGACATCCCCGGATCGATAGCATGAAAATCGGTCCGGGGATTTTTTTATTTAAAATTACATGGGAGGATGGCTATGCACTTGTACTGGCGTATCAAAGAAGAGCTCTTGTACTTGGGAGAAGCACTGGTTTTTCTCGACCCTCGCTTCATAAGAGAATACAGGCGTTGGATGAGGAAAACCTGCAGTGCTCACGGCAAGAGCCTCAAAAACTGAATTATGCTCTGTGGTGAGGCTCCGGGTAATCAATTTTAGAAAGGAGATCTCTTATGAAAAAACGGCTCGGCGCTTGTGTTGTTGTTTTTGCGATACTTTCGGCTTCCGGACTATTTGCTGAGGAGGTTCAGACAGAATCGCGGGCCCAAGTCTTAATGAAGGAAGTCGTTGTGACGGGAACGCGGTTTGAGGAAGAAATCAAGCGCATTCCTGCAAACATAACGGTCATCGATGAGGAGGATATCAGAAATTCGAATGCGAAAAGCGTTCCTGATCTTCTCAGAAAGGAAGAGGGGATCGTTGTCAGAGATTGGACCGGAAACAGAAAACAGGTTGAAGTCGACTTGCGCGGCTTTGGGGAGTCATCCCCTTCCAACGTGCTTGTTTTGGTAGACGGAAGGCGGGTCAACCAGATCGATCTTTCCGGCGTGGACTGGACGCAAATCCCCATAGAGAATATCGAGCGGATCGAGATACTTCGAGGCACAGGGAGCGTTCTTTACGGGGATAATGCGGTGGGGGGGGTTATCAACATAATTACCAAAATTCCTTCCCAAGAGTTTTCCTTTTCTGCGGGGACCAGGTTTGGAAGTTACGGCCTCAATGCAAACCAATTTTCCGTCAGAGGGGGCCAAGGCAAATTCAGGGGTTCTCTTTACGGGGTTTACGAGTCCACGGACGGTTATCGCGAGAATTCCGAATACCGTGCAAAGGACGTCGGAGGCAAGCTCCTCTTTGATGCGACCGATTCTTTGAGTTTCAATCTGTCCGGCTCATACCATTCCGATGACTTTGGACTTCCCGGCTCTCTCAGTATCTATGAGTTGAACACGAAACGGCGGAGCGCGGCGACGCCCTTGGATGAGGGGAGTACAGGCGACGGGTACTTGAAAGGAGGGGTTGATCTGGCCCTCGGGGAGCACGGCGACTTGGTTTTGGATATCTCATATAGGAAACGGCAGACGGACTTTGAATACATTTATTACGGCTCGGCGTTTCTCCAGGATGTTCTGATTGAGACATGGTCCATCACGCCGCGATATGTTTGGAATGGTGCGATTTCCGGTCATAAAAATACATTGATCGTCGGGCTTGATTTGTATTGGGTGGAGCAGGATGCAAAATCGCGTTTTGGATCCCCCGCATCCTTGACAGGCCTTTCCAATGTTGAAAAAAACTCCTACGGCCTTTATGTCAACAATGAATTTTCCATTCTACGAAATCTAATTCTGTCTCTGGGCGGGCGTTACGAAGCCGCGGATTATCTGCTGAACCAGAAGGATCCGGTGACCGGGAGCGACACAGTGAATGCCGATATTAAAGAGAGAGAGCCTGCCTATATAGCGGGACTTACATACCTCTACAGTGAAAAATCATCGTTGTTTGTAAGGGCGAATCGGAGCTTTCGCTTCCCTTTTACCGACGAGCTGATAGAAACCGATCAAGCCACTTTCGCGCAAGCGACCAATCAGGACCTCAAACCTCAGACCGGTCGTCACTACGAAACAGGCATCAGGCATTTCTTTACTACCGGACTCGAAGCAAATCTATCTCTCTACAGAGCGGAAATAAAGAACGAAATATTCTATAATCCTACTCCGAAGCCTTTCTTTGGAACGAATGAAAACCACCCGGGAACGCTTCATCAGGGCATCGAGTTCGGTTTCAGTGCCGACTTGATGAAACATCTTACTCTATACGGCAACTACACCTATGAGAAGGCCACCTTTGAAGAAGAGCCTTTTAAAGGAAACAATGTCCCGGCCGTGCCGAGGCACAAAGGGAATCTGGGTTTCAGAATTCATGATATGATACCGGGTCTGGTGTTTTCTGCAGATTACAATTATGTAGGATCAAGCTTTCTAATCAGCGATCAAGCCAATCAATTGGAGAAGCTTGATGATTATTATACGATCGACGCCAGGCTCTCCTACAGTTGGAAACAGCTCAAGGCCTTTGCAGGTGTGAACAACTTGACCGACAAGAAGTATTCGCAATACGGAGTGGCCGGGGGTAGCGGAACATTCGGCGTTTTTTATCCTTCACCGGAGAGAAACTGGGTGGCCGGAGTGGAGTTTGTATTTTGATGGAATTAATGATGGCGAGGGCCACCGCCGTATTCAAATCATATCCATGTCGAGTGAAAGAAGAAATCGCTTGAAGCCTGAAGATTCAAGGGTTTTTCCCTTTGATCAAAATGATATCCGGAAGAGAAAATCTTTTGCGGGGATTTTTCTGCTTGTTGCCGTAATAATTTTGGTGAACTTAGGAGCAGGCACGGCTCTCTGCGCTTCCTACAAGGATGCGCTTGATCGAAAGGTCGAGATCCGTGAACCTCCCGGGCGCATTATCCCTCTTGCGCCCAGCCTGACGGAAATCCTTTATCGTTTGGGTCTCGGGAACCGTGTGGTGGGAGTTACGGCCCACTGTAACTATCCTCCTGAGGCGGCGGCCAAGCCGAAAGTGGGAAGCTATATAAACTTGAATATAGAGCAAATCGTCAGCCTGGCGCCGGAGCTTGTCATCGGAACGGTGGACGGAAACGAACGAAGGATTGTGGAGCTCATTGAAAAGGCGGGGATCTCCGTTTACTTGGTCAATCCTAGGAATGTGCGTGATGCCATCGTGACCATTGCTCTTTTGGGAGAACTTTGCGGCGTGGAGGCAAAAGCAAAAGCCCTAGCCGCACAATTGTCTGCGCGGGTCGATAAGGTGGTTGAGATGACGGCTTCCCGAACAAAGCCCTTGGTCTTTCTGCAGATCAACCTGCAACCGATCATGACCGTTAACAGCCGGACCATCCATCATGACCTGATCAGCCTTGCAGGCGGCAGAAACATGACATCCCGGGAACCCATTACGTATCCTAGAATCAGCATGGAAGAGATCATTCACAGGCAACCGGATATTATTCTCATCTCTTCCATGGATAGAGGCGGCGGGTTTGAAAAAGCAAGGGAGGAATGGCTCAAGTGGAGTTCGATTCCCGCTGTGAAGGCGGGCCGGGTACACCTGATCGAGTCGGACTTGATAGATCGTCCTTCGCCGAGAGTCGTGGAAGGGCTGGAGAAGATGGCAAGGTTGATTCACCCCGGGATAAATTGGAAGTAAGGGTACGGTGCAGGAAGTGGAGAGCATGGCTGAGATGACACGAAAAGAACCTTTAACACTTTCCAGGGTCATATGGGTCTCCGCGATTTTCTGCCTATGCCTATCCGGTGTTGCTTCCTCGGCGTTGATGATCGGGACGGCGGAGGTCTCCTTATCAAAAATGGCGGCTCTTGTGACAGGGACACTTCCCGCAGATGATCCGGTCCGCCTCATTGTTTTCAAAATCCGTTTGCCTCGTATCCTTCTCGCAGGGTTGGCGGGGTTTTCCCTCTCCATGGGAGGTGTGGTTTTTCAGGCCCTTCTGCGCAACCCTCTAGCCGACCCTTTCATCCTGGGTGTTTCGAGCGGTGCAGCCTTCGGCGCGATTCTAGGCATTTTTCTCGGCTTCACCTTCTCCTTGGGAATCCCTTCCATGGCTTTTGCAGGGGCCCTTTTCACCGTCTACCTTATTCTGACCATCGGCGCAAAGCGCTCGGGCATTGAATCCTCCTCCATTCTGCTGACCGGTGTGATCATAAATGCTTTTTTTACGGCTCTTATCATGTTCTTTATCTCATTTGCAGCAGACAGCCGGCTCCATGCCATGCTCTACTGGCTCTATGGCGATCTTTCTCAGAGCCGTTTCGGTCCGCTGATTCTTTTGGCGCCTGTTCTTTTTTTCGCCTTTGCGCTCCTTTTCGCCTATGCAAAGGATTTAAATCTGCTCACTGCGGGCGAGGATACCGCTTTCCTACTCGGCGTTGACGTGGAAAGGGCGAAAAGGGTGTGCCTGCTCATCGTATCTCTCATGATCGGTCTAACCGTATCCTTTTCCGGACTTATCGGCTTTGTGGGGCTCATTATTCCTCATATTGCACGGATGACTTTCGGCGCCGACCACCGCCTCCTTCTCCCTACAGCCTCCCTTGGAGGAGCCGTTTTCATGATTGCCGCCGACACCCTTGCCAGAACGATTATTTCACCCAGCGAACTGCCGGTGGGCGTCATTACTGCGTTCATGGGCGCTCCGTTTTTTATTTACCTGCTCAAGTCACGAGGGAGCCAATGGAGCCGGTCTTGAACCTTAGGATGGTCAGTTTCAAATATAAAGGGGAATGGGTTTTAAAAGACATTCATCTCCGGACCTTTGAGGGGGAAATAGTCGGTGTAATAGGTCCCAACGGTTCCGGCAAAAGTACACTCTTAAAAGTCATGGACGGGGTTTTAAAACCTCAGGAAGGAGACATCCTTCTCAAAAGCCGGCCCATTGGTTCCTTGGCTAGGGCCGAGGTGGCAAAAGAAATCGCCATGGTGGCCCAGGAGAATTACTTCCGTTTTGCTTTCTCCGTGCTTGAGGTTGTTCTCATGGGCCGGTTTCCCCATCTAAGAAGGCTCCAGTTTGAAGGAGAAAGGGACAAGGACATAGCCCTGAACGCTCTCAAGGCGACTCATGCCCTTCATCTTTCCAATCGCTCGATTCATGAAATATCCGGTGGTGAAAAGCAGAGGGTTCTTCTGGCCAGGGCGCTTGCCCAAGAGCCCGGGGTGGTGCTGCTGGATGAGCCGACGTCTTTTCTGGATTTGAAACATAAGAGAGAGGTGTTCCGGCTTATTTCCTCCCTTAGCACCGACAGAAAGTTGGCTGTAGTCCTTGTATCGCACGACATTGACCTCATTGCTCAGTATTGTGGTCGTATTGTTATGATGAAAGACGGAATCATTGCTTTTCAAGGCCCACCCGAGGTGGTTCTTACACCTGAGAGCATTGAAAAGATCTATGATTGCCCTGTCTTTGTGGACATCAACCCGGCTACCGGCAAACCGAGGGTGAGCCTGAGAGGCTAGGCCCGAACAACGAATTGTTGAGTTGAAGGAGTTTTTATGATCGATCTGTTCATCAAGGGCGGGCCTGTGATGTACCCCCTTCTGGCCTGCTCGATCCTTGCCCTTACCGTCATCATCGAGAGGATTCTTTTCTGGATTCGGGAAGATCTGCACAGGGATCAGGCCCTGGTGGACAATGTTCTTGAACTTTGTCGCCTCGGCAACTGGGAAGAGGTGAGAAAAAAGGTACAAGGATCTAAGGACTATGTGGTTCGCATCCTGGTGAGCGGCATTCTTCACAGAGAATTTTCCATGGGAAAAGCCATGGAAACCGCCGCCGCCGATGAAATCCAAAGAATGCGTCGTTACCTAGTCATTCTGGACACCATGATTACCATTGCTCCCCTTCTGGGCATATTCGGAACCGTCACGGGCATCATTGCCTCATTTGAGCTTCTCGGCGCCGGCGGCATACAAAACCCACAGGCCGTGACGGCAGGGATTGCCCAGGCTCTCATTACAACGGCTGCGGGGCTTGCCATCGCCATTCCTTCCGTGTTCGCATACAACCATTTTAACGGAAGGGCCGAGCGAGCCGCCCTGGCAGTTGAAAAGTATGCCACCAGCCTGGAAATCGTCTATGACAAGCTCAAACAAAAACCCAGCGAAGGCGGGGAGGATTGAGAATGAAAGTCAATTTTCCGAGGGCCAGGAAAGCCAGAATTGAGATGCTTCCTCTGATTGACATGGTTTTTCTGCTCCTGGTTTTCTTCATATACGGCATGCTTTCCATGGCTGTTCATCGGGGCCTGCCGGTTATGCTGCCGAAGTCGGTTTCTGCTTCTGTTGAAAAGGATCTTGTCCTTTCCATCACTGTCCGATCGGACGGCAACCTCTTTTTAGACCGGGAAGAGGTTGCCCTTGAAGAGCTCTCCTCCCTTTTGTCAAGACGATCCGGGGAGAGCGAAGAAGCGGGCGTGATGATCTTTGCAGACAAGGATCTCGGTTATCAGAAGCTTTTCCATGTGCTCGACGAGATTAGGAAAGCCGGCTTGAGCCGTGTTTCTCTCCAGGCGGAGGCGGATGGAAGGCGGTGAAACGGCTTGTTCTTGCAGGGGTTCTTGCTCTTGGTTTCCATGCGCTATTGCTGACGGCAAAGGTGGAATGGAAAAACAAAAAGGTCTCTTCCCCGCCCGCCCCTATCCGGATTGCTCTTACCTACGGAACACCAAAAATTCAGGAAGCCCTTCCTCCTCCTGTTGAAGCTCCTCGAGAAGAGCCTCCAAAAGCACCCGAGTCTCCTGTGGAAAAATTAAAAGAGCTCAAAAACGATACGGTCCCGCAAAACAAAGAGATACTTCCTAAGAAAAAATGGCCTCAAAAAGCGCAGGAGCAAAAGGTTGTTCCTGAAATTCGTGAAGCGGCCGAAGTTTTTAAAGCAAAACACATGGTTGATGAAACGGCTGAGACGGTAACCGCAGTGGATACACTCCCTCCAATCCAAGCTAAGGTAGAGAAACCGATGACCTGGGGCACATCGAAGAACTTATCGCCCCTGCCAAGGTCAGCGGCCCAGCCGCCGCCGGGTCCGTCAAAACACGCTGTTCCTCTCTACCTGAAAAACCCTCCTCCGGAGTATCCCCCGGCAGCCCGCCGCAGGGGGTATGAAGGAACAGTGATGCTGGATGTTTTCGTCGATGCCGAAGGCAGGGTCCAAGAGATTCGCCTTATCAAATCGAGCGGGTACGCCATATTGGACCGTGCTGCTATTAGGGCGGTAAAGGGTTGGTTGTTTGAGCCTGCAAGAGAAGGAGAGGGGGAGGTGGCCATGTGGGTAAAGGTTCCTTTAACCTTTCGTTTGAAAGACTGAAGCCGGCGGCCCCCATGCCTGATGCTTGCGATTTTTCAAACAGCTAAATTGTTACGGAAAAACATGTTCTACTTAAGGGGGCCTGTTTCCGGCATCCCTTGTTTGGAGATTTTTCGCCATGGTCTTTCGAAGCCGAATTCTTCGTCGCACCGCCGTGTTGTTTCGTTCATTCTTTTCTCCAGCAGCAGTCGATAGGGCTCGAGATCTTCTCCTGCGACATTTTCCGGAATCCAGACAGGTTCTGCAGCAAAAAGAATGATTTTTGCGAAAGGCTTTGGAAGGAGGTAACGGTCCCAAGAATTGAAGGTCCAGCATCTGTCAGCACCCCAGAGAACTGGGACAATGGGAACCTTTGCATCCCTCGCAATCATCACGGTACCCGCCTTGGCCACTCTTGCGGGACCCTGAGGCCCGTCGGCCAACATGCCCCCCAATTCGCCTTCCCGAATCCTTCGTATCAGCTCCCTCACGGCCCTGGCGCCGCCTCTTGAAGAAGACCCTCTCACCGTTTTAAATCCAAGCCATGAAGCCAGCCTCGCAACATACTCCCCGTCTCTGCTTCGACTGACCATGGTCGTAACATGATGGGATCCGCCGAAATAAAAGAAATAAGACATCCTCTGGTGCCATGTGACATAAACTGCGCCGCCCCCTGAACGACGAATCGCCTCATCGTGTCGGTCCATACCCTCTGTTTTGACCACCCTGCAGGTAAAAAGAAGACCCTTGATCGCAAGCGCAGCAAAGGCCGGCAGAACCGCCATGAGAAAGGCATCCACCCATCGAAATCTCTTGAAATCGGAAAATTTCATCGTTTGACCACGCCCACGGCCACCAGGTATAGAAGCCGCGAGTTCTCGTTCAGACCCAGCAACTCCCTCGCTTCTCCATCGTAAAAAGCGCCGATGCCGCAGCATCCGAGTCCCATGGCCGTGGACGCTACGTAAAGCCTTTGACCTGCGCGGCCCGCAACCATCATGGCATAACGGTACCCTCTCGGCCCCCAGGATCGATCCACGAGGTCCAGGTTGGCAAGAAAAAGGAAATGGACGCCTGCATTGGCCAGCCAGGCCTGATCCAGGCAGATGTGGGCCATGGTATCCAGGTACGAACCTTGCCGAACCATGCCTGAAGCCTTCCTGTTCCTGTCCAACAAGTAGAAGCCCTGCTCCATCCCTTCCACCATCCCGATCAAAACCCCGGGGCACAAAGCCTCTTTGTATTCCTCTTGGTCGGAGGCGCAAAGAGCCTGGAGAAGCCCTGCAGCGTGATTTTTCCGCAAAGGCGATCTCACGAAGTTGCGCTTGGATCGACGCATGAAAACACAATCAGGATAATCCGCGATCTCATTCCGGGAAGACGACTCAATCTCTCTCCATTCCCTTGAGGCTGGACCCAGGGCATAAAGCATCCCTGCATCTTGGCCCATTTCCGGCCTTTTGTCCCTACCCGCCTCGTGCATTTCACGGATGGCAGGGTACTCCACCTCTTTTGCCGATACGCGACTTGCCTGGAAAATCGACGCCGGCAACTGGTCGGCTTCTCTTTTCCCTTGCATGGACAAAACATCCTGCCCCTTCAAGGATATGAGAGCTAGGGCCGCTTCCCTCTTCCCATCGAGCCCCAAGAGGTGGTTCACACGGTCGTCATCGAAATGGTAGGAGGCATCATAGGAAAAACCAAGGGCCTTCATGCCCAGGGCCAGGTTCTCTTCGACGTGACCAGTGTCCAGGAGATGGTAGCGGTAGGCCCGGGCCCTATATTTCCAGGCGCTACGGTAAAAAATAGCCGTGAGGAAGAACGTCACGACCGGGACCTCTTCTTCTGCTATTTTTCCTGATTCCATGATCGAAGCGCCGAAATTACCGCTCCGAAGGGGAGTGAGACTATGATCACGAAGGCCGTAATGATATAGGCCGTCATCAAGGCCGGTCACGCCACGGGTCGCTGCGTAGATTTCTGTCGGATAAAGAGCGCCCGCAGACGCGGCACTCCGGAAATAAAAGTCCCCTCCCTGAGTACGCGCCTTGGCTGTCAAGGTGTTGGCGAGAAGTAGAAGTCTTGAAAGAGTGTCGAGATCAATCGTGGTGGCGGGTCTCCCCGCCATTCTGTCAAGCACAAGGGAGGAAAACCTCCGCTTGGGCAGCTCGACCTCCCTGGGTAGGCTCACGCGTTCGATCCCCTCGTAGGTCTTGAACAGGGCAGGTTGGTCGGCCCAATCCAGAAAGTGCCCTCCCATTCGATGTCTGTCATAACTTGTTTCTTGGTGGTAATCCAAGCAGGTCTTAATCATCGGGCCCTCTCATAGTGTGTCGGCCCACTCTAACAATTTTGCCGTCCTATAACAACTCCCCTTCCCTTCTTGAAAGAATCCTTGAAACAGGTTTTCCTTATGGGTAATATCCGGTGAACGAAACGTATAACACAGAAGGAGTTTTGTCATGGCATACGAAACCATTGAATACGAAGGGGTTGAAGCCGGTATAGGTCTTCTTTCACTCAACAGACCCAGGGTATATAACTCCGTTAACCAAAAGATGATGGAGGAACTGGAGCATTTCTGGCGTCAAAAAATGCTTGATCTGACTACCCATGTGATCATCCTTCAAGGAAAAGGGGATAAAGGTTTTTGCGCCGGCCTGGACATGCGGGAGGCCGTCAAAACGACACCGGAGATGAACGCCGACCGGTTTTATGCCTTTCAGGCCCGCTTGGCCCGGCTGACTCTGGGGATGCGCCGCGCACCCCAGCCCATCGTGTGCACCGTTCACGGCGCAGCCGCAGGCCTGGGATTCAGCTTTGCACTGGCATCGGACGTGAGAGTCGTCAGTGACGACGCCCGGTTTTCGGCAGCTTACATCAATATAGGTTTAGGAGGGGCGGACATGGCCTGCAGCTACTTTCTGCCTCGCCTTATCGGTGCGGGACGGGCCTACGAGTTCATGCTCACCGGCAATTTTATGTCGGCCCGGGAGGCGATGCAGCTTGGAATGGCAAGCCGGCTCGTGAAACGGGAAGAGCTATATGACACGGCCCTGGAGCTTGCGAGAACCATGAATTCCAAGAACCCCATGGGTCTTCGCCTCACCAAAGAGGCTATCAACATGAACTTGGATGCAGGCGGGCTCGAACAGGCGCTTCAAATGGAAGACCGCAACCAGGCCCTCCTTATTGCCCGGACAATGCTCGGCCAGGGCGAAAAGACGAGCCGGTATTTCTAACTTCTCTCTTCTTGATTCCTTTGAATTCTTGGTTTATCATGCCGCGAAATTTCTTGAGCGGGAGGGTGTTCATGGTCGACAAAGTGCTAATTGCAACGGAAAAACCCTTTGCCGAATCGGCAAGGAACAGCATGGTGAAGATGTTTCAGGAGGCCGGGCTTGAACCCGTGGTGCTCGAAAAATACACGGACCCCAAGGATCTTCTTGCCGCCGTCGCAGACGTTTCCGCCATGGTCATCCGGAGCGACAAAGTGACCAAAGACGTGCTCGAGGCCGGAAAAAACCTCAAGCTCGTGGTGAGGGCGGGCGCCGGATACGACAACGTGGATTGCGCTTCGGCGAAGGCTCGAAACGTCATCGTCGAGAATACGCCGGGCCAGAACGCCAATGCTGTGGCGGAACTCACCATCGGCATGATGGTTATGATCGCAAGGGCCAAGTACAGCGGCAAGTCCGGGACGGAACTGAAAGGGAAGAGGCTCGGGGTTCACGCTCTCGGAAACATAGGAACTATCGTTGCCTCCCTTGGCCGCGCCTTCGGCATGGATGTCTGCGCTTTTGACCCCTTCCTGGACCAGTGCGTGTTCGACGAGTGCTGCGTGGGGTGCATCACGAAAATCGAGGACCTTTACTCCACTTGCGACTATGTCTCCGTCCACATCCCGGCCACGCCGGAGACCATTAAATCCATCAACTATGCTCTTCTTTCAAAGATGAAAAAAGGGGCGGCCCTGATCAACACGGCCCGGGCCGAAGTAATCCATGAAGAAGAGCTCCTCAAAATCATGGAGGACAGGCCCGACATCAAGTATGCGTCAGACATTGCACCCAAGAATTCGGCCGCCTTTATGGAGAAGTTCGCCGACCGCGTTTTCTTCACCCCTAAGAAGATGGGCGCCCAGACCGCGGAAGCCAACACCAACGCCGGCCTCGCCGCGGCCCGCCAGATCATCGCCTATCTGAAAGAAGGCAAAGTGCTCAACCAGGTTAATCCTTAAGCGCAGTTGATAGGGAGGAAGGGCCCAGGAAAGAAGTGCTCTTCCTCCCTCCTTTTCCCTCTTCAACCATATTTCTGCTTTGCCGTTTAAACGGCCATTTCAATCGTTACCGTCTCGGTCGTGCCCGAAAGCGCATGTTCGTGCTATTTTTTGCCGCTATAACGGCAATAAGGGCCTCCTTGCCACTAAGACCCCATGATTTAAAATGTTTTATTTGACATTTTGCCGCTTTGGCGGTAATTTATAAAATAAATTCCCGTAGCCTCAGCTTAAAATGACGACAGACCAAAAAAGAAGGGGGGATGCCGTAAAAGATGGAAATCAATAACACCGCCCTTCTCGGCCGGATCATTCAATTTCACCGCACCGTTGCCGGGCTGTCCAGAATCGAGCTGGCGCAGGTTGCGGGCGTCGGTAAAACGGCAATCTTTGATATTGAAAAAGGGAAGCCCACGATCCAGTTGAACACCTTGTTCAAGCTCCTTCATGCGTTGAACATCACGCTCCATTTGGACAGTCCCTTGATGGCCCGTTTCGAGGATTCGGAAAATGCGAAAAGCTGAAGTATTCTTGCTGGGCATCCGGGCCGGTCTGCTCGAAGAGCTTGAACCTCATTCGGCGTATCGTTTTACCTATGATCCGCACTACTCCGGTCCGCCCGTATCCCTGACCATGCCTATCCAAGATAAAGCCTATGCCTTCAATCGATTTCCCCCCTTCTTTGAAGGGCTCCTGCCGGAGGGCTATAATCTTGATGCCCTTCTTCGCGCCTGCAAAATCGATCGGCACGATCTTTTCAGCCAGCTCGTGGCCGTGGGTGCCGACACGGTGGGCGCCGTGACCGTACAGGAGATCGCATGAACACCTGCCCGATCATCTATCAACCTTGTGAGGGCAAATACTCTCCGCAGGGACTCAGAAAACTATCGCCAAGGTTGTCCGGCCTTGTCGTCCCGTACACGGCTGAGGAGCAGCTTCGTGAGGCTGCCTTAAGGGCGCACAAGATGTCCATTCAAGGGGTTCAGCCCAAGCTGAGCGCAAGACTCAATGCCGCCAAGCAGTGCTTCGAAATCGTCGATATGGGAGGGCACTTCATCCTCAAGCCCCAACACCCTCAATACGATCAATTGCCTGAAAACGAAGACCTGTCCATGCGCCTTGCGGAGACGGCTGGATTGGTGACCCCCCTCCACGGACTGGTGTACTCGAAAGACGGATCCATGACTTATTTCGTCAAGCGTTTTGACCGCATAGGAAGGGGAGGGAAACTTCCTGTCGAGGATTTTGCCCAGCTCATGGGTCTTTCCCGAGAGACCAAGTACGATGCCTCCATGGAAAAGGTGGCCTCCGTGGTCGAGTCCTTTTGCACCTTCCCGGTGATCGAAAAGATCAAGCTTTTCAGGATCACCCTTGTCAACTTTCTTCTCGGCAATGAAGACATGCACATGAAGAACTTCTCCCTCATAACAGGGCAAGAAAAAGTGGAGCTTTCGCCTGTCTATGACATTGTAAACACCACGATTGCACTGGGTCAGGCCCCGGAAGAAATCGCGCTGCCTCTCATGGGCAAAAAACGAAAGCTGGATCGGTCCGTCATGGTTGACTATTTCGGTCATGAGCGTCTGGGAATTCAGGACGGCATGATTGCAAGGGTGCTTCAAGAGATCGAAAGCGCCGTGTCGGCCTGGCCGGCCCTGATAGAGCGCAGCTTTCTCAGCCCCGAATTCAAGCTGAAGTATAAAGATCTTCTCAACGAAAGAGTTGCACGGGTTTGGACAGGATGAGAGACACGGGCGCATACGTTCGCTCAAGGCCTTACCATGACCTTCCCCTGTTTTTTCTCTTGACTTATAGTATAGCTTACAGTATCTTTATCCAAAACCTGTAAGTTTTGTTGTAAAAAGGAGGACCCATGAAACTGACGGAAAAGCAAAAAAGCTTTCTGGAGTATCTTTCGCGCCACATCGATGCGTGGGGCCAGGCGCCCAGTTTTGAGGAAATTTGCTCCCATTTCGGCTTTACCTCCTACAACACCGTCACCACCTATCTCAAGACCCTGGAGCGGAAAGGATACGTCCGCCTTCCCAGGAAAAAGAACCTGAAACGGGCCCTTGAGGTGATCAGCCCCGTGGAAACAAAGCGTTTCGAGTTGCCGCTCCTGGGCCGGGTGGCTGCCGGAAAACCCATTGAGGCCCTGGAGGTCGCCGATGTGATCGAGGTGCCCCCCTCCATGATCGGCCGAGGAGATCACTTTGTGCTCCAGGTCAAAGGCGATTCCATGCGGGAGGACGGCATTCTGGAGGGCGACTTCATCGTGGTCCGCAAGCAGCCCACCGCTCAAAACGGGGAGACCGTGGTGGCCCTCATCAACGGTGAGGCCACCGTAAAGAGATATTACAGGAAGAGAGATTCCGTGGAACTTCGGCCTGCAAACCCGGATATGAAGCCGATCCTTGTGAGCGAGGGGGACCTCCTGATCCAGGGGAAGGTGGTCGGCGTGATGAGGCAATATAAATAACGGGACACGGCGCACGGCGCACGGCGCACGGGACACGGCTCACGGCAAAAACCAAGACAATCAATGAGGTGCAAGGCACAAAGCCTACGAGATAAGGCTCACACGACACGAGGCTGAAAGCCGATCTTTAATCTTTCCCGTGCCCCGTGCGCCGTGTCCCGTGTGCCCGTCCATTACAAACTCCCTTCATTGATCCAGGAAAAAGGCTGTTTGAAATCGTGAATCGGAATATTTTACACATCCACATTCCGGCTTTTCCCATTGCGGTGGCCCGGGTTTCCCGGCCAGAGCTCAGGGGCCGCCCCGTGGCCGTAGCGCCTGTTCACTCGGAGCGGGCCCTCGTCCTCTCTGTTTCTTTCGAAGCCCGAAGGGAAGGCGTATTCAAGGGAATGCCTCTTGCTAAGGCCCTCAAGTTCTGTCCCGGCCTGGCAGTACTCCCCCATGATCCGGAGCTCACGCAAAAAGCCGTCCAGGTTCTTTCCGGTGTGGCGGCCCGGTACACGCCCCTCTGGGAGCCTTCCCATCCCGGCCACGTCTACCTGGACGTAACAGGGACGGAACGCCTCTGGGGAAGAGCCAAAGACACGGCCGACCGCGTGAGGCTCGACATCAAGGAGCACCTTTCCCTTGCAGGGACTGTGGGCGTGGCGAGCAACAAGATGGTCTCTTCCATTGCCTCACGGGTCATGCGTTCCGAAGGTGTGCTGGATGTGGATCCCGGCAGGGAGTCCTCGTTCCTGGCTCCCCTGAAAGTGGATGTGCTCCCCGGTGTAGGTCCTGTGCGCCGCAGAGCTCTTCTGGAAGAGTTGAACATCACCCTGGTCCGCCAGATCGCGCTCCTCGACTTGGGCAGCCTGAGCCTCATCTTCGGCCGGTATGCTTACGTGATCCACCAGAGGGCCTTCGGCATCGATCCCACGCCGGTCTATCCCCCCCGGGCCGAACCGGTGGTCGCTGAGGAGATGACCCTTCCCGGGGATGAAAACGACGATGCTAAACTTCTGGGTACCCTCTACGGTTTGGTGGAGCAGTGCTCCCGGAAGCTGCGGCAGCGGGATCTCTATCCCCGCAGGGCAGGGCTTCATTTCCGCTACGCGGACCAGGAAGAGGTGATCCTCCCTATCCTTCTTGCCCGGCCGAGTGTGTGGGAGTTTGACCTTTACGCGCCCCTGGAGAAGCTCTTCCTGAAGGCCTGCCGGCGCCGCGTGCGGGTCCGGTTCATGAAGGTATGGTTCCGGGATTTTGCGCCTCCCCCGGCCCAGTTTTCCCTTTTAGCCTTTTCTTCCCCGGACGAGGCAAAGAAAAACCGGGTTATCACCGCCCTGGACCGCATCCGGGAAAAGTATGGGGCTGAGGGAATACAATACGGAAGAACAATATGAAGAGGGGACACGGCGCACGGCGCACGGGACACGGCAAAACAAAAACGGGACATAGGACAAGTCTCAAGGCAGAGGGTCAAAAAATAAACACCTTTAAAACAAAAGGCTTTCCGTGCACCGTGTGCCGTGCGCCTTGTCCCGTCCACACATGAGCGATTTTGTTCATCTTAATGTTCACTCCCACTACTCCGCCGGATGGGGCATGGGCACTGTGGAAAATCTCTGCCGGTGCGCCAAGGCACAGGGTATGGAGAGGCTGGCCCTTACGGACACGAACGGCCTTTACGGCCTAATCTATTTTATTGAAGCGGCCAAAGAAACCGGCCTTCTTCCAATTGTGGGGAGCGAAATCGTTGCGGATGGGCACCGCGCCGTGCTCCTTGTCCGAAACCAAGACGGTTATGTCAACCTCTGCCGTATCATCTCAGCCCGCCAGTGCCACCAGGACTTTGACCTGATCAAGGCCCTGAAGGAATGGCGGGAAGGGCTCATCGTTTTCTCCGACGACGTCACCCTCCTCAAAGCCCTCAAAAAAGACAGCGCGGAAGACCTCTTCGTGGAGATGTCTCCGGGCTACAACATGGCAAGCTCTTACGCTTTCTCCCGGCAAAGCGGCATTCCGCCCCTTGCAACGAACCGGGTCTACCTCTTGGGCAAGGACCAGTTTCCTCTTCACCGGGTTCTTCGCGCCGTGGCCCTCAATACCAAGCTCTCCCGCCTGACCTATGACGACGCCTGTCGGGAGCACAATGTTCTCAACACCCCCCAGGCCATGATCGACCAGTTCCCCCACGCGCCCGGGGCGATCCTCAACACTATGAAAGCGGCCCAACGATGCCGCGCGGACTGGGATTTCAATCGAATTGTCTTCCCCTGTTTTGAGCGGATGAGTAACCAGGAAGCTTACGACACCCTTTATCGGGCAACACTCGAGGGATGCCGGGGCCGTTACGGCGAACTGACCCGTGAAGTGTTGGATCGGGTCGAGCATGAGATGAAAATCATCAGGGAGAAAAACTTTGCTCACTACTTCCTGGTGGTGGCAGACATCACTTCCAAGGCCAAGCGATCCTGCGGCCGGGGAAGCGCCGCAGCATCCATCGTCTCGTATGCACTGGGGATCACCCACGTGGACCCAATAAAGCACCATCTCTTCTTTGAGCGTTTTCTGAACCCCGGGCGGCCGGACCCACCCGACATTGACGTGGACTTTGCGTGGGATGAGCGGGAGCAGATCTTGGACTACGTGTTCGCAAGATACGGCACGCGAAGAGCCGCCATGGTGGCCAACCATAACACCTATGGCGCCCGCTCTGCGATCAGGGAGGTGGCCAAGGTCTTCGGCCTCACCGATGCGGAGATCGGCCGGGTCACGGGCAAGATCGGTTATGGCTGGCGCCTCAAACACATCTGGAAGGAACTGGCCAATCATCCAAGGATGAGAGGTGTCGAGTTCACGAAACCCTGGGGCGAGATATTGCACGCCGCCGTACAACTCGAAAACCACCTGAACCACCTCTCGGTCCATTGTGGGGGAGTGGTGATCGTGCCGGACGAGATTCGCCGCTACTGCCCGGTGGAGATTTCCGCAAGCGGTCTCCAGGTGCTTCAGTGGGAAAAGGACGCCGTGGAAGACGCAGGGCTTGTGAAAATCGACATCCTGGGCAACCGGAGCCTTGCCGTGATCCGGGATGCTCTGGCCTTGGTGGAAATAAACTACGGGACCAAGATCGACTATGCAAACTGGGACCCTACCGATGATCCCGAGACGGTGAGGATCTTTTATGACGGCAACACTTTCGGCGTTTTTTACTTTGAAAGCCCCGCCACCCGGCAGGTTCTAAAAAAAGTGAGCTCCGGATTCGGGTTCAAGGAGTACAGAACACTGGATCACTTCCACATCAACGTGGTGGTCACCTCCATTATCCGGCCTGCCTCGAACCAGAGCATCCGGGAATGGGTAACAAGGCTTCACGGTGCACCCTGGGAGCCCCCTCATCCTTTTCTCAGGCCGGTCCTGGAAGAAACCCAAGGGGTCATGGTCTTTCAGGAACAGCTCAGCCGGGCTGCCATGGCCATGGCAGGGTTCGATGCAGCAGAGGCGGACACCCTGCGCAAGGTGGTGAGCAAGAAGCACAGGGAGAAAAAACTTCGCGACTTCTACGCACGATTCGTGAAGGGCGCAAGCGAACGGGGAGTGCGTAAAGACATTGTCGAAGAAGTCTGGGCCATGATCCTGGGCTTTGAAGGCTACAGTTTCTGCAAGCCCCACTCGGCCAGTTACACTCTGGTGGCTTACAAGTCCGCTTTTCTCAGGGCCCACTACCCGGCCGAGTTCATGGCTTCGGTCATCTCCAACGGCGGCGGCTACTACTCCACCTTCGGCTATCTCTCGGAAGCGCGGCGCATGGGACTCAGGATCCTCCCTCCGGATATCAACAAAAGCGAGATCAAGTACACGGGCAAGGGGAAAGAAATCAGAGTGGGGCTCATGCAGCTCAAAGAGCTCTCACAGGACGGCCTCGAGTTCCTGATCCATGAACGGTCCAAGCACGGCCCCTTCACCGGTCTTGATAATTTTCTCTTTCGAACCCGGGAGCATGTCCATCTCCAGGATGTGCGCGTCCTCATCAAGGCAGGATGCTTTGACGGCATCGCCCATGGCACAACCAGGCCCGCCATTCTGTGGCAGGCTCTCCGGTTCTTCGACACCCCCGCGTCGCATGCCTCCCTCGACCTCTTTCAGTCCCCCCTTCCTCCCCCCTTTGAAAAAGGGGAGCCGGGGGGGATTTCTCCCTCCCCCTACCCTCGCTCTCTCATGCTCAAGCATGAGTTCGAAACCCTGGGCTTTCTCCTCTCCATCCATCCTCTCAATCGCTACAAGGACATCCTGAAACGCCTGAACCATTTGCTGGCCAAGGATCTCCACAAGCATGTGGGCAAGCACGTCACCATGGTGGGATGGATGGTCACGGGCAAGACGGTGCACACACGGGAGGGCGACCCCATGAAGTTCGTCTCCTTTGAAGACACAACAGGCCTTTACGAAGCCGTATTCTTTCCGAAAATCTATGATCGCTTCTGCCACATGTTGAGCGAAATGCGTCCCTACCTTCTGAAAGGCAAGGTGGAAGAGGATTTCACGGCCGTCACGCTCACAGTCCACTGGATCGGCTTTCTGGCCGCCCGATCGCTCCGGGTATATACCCCAACTCTATTTCTATCCGGGACTTGATATCCTCTGTGTCAAGATGTTCCTTTTCCTGTTTCCTTATCCATCCAAACGGTCCGGGCCGCTGCAACAATCGTGAACTGGGCAAGAAAATACAGGCTGATGTTGACGACCCGCCCATAGGGGACGGCCACCAGGAATTTATTGACCGCCAGAACCACATCCGAAGCGATAAACAAAAGGGCACCATAGAAAAGAAGCCGGTTGGTGGAAGGAACCAGAAGGGCGCCGATGCTCATGGTGATGATGACAACAATGTAGAGCACAACCGGGCCGAGTAGGTTCGGGTCAATGCCGCGGAAAATCCATATCATGAGGCCGGCAAAGAGGGCCAGTCCGGCTATCACCGCCATGTCGGCAGCTCCGGGTCTTTTTGCGAATCGAAAGAACAACGAGGTGTAGAAAAGGTGGGCTATAAGAAAGGCCGCCAGGCCGTAAATAAAGAAACCTGTGTAAGGGAGGTCGAGCAACACATCGCCGCACACGGAGCCGATCAGGGCTCCGGTCAGAAAAATGGAGGGAAAGCCTCGAATATCACGGAGCACCAAAACGATGAGGATACTTACCGGAAGGGCTTTGAGAACCGTGCGGACCAAGCCGCCCCGATCCAGGGCCATGAGGACGAGGAATGCCGCTCCGGCGGCGACATACTCGATGGTGAAGCCATGGAGAGAAGGTGTTTTTCGCGGAGCCATAACCCATCCTCTGAAAGGCGATTTGCTGGGATGCCATTCCTCAGGCCAAACAGGGTGTTACCACTTTTTACCCAAGCGAAAGTCTTGACCGAGAGGGAGTAACCCTCGGCCCCCCTTATCCTACGATTAGTAGAGCAAGATAAGGAACAAGGTTAAAGACGAGGAAGACCATTTTGAAAAAGCCGATAAAAGAGTAAAGCACTACGTTAAACGTTTCCCGGGGTACGGCAAACCACATTCCGTGCATTCTGTAGACAAAGTCCCCTGCGTAGGCGCAAATCAGGAAGGATAGGATCAGGAGCGCGCCGTTTATTATCGTGCACCACATAAAAATCGATCGAAGAACTTCTAAGTGCATCTCAAGCCTCCTTTTCAGGCTTTACTCCAAGATATTGTAGGCGCCCGCTATCTTGATACCTTATGGCCCTTACATTATAGTCGAAAACCAAGTAAGACAATCTCGTAAAAAGTCGCCTTAGTTGTCACTCCCGCCCTTCGACTTCGCTCAGGATAAACTCCGGCGGGAGCCCAGAACCCCTCGAAAATACCGGATTCCCGCCTCCGCGGGAATGACAGAAAAGGGGGGTTTCTGACTTCGTCAAGTAAAGAGGGTTGAATAAATTAAATGATTGAAAGGGATTTCGACATACCTTTTGTCCCGATCTTGCATTTCGCGACAAGCAAATCCAATTCAAACCAAAGAAAGGTCCCGGGTGCGATCAGTTAGCTCCTCCAAGTAGTCCCTCGCAGGAACGGCTTTTACCCTGCCCATGAAAACGGGTGCGACTGCAAAACCCCCATGTGACGTCACTCTCATCCTGCGATGGAGACGATCCTCCCTACGTCCCCGCTGCAGTGCCCTGTCGATTGACAGGGTTGCGACGTCTTGCCGAATCAATACAACTTTATGAAATCTGTATGAAAAGCGAGAGTTGAAATACCGGAAGAGGCCTATTCCGGTCAGGATAGAGTTTTCCTGTCTCCCTTTTCCGGGGCCGATGATCGGATAGCTTCAGCTTTCTTCCTCAACTGCAGATAATCCATCCGCAAACGGGAGTTGGCGGCCCAGACCATCTCCATATAATCCCGTTCTTCTTCCGTAACCAGCCGGAGCCCCAGCACGTCCGGCCTTTCACGGATAACGCTGCCGGCAAGCACCCGCGTAAAGGACGGGAGCGTAACCAGCTTGGCAATGGCGCCCATCCCCACCCATACGTGGTCCTCGAGTGTCGTCTTG
>JAFGDM010000102.1 GCA_016932115.1 Deltaproteobacteria bacterium | reverse complement strand
GGGACGAGCCCGATCCCATATTGCTCATCAGAGCTCTTGTCACAGACAAAGGCATTGATGAAGCGATTAAACAAGTGCAGGCTAAGGTATCCGGCGAACAGATAAATGGAGGCATTCCCATTCATCGAAAAGGCCTTAGGAATAATGTGCAAAAAGGACACTGAAATCAGAACACCGGCAGCGAAGCAGATGAAATAGATGCTATTCTCGCGGCCCCATCGCTCGAAATGGCGAATCACATAGATGCCTATACAGGTGACCAGTGCTGCAAGAGAACTGGCTCCAAGGGCCGTCCAAAACGTATTTTCCATGTCTTTCTCCAATGAATCCGAAAGGGCATCGTTGACAGAAACGTTTCCATGACAGGCGACCACCCCCTAGATAGAGGAATGATAGACCTTCATCGCTTCTTCCACACTCTCCCCATTCACGGTGATTGCATAAACGGCATTGCACATCCTGATGGCGTCCTCTAAGGACTTTTGATGAATGTTTCTGCCGGTAGCATTTCCTGATGCGCCGCTGACAACTATCTGATCATGAAGGCGTTGGAGAAATGCTTTTACATCGACACTTGAACCGCCTGCGCAAACGACCTTGGTGCGACCTGCTGCCAAAACCGCTTCTTTGAATAGCTCTTTGGATTCATGGCCTTCCTTTTTGGGATAGTTCACCTTGACAAAATCGCTGCCAAGGCATGCGGCCACACCCGTGGCGCCGGCAATCAGATGGGGATCTTTCTCATCCGCCACCGCCTTGCCGCGGGGATAGACCCACAGCACAGTGATCAACCCATGTTTGTGCGCATGATAGACCATTTGGGCTGCCTGATGAAGCATCTCCGCTTCGTGCTCACTTCCCAGATAGAGCGTATAGCCCACTGCCAGGATATTCAGTCCGCTATGGTCACGGAAATCAATCACCTCTTGAACATCGAACCAGTGGTTGCTGAACGGGTCGGACTGAGACGTCTTCACGAGATTTGTTTTGGAATTCAGTTTTACCAGATAAGGGACATGAGAATAATCCATGCCGTATCTGGAAATCAGTCCAAGCTGAGTAGCAAAAACACCTATCTTTGCCCGACTTGCGATCCTGAATAGATGTTCCGGATCACCGTCATCCGGGTGGATCCCTTCCCCATAAAAATCGCTGTTCAGATGCTCCACTTTTTGATCGCCCGCAAAGAGCATCAATCGACCGCTTCCTTTTGTAATCTTCAGATAATTTTCTATGTAAACCTGCCTTACGCTTTCCGGGACATCCAGGGGTACCCTCACATCCTTCTTGTTAACCATGGGTAGTTCCTCCTTTACTCAAAAAGCTCCTAAGCAACTGTAAAAGACCTTTACAGTTGCTTCCATGTATAACCCCGAAGCGAAGCGCCGGGGTCGTTTGCTAAACTGTTACCCGAAATCCTTAATGCCTGGGGTAGAGAGCCCACATGCGGGCCAATTCGTCTTCTTCACACTGAATTTCACGGTAGTGGAGTGTTTGTTCTTTTCCCAGGAGACGCACCCCGGCCCCCTCTATGACACGGCCTACATCAGCCGAAAGGATTCCCATCTTTGTCAGAGCATCTGTCGCGTCCGCTACCCGATCGGGCGGAACCGTGGCCGCTAGGGTTCCGGAGGAGATCATCCGAAGCGGGTCGAACTGGAACGCCTGGGCAAAGAGGGCAACGACAGGCCGGATGGGCAGTCTGGAAGAATCCACCTCCATACCGAGTCCTGAGAGATAGGCCATCTCCAACAACGTCTCCAAAAGCCCGCCACGGGTCACGTCGTGCATGGCCGTTGCCCCGTGTTCTGCCAGCGTCAAGGCCTCCGGGATAATACTCACCTCGTCCATTAATTTTTGTGCCTTCTCGAGATCTTGCTGCGTCAATCCGGACCGTTGCGCCACATCGGAAAAATCTTGAGCCAGAATGGCCGTTCCCTCAAGGGCGACGCCTTTGGTCACCAGCACATGGTCCCCGATTTGCGCCCCGGCGGTGCGCACCAGTCTGCGGCCCGATGCCGTTCCCAGGGCCGTGACAGCGACCAGGGGTCTGGATAGCCCTGAGGAATAGCCGGTATGGCCGCCAATGATAGAAGCTCCGAACTGCTTAGCGGCGCGGTCGGCGTCACGCATGATTTGCTCAAGCAGATCCACGTCCTCCAATGCGGGAACCAAAACCAGCAGCAAGATCCAGCGAGGAGGCGCTCCACTCGTCGCGATATCGTTACACGCCACGTGGACGGCCAGCCAGCCGATGTTGCTTATGGCGCCGACGATCGGGTCCACGTGCGAGACCAGAATGTCACCGCCGATTCGGGTCAGCGCGACGTCTTCGCCAAAAACGGCGCCCAAAATGACATCAGGGTCTTTTGTGACGGTGAAAGGGAAAACCCGTTTTTCTAAAACGTCCAAAGAGAATTTTGACATGGTGCCGCTCCTATGGGTTCAGGGTGTTTTCATCCTTTTGATAGGACAGGACCAAAAGCAATCATACGGACAACCTCACGGAACTTCCTTGCACCTGCAGCCGTGCGGATCACCCAAAATGCTCCCGCGCATCGTCAGGATCCGGAAGGCGCTTGATCTGCAAGTTGTTTAGCCCCCTGGATCAGTTGCTGCACAACCTCTGCATCCAACAGGGTCGATGTGTCGCCCATATCAGATAGTTCACCGGCGGAAATATTGCGCAGGAGGCGGCGCATGACTTTACCGCTGCGCGTCTTCGGCAGGGCGTCGGCCCATTGGATCCGCTCCGGCGCGGCAATGGGACCAATCAAACGGCGCACCTGCTGCATCAGTTCCGCCTTGAGCGCATCGCTCGGGCTCTGATCCGGCTTCAGAGTGACGAAGGCATACATCGCCTCGCCCTTGATCTCATGGGGGAAGCCGACCACGGCCGCCTCTGCGACGGCAGGATGGGCTTCCAGGGCGCTTTCCACCTCGGCCGTGCCCAAACGGTGACCGCTCACATTGATCACGTCGTCCACCCTGCCGGTAATCCAGTAGTAGCCGTCCTCATCCCGCCTCGCTCCGTCGCCGGTGAAGTAGTAGCCAGGATAATCAGCGAAATAAGTCTTTCGAAAGCGCGGCGAATCATTATAGATCGTGCGCGCCATTCCCGGCCAGGGGCTTTTAATACAGAGAAAACCTTCCCCTGGTCCGTCCACTTCTTCCCCTTGCTTGTTCAGCAGGCAGGGCTCTATCCCGAACAAAGGCACCGTCGCAGAACCGGGTTTAAGTTCAATGGCCCCGGGAAGTGGACTCAGCAGGATGCCACCTGTCTCAGTCTGCCACCAGGTATCCACGATGGGGCATCGCTCCCGGCCCACGACCTCGTAGTACCAGTGCCAGGCCTCGGGATCGATCGGTTCCCCGACAGAGCCCAGAAGGCGAAGGCTGCTCAGGTCGCGCCCCCGGACCAGTTCTTCTCCCTGTTTGCGGAGAGCCCGAATGGCCGTAGGTGCAGTGTAAAAGATGGTGATGTGATATTTTTCGACCACGTCCCAAAAGCGGTCATAGGCCGGATAGCTCGGAACCCCCTCGAACATGATGCTGCTCGCACCTGCACAGAGCGGTCCATACACCAGATAGCTGTGGCCTGTGATCCAGCCGATATCCGCAGTGCACCAAAAAACATCTTCATCTTTGTAGTCGAATACGTCCAAGAAAGTGCTTGTTGCATAAAGGAGATAGCCCGCCGTTGTGTGAACCAGACCCTTGGGCTTACCGGTACTGCCCGAGGTATAGAGAATGAAAAGCGGATCTTCCGCATCCATCCATTCCGGAGGGCAAAAAGGCTTAAGATCCGGCGCCCTCATTTCCCGATGGTACCAGAGATCGCGGCCGGGCTTCATGGGCACCTCCCAGCGGGTCCGGCGGACCACGAGGACCTTCTCCACCGAGGGGCAGCGCTCCAGCGCCTCGTCTGCGTTGTGCTTGAGCGTTACGACCCGTCCTGAACGGAACCCGCCATCACTGGTGACAAGAAACCGAGACTGGCAATCCTGAATCCGGTTAGCCAGAGACTCGGCGCTGAATCCGCCAAAGACCACGCTGTGAATAGCCCCGATACGCGCGCATGCAAGCATGGCGATGACCAGATGAGGAATCATGGGAAGATAAAGCGTCACCCGGTCCCCTTTTTGTACGCCCAGCTTCCTGAGAACCTGGGCCAGCTTGTTGACTTCGTAAAAGAGATCCTGATAGGTGAACGTGCGGCTGTCACCTATGCGTTCCCCTTCAAAGATAATCGCGGCTTTGTTGCGCCGCCACGTTTGAATGTGCCGGTCCAAACAATTATAGGAGACGTTTAATTGGCCTCCCTGGAACCAAGTCACACGGCCCCGCTCAAAGTCACCTTCCAGGGTCTTCTCCCACGGGGCATGCCAGGTCAAAAGTTCCCTTGCTTTTTCCGACCAGAACCCTTCCGGATCCTGGATGGACCGCGTGTATAGACGCTCAAAGGCATCGTGTCCGGAGACCCGAGCCTGTCGTCGAAAGGCCTCCGGCACAGGATATCGCTCCTTGAGCCGATTCATCTCATGGCGCATTAGTTCCTCCTTCCCTACTCATCAATAGGTCCGACCATGGAATGCATCGCATCAGGTGCAACAGCACGGATGGCCCGTCCATGTATGTTGTGGAGCATGTTCAGAAAAAATCGCTGTCGAACCAGTACACGGCTTTCGTAAAGCGTCACCAGTTCTTCCAATCTCATGATCACTCGCAGGTAGCGGTCGTCATTAAGGGCCTTTGCGACGCCGGACAGGTTCGGAGCAAGAGCCTCAGAGAGGACTTGAGGTCCCGAACCGACCATGAGATGCCACCCGGCAGTCACCCCCAGTCCGATCGCCTCCATTTGCGGAAGGTGAACTTCCCGCACAAAGCGCTTGTAGGCCTCCTGCTGTCCGGGCAGGACATCCCAGGCCTGGACATATTTTACCTCCTGGGGAGAGGGTACCCGCCAATGGTACATGGTCGTCCATCCGGCGGGTTTAAGGACACGGCTGGCATAGTGAGTAACGAGGTTCATAAAACGGTCGAGCATTTCAAGGAACCTTTCGTCGTTGAGCGCGTTTTCCACGTGATCCAGAGACTCGGCCAGACTCTCAACCAGGATAGGAGGCCCTCCTCCCACCAGGGTGTACCATCCCGAAACCACTTCCAGCCCCAGGGCTTTCATGAGGGGCTGGAATTCGTGGATTATAAATGTTGCATACTCCTGTTTTCTCCCCGCGACGGGATTCCAAGTTTGAACAAACTTGATCGCTTCCATTTTTCCCCCTACGTGGTCCGATTGAACTCTTGGAGCATCTCATGACAAAATGAAAAGAGCCTGCTTCCTTCCGGGGCCGGTTGATCGGTCTTGTTACCTCTTCAACCGTCTCTGATGATCGGTCGCCGGATCGCTACGGTTTCTTTTGCATCTCATGAAGGGTGTCAAAGGATTCCAGGTAACGGGACCCTGAGAGCTTATTCTCAAAGATCATTCGACAACCTTCTTTGGTGAGCGATTCGTCACAGATTTCAGGAACGATTTCGGAGAAGAATTCTCTTTTCTCTGTATCCGTCAATTCCTCAATAGCCTTTTTGATCTCTTCCAGTTTCATCATTAGCCTCCAATGAAGTTCGAATTTCCCAGCGACACGGCAACGGATAGACCTTCTTGGGGTTAAACCTCCAGCGTACTGCTCCAGAGCCCATGGATATTGCAGTAGGCCAGGGCATGAAACGCCTTGAAATCCCGGATTTGGTTAATTTGGAAACGAATATTTGGGTTGGAATACACAGGAGCCCATGCCGCCCGACCCAGGTTGATCACCTGATCGTCGTCCTTCCTGACGCCGTAAAGCTCGATCCAGGCAATGTGATGTTCCGCCGTATTGGGGTGCGGCACCTCATGGCCGACGACGACGCGCACAATGTCCGTTCTTTCCTTGTGTCCCTTGTCAATGGTGATGGTAGGAACATGTTTTTCCTTGCCTTCCTTCTTGCCAGTCTTGATGATTTCCGAAAAGTCCATGGGAGCTTCCTTTCGTAAAGAGAAAAATGCCCGTTTGCGTTGATTTGCCTTACGCCCGCCATTCGGCTTGCCTTTAGAGACGGGGATCAATATGGCCAGGTCCTCCGCACTCCGGTGTGTAGCAGGTAATGTTGATAAACTCACACTTCTTCCCGCATTCCGGGCAGACGTCCGGGGGTACTGCAGCGGTTATGGTGAAACCGCAATGGGAACATTTTCAGTAGGTCAGACCGCACTGTGGGCAGATATCGCCTTCAAACCTGCCGTCGGCCTTGTAGCCGCAGCGTGCACATACCCATTTCTCTTGTTCGTTTTGCATGTGATCTCGCCCCCCAATAAGAAGACTTATTTGACCTTGTAAGGATTAATGGTCAAGACGGGAGCGGATGATTTTTTTACCACATTCTCGGCTACGCTCCCAAAGGAGACAACCTCTAGTCCTTTCCGCCCATGGGTGCCCATAACCACAAGGTCTATTTTTCCCCCCTGCTTTTGGTGTATTAAATGCCTCCTATGACTCGGACGAAGTAATCGACGAACTTAACGCGTTTTCATCATGGCCTAATTCAATTATGCTCGGGGAGGGTGAACAGATTTTCACTTGACTTTGACCTCGATCTCCTTTTTCTTGGCTTCCTCTACTTTGGGTAGCGTCACCTTAAGGACGCCTTTGTCAAAGATCGCCTCGACTTTGTCGCCTTTAACAGCAGTCGGAAGTTGAAAGACACGCTGGAAAGAGCCCGCATATCTTTCAACACAGTGATGATGCTCATCCTTTTCTTCTTCTTCTTTTTTCTTCTCGCCCTTTATGGTCAGGATATCTCCCGAGATGCTCACTTTCACATCTTTGGGGTCCAGACCCGGCAGCTCAGCCTTTACAACGAAGCTGTCCACGGTTTCAGAGATATCCACCGAAGGCAGCCATTCTTCTGTTAATGCTCCGATCGATGGGGTTTCATGAAGAAATCGGTTCCAGAATCTGTCCATCTCTTTTCGAAGTGAACTGATCTGTCCAAAGGGTTTCCAGGGTACTAATTCCATTTCTATCACCTCCTTGCTTACCTTGAGTGTTTCCTCCCGGGCTGAAAACAACGGAATCGTTTTCAAATTTATATATAAGCAATATCCATGCCTCCATCCGGGACAAGCTAGGATCATGCTTGTAGGGACAAAGGAAGAGCGCTGTAATAAGAACAAATCCCAGGGTGTAACATTTTAGCTTTTTGAAATGGTCACTAGAAAAGGTCATGGGGGTCTCTCTCAAAACTGAAAAACGAAGAAGCCGCTGCCCCGTAGCCCGCTTTAGGCCATGGGTGAGGCGGGCGGGGGGCGTTCAGGGAATCGCCATCGAAGGCCATGCATGGGGGTGTCGATGAAACTTCGCCGCCCATGATCCTTGTGGCCATTGCCCCGTTGAAAAGGCATGACGTCCGGATTTGCGATGGAGCACTTTTTTTTGATTTCACTACGGTCTTCCGTGATAACCGTATTTTTTCGTGGGCTAGGCCGAAGACTCCGCTCTATGAATGATGGCACGGGGCTAAGTCGGGCTTGTAAGGATGCAGAGTGTATGTGTGGTTTGCCTTATCGTAGGCAGGAAGCATGCCAAAAGGAACACGGGGCCTGTGAGAAGAAGCTTCATGTTACCGCACGAGAATCCATCGGCTATGGCTGAAGCCCTTTGGGGGATTTCTTAAGCCTTGCTCCCGTGTGGTCAAACTGTTAATTAACATCTATTAAGACGAGGGGGGGGAGTCCTGTTTCAACTGGGGCTGAAGAACGCCTCTCTTCTACGTGATTCAAAAGGGCAGGTCATGGGCGCTGTTGAAACCTGGACCCCCGTTTCCCAACGGGGTGACGACTTTTTACGAGACCATCAATATGGAGCAGGGGGAAGAGTTCCCGTTCAGATAGGCGCGAGCCCGCTCATAGACCGCGGTTATCCGCGGGATTTCCTGCGGAAGGGCATCGCGGATTTTTTCAAGGAATTTTTTCTCTCGCACAATCTGAAATGTTCTGGGGAAGTTCACATCATAAATCCATCCGATCTGGAGCAATTTGAAATCCTGCAGTGTTTTGAGGTCGGCCATTTGTGCGAGCTTCCCGTTCATAAGGGCCTCATAGACCGGATCCGAAACCCCCTCTATATCCGGTAGATTCAACTCGATGGTCTGG
The DNA here is from genome assembly GCA_016932115.1 of Deltaproteobacteria bacterium. Lineage (GTDB taxonomy): Bacteria > Desulfobacterota > DSM-4660 > Desulfatiglandales > HGW-15 > JAFGDM01. Next base: position 5,581 of record JAFGDM010000102.1, on the reverse strand, counting down.
TTCCGGTTGTTCTCTGCATTTTGGTAGTATTCCGTAACCACCCTCCAGATATCCACCTTGTCCGCGTCTCTGAGCAGCTTTAGGAAAAAGAGGCATCGCTCCGTTTCTCCAACAGGCAGAACGGCACGGTTATGGTATCCTACCACCCGAACAAGGATATCGGCCGCAGCAGGTTCAAGGCCGTCCAGGACCCGCTTGGCTTGAATGATCTTCACTCCCAGAGCGGCATGGTCCTCTGACCTGTAGTCCGAAAATGTCCTGTATCGACTGTACTGTTCGAATCGGCCGATATCGTGTAGCAATGCAGAGGCTTCAGCAATGCAAAGGTCCTCTTTGGACAGATCAAGACTTGCCCCGATATCTATGACGGCGTTGCACACCCTCCGGGTATGCTTCGCCTTCAAATCCACATTTTCCTGAAGGATCGGATCATCGGATGAAAACTGGGTGATATAATCCTCAAACCACTGCCTCAGCCTCGGTAATAGGGATTGTGGATTCATGTTATGCCCGCTTCATTTCCTTGCGCGTACCACCACAAAAGATCCCTCACCATATCCGGCCTTGACAGGTTCCTCTTGGGCAGTCTCGGCCAACGTCCCGAAAACCGTCTGATTGAAGGTCAGATCCGTAAACCCGGTGTGATTGATGCATTCAGCAAGTTCGTCAACTGAGAAAAAGGTCGCCTCTTTGTAGAACACGTTTTCCTTCTGCAGCTCCAAATAAATTTTTCCCATTTTGCTGTTGCGATCTACAAAACCAATAATGAGGAAGCCCCCGTCGGAGAGGACCCGATGGGCCTCTTTCAAGGTCTTTATGATGTCATCCACAAAGCAGACAGTGGTCACCATCAAAACGAAATCAAACCGTGAATCCTCAAAGGGAAGTTTCTCAGCGACCCCGTCAAGGGCGCCAATTCCGCGCTTCTGAGCAATCTCTCTCATGCGTTTTGAGGGTTCTACACCATTTTTGACCCCCAAGGGTTCCGCAAATCGGCCTGTACCTAAACCGATTTCCATGCCGCGTCCGCCGGGTGGCACCATGGCTTTAACCGCTCGCAATTCGGCTTCATAGACCCAACGATTTTTCTCGAACCACCTTTCGTATTTTTCCGCATATTTCTCAAAAGGAGCTATTTTGGGCATTGCTCATTTCCCTTCTCTGACTTGGCAAGGGAAGCTGACTCAAAGGGCTCTCAATTATGAAATCACTTCTAAAACGTAATCACCTCAAAGCCTTGTTCTTGATAACGGGCCATACTAGGATGGCCGCTCATGTCGTCCAAGAGTTTGAGACCTTCTTTCTTGGCGGCATCCAGAGTGCCCATCTTGTTGGAGCAGGCCTTGCAGACCCCGTCAATGAGACCGCGTTCTTTCGCCTTCACGTAAGAGGAATACATAGGATTCCCTTCCTTGGCGAGCTCCGGAATAAGCTTCGTCGCTGAGCCTTCTATCACGATCTTGACATCATCCCCTCTTGCTTTCATGTCCAATGCATTCAAGAGCACATGCATGAAACACATGAATTCGCCATTGAAGGCAAAGAGCACCACTTTTCTCATCCCTTACTCCTTCATTCACAAATTGAATGCAAAAGCTGCTGTGTTTTTATCCCTTCACCATGGTGAGGCGTCTGGTTCCTTTGATTTGTCTGAAGTTTGCGCCCTGGCTGACGCATCGCAAGGCGAGGTCTGCGTCAATGACTCTTGTTCCTGAAAGGGCATGCACACCGTAATCAAAGAGCACAGGGGAAAGAGGAACCGTGTCGCCCAGCATGATCACAAATGCCCCTGGGTTACAAAGCTCAAGCAAATAGGGCAAGGTGTGGTTGGTCAAGGAAGTCCCCGTAAGAGCCACAAGGTCCGCTTGGGGAAGAAAACGAGCCGCCTCGGCCTCATGCAAGTCCCCTTCCTTCGGGTTTTTCTCAATCACCCACAGTGACTTAGCTTTTTCACGAACCTTAGGCAAAAATGGGAAATGCCCTACAATCGCCACGTTTTTACCTTCACCCTTCTGCAGGATAATCTCAGCCGCATTCAGTTCTTCGCATAAATCAATGTTCACCTCAAGGAGCGAATTGATGGCAGCCATGCCGATGGCTGCTTCCAGAAGGCTTTCCGAGTAGGCCATGCGACACAGTTCACCCGAAGTCTTTTCCAGCAGGTAGCCGGGGTTTCTCACCAGCGGGCCTTCTTGCTTAAGTGCATCCCTGGGCAGGGTGGCGGCCAATCCGCAATTGCGGGTTAACACAGCCGTATGGAAAAATCCCTGACGTATATCTCTGACCGGGTTCTCCGCGTGGATGGATGAGATGAGGTCGTCAAGAATTTTCATTCGCACTCCTCCAACATGGTAGGGGCTTTCTCCTGATCAATAGGCGTTTTCAAGAAAGAGACATTTGAATCTTTCTTCAAGGAGCGGACGGGGTGATCTCGGTTTTATCATGAGAAGCCGTCCTCTCCGGTAAGTCACCTGTATTGCGGGTATCGGCTAAATAGTAAACCAGAGCGTCCACCACTTGTGCCCGAATTCGATTATCCCTCAGAAGTTTTCCAAGATATTTGGAGACCTCATTCGCATGCATGCTGAAGGTTTCTGCGATGTCCTGGGCCGTGCAGGGTCGCCGCTGAAGCATGGCGTAAATTTCCTCCAGAGCCGCATGCATTACAATCCGCTGCTTTGGGTCGAAATCTGCAATGACTTCCGCTTTAGGACAAAAAAGAAGGCTCAAAGGTTCCAAGCGATTTCTGGGGACGGACGCCGCAAAATCTTCAGCGGGAGGTCGAACCGCGGTATTGAGATGAATTCGGTCCGGACGGATCGCTTCTGCCAGAGCTGCGATTTTAGCAACCTCCGAAGGGAGGGCGTTCATGCCTGCGACCAGAAAAACCTCCAGCCACAACTGTCCTTTGAAGTGAGCGCGAAAGGCCTTTTGACCTTCGACTATCTGATGGAAGGAGAGGTCCGGATGAGGGCGGTTCACCCATGCAAAAGAAGCCTGGTCCCACGCGCTAAGAGAAACCTTGACGACATGTGCATAGGAGGCAGCTTCTTGAACCTCCGGTAGATAAAGCAGAGTGCCGTTGGTTAATAGTACGGCGGGAATAGAGCTGCGGGAACGAATGAATCTTAGCACCTCGCCGAAACCCGAATGGAGGGTCGGCTCTCCTGAACCTGAAAGGGTCATGTAATCGGCATTGCCTTTTGCTTTGATCCATGCGTCAAGCTCTCCGATCACAGCCTCGACCTGCACGTATTCCTTCCGTGTCATCGTTTTGTGGGTGGTGCGCCCGAGCTGACAAAACACGCAATCCAAGGTGCATGTCTTGCGAGGCGTAAGGTCCACTCCTAAGGATCGCCGAAATCGACGGGAAGGGACAGGTCCGAACAGATAGCGGTATTTTTCCATGGAAGGGTTCATCCTCAATTTATTTCTTATTACGCTCTTTCATCATAAAATCGTGCAGAGCGGCTTGAAGGGTTTCCGCGGCAAGGAAGGCACAGTGCCGATCCTCTTCAGGAAGTCCGCCGAGGGTATTCAGAATGGTCTCCCCCGAGATCTCAGCGACTTCATCCGGACTTTTTCCAAGGGCAAGCTCTGCGGCAAAAGAACCGCAGATCGAACTCGAGCCGCATCCATCGGTTCGAAATGTTGCATCTTTTACCAGGTCGTCATCCAGCTTCAAAAAAATTTCCATAGTATCTCCACAAGTCCCGGTAACACGGCCGTAACCGTCTGCATCATTCATTTCACCATTATATAACGGCTTAAGCCATCTTTGAAATGCCACCTCACCGTAAGCAGTTCGCGTTTCATCAAAGATCTGGTTCTGGAGGTCCTTTACGAAATCATCAAAACTATCCGCCATAGGTGCAGTTCTCTCTTTCCTGGTAGGTATTAAACAAGCAAAGGAACCTGCTTCAAAGGTCATTTCTTTCAGCTTGAACTCAAGCTCATCAGGTGTTGCTCGTAAAGGTCACCCGATGTACCTCGGCGCCCTTTCCCTAGCGCTCCCGAAAAGGACAGCCTACATATTGCCCAAATTTCCTTTGCTTCCCATAATAATCATCTCCAGATCATTCTCAACCGTTTTTCTAAAGATCTCTTTCATGGCTTATCAAAATTATGCCGGCCTGATCTCACAACCGGCTTCACGAAATTTACAATAAAGGCATTTCCTGCTGCGATTCAGATTTTTTTCTTCCTCTATCACTTGCAGGATCCCCTGCCTGACGGTTGTGCGCATCTCTCGGTATTTGACGCCTCTTGATTTCAAGGCATCTTCCATTTTTTCGCCGAATGCTCCTCCTATCACGATATGAACGCTCTTATCCGCCGGCATTTTTGCCACTGCAAAACCGGCGCCGCCGCCGCGGCTGAAGGGGTTAGATAGAGACCCCCATGCCTGATGCTTGCGATTTTTCAAAAAGCTAAATTGTTACAACTTTTTCACTTCCATTAAATATTAGAGTTTATTGTCCACCACCGAGCTTGATAAGGTTAGAAACCTTTTCTTCCAGGGTTTGAACTTCCTTGAAAATAATTTTGACGTATTCTTTTTGATGGTTGTTCCCAGCCCATTTTTCGTGGAGCCTACGAGCAAGACCGCCTACGACGGTGAGCGAATTCCTGAGTTCATGGGCTATCCTTTTTGACATTTCGCCCACCGCAGCAAGCCTCTCAGCAGCGATCAACTGTTTGGTCCTTTCTTCCAACTCCGCTGTTCGTTCCCTCACCTTTTGTTCCAACCCTTGATTTAGACTGTAAATTTCCTCATAAAGTTGGGAGATCCGGATGGCAATACCGATCTGATTGGATACGACTATGATTACGTCATTGAAACGCTCATAGAAGTAATCCTTTTTCTTGCTCGAGGTGACTAAAACACCTATCGTTTCTCCTTCAATCTTTATCGGGGTGACTGCGAAAGACTGGATGTTCTCGCAGACGATACGATTCGTAGAGATGGGCTTGTCGATTTGATCGGCATCATTGACAATAACGATTCTGCCTGTAAGAAAACAGTCACCGGAATAACAGTCGATTGTGGGTTCTCTAATTGATTTTTCTATGAATTCCTTACTGAGCCCCTTCTGACTTTTGATTCTCAGCTTGCCGTCATGATCCAGTAAGCGGATGGAACAGGCATCCAAATTGAACTCGTTCCAGAGCAAATTAACAATGGCGTCGAGAACAAGCTGGAGGTCAAGAAGAGAGGAGACGAACCTCGCAATTTCATAGATGATTCTAACCTTCTGTTCAGCCTCTTTAAGTCGTCTGAAGATGGGGTCGATTTCTTGAATGATTTTCTCCTTTCCCTTTGCTGAAATATCTATCCATCATCAACTCGGTCACCCTAAAGACTCGGCGGCATCGACGGCTTCCGAAGTCTTTGCAAGTTTTGTAACAATTTAGCTGTTTGAAAAATCGCAAGCATCAGGCATGGGGGTCCCTCTTAAAACTGAAAAACGAAGAGTATTCGGGGTGGAGCATGAAAACACCGGGGTAGCAAAGGCGGGCGGCGAGGCTTCACGGGAACTTCGAGGATCGACCTCTTTCGGCGATACCCCGGAAGACCTCC
>JAFGDM010000101.1 GCA_016932115.1 Deltaproteobacteria bacterium | reverse complement strand
TATCATTCCCTCGCTGAGAGCTGCAACTGTCGAATGAATAGTTTTTCATGACCATTTTGCGCACAATTTCATTTGTAAGAGACTAAACATTAAAGACGCCTATTCCCATACTGAGTCATCCAAATCACCCGCCTTGATGCTATCGATTGTTCTGCGGGGGAATTTCTCAGCCAGATGTGTGCTCAGGTAAATCTTACCGTTCAGGACTTGGCGGATCGCACTTATAATTTCATCAGCCACTTCGTCTTTGGTGATATATCCTTGGGCGCCGGCTTGAAAGGCATGTTTGATATAGTACGGCTCATCACTCATCGAGAGGATCAGAATACGTATATCAGGACATTTAGATTTCAGGCTTTTCGTAAGTTGAATACCGGTTGTGTTCTTCAGCAGCATATCGACAATAACCAAATCCACGCGCTGCTTTTCAACCGCTTTCAAAGCCTGTTTGGCATTTCCGGCTTTGGAGCATACTACAAGATCGGCTTGCTGGTTGATAAGTTGTGCCAATCCCTCAAGGACGATAGGATGGTCGTCAACAATCGTAATTCTCGTTTTTCCGGCTCCAATATTCATGTTGTTCTTCTTGTCGTTCAACAATATATTCGCCTTTGACTTTCGTCATAAACCAAAAGAAAAACGGAATTCCTTCAGATTACATTAATCATGGCTCCTATCAGTGATAGGACAAGCTGGGCTGTCGATGAGAATTGGCACCAGCAAGAATACATAATTCCGCGGTCATGGAGAGTTCTACCTTTGATCCTTTGCCTCAGCCTTAATGGGTTTTCTTAAAACGTAGCTCGCTGTGACAAGCCCGCCAATGTAACCCATCAGAACTGTCAGCATAAGCAGTATGACTATCGGCATCTTAATAGTCATAAATAGCAGCTTGGTCTCCGCCGACTGAGTGTTCTGGAGAAAGATGATCAAAACCAATAGCGAAATAATGATTATCCCAATTACCTTTGCCTTTTTCATATTCAATCTTCCTTTTCTGGCTCAGTTCTAATATCGTCATCTACCTGTGACTCTGATGGAGTATGATTGAGATATACCTTCGTTCCATAAGATAGAGCCTCCCGACTAATCCATTGCAGGGGGATATTAGCAGGTCAGCCTGCACAGATAACTCACTCCTTTTCATCCACCTTGACCAAAATAGTGAATCCGCAGACCCCACTGTTCAGTAAGGATTGGACGTAGCGCACGGCTTCCACGATTTTTTGGGCCGTTTTCTGGTTTATGATATACTCACCGACTTGCGCTCGCGAGGCACGCGCGGCTCTCAGTGCTTTATCCTGTATTGAAAGTATCAGGAGGGGAAGACGTGAACATCGCATTCTAATTTGATCAGCAAGCTTCACGCCGTTTTTACGATCCATAGAAATATCAACAATTGCCAGATCAGCTTGCTGCTCATCGAGGGATCCCAAAGCTTGAGCAGTAGTGTTTGCCTCGGTGTAGACTCGCAGGTCGGCTTCCTGATTGACAAGCTGTATCAACTCCCGCCACACAGCAGGATGGCCATCAACGACCCATATTCTGCCTTTACCTTCCTGAACCTCCAATTGTTTCTTTTCATCATTGACAACTTCAGTCGTTTTAACGTCTGGTCTTTGCCTAATCATTAGTTACTCTCCTATGTTTCTAACTCAATACTGCTATGTGATACCAGCGACACCGGGACGAACGGGCTTACTGTTCGACACGAACAGCCCGCTGCGTTGTCCTATGTAGTAGCGACTACAAGAAGACGGTCAACAACTGAATCCAAGTGCTCATTGAGATCATATCTGCCTTCGGCAAGCTGCCGCCGAACCGCAAGAACTTTCTTGTTTCGAATTCGCGGTGGTGAGGGGGTGTTTTGTATCGCCGGAGCAGTTATCCTCCCTCGTGCTTTATAACCGACACCTTTAGTCAAAGGGATCTCTGTGTTCCTTACAATCACAGCAGTCCCATCCTTTTGCTGACTTGAAAACGACATTTTCGGACTCCTTTAATAAGAGGCGGGCGGTTATTCCACGCCTCCAAAATTGTCATAAGCAAGAGCATTTAGGCACTTGTTCAATCATACCATAAATTAAATTTGCGCAAATCGGGGGCACATCTGATTTTGCTGTAGGTGAAACTCCGCTTTCTTTTGAGAGGGAAAAGCCCTACAGAAAGGTTTCGGGCAGAAAAGAGCTTTGGAAAAGCTTATTAAAGGTTGAAGAATAGCTGACTTTAAACCGCAAGAAGATCAAACGAGTTGTTATTCCAGAGTGTGATTATTTGGAGGAAGCCAAGAAATCTACAGAGGAAAATACCGGAACTCCAGAAACAGAAGGACATGTACCGAGAACTAACCGATAGCTCAAATGCTAACCGGCGCATGCCTTGAATCCCGGCTTTACTTGAAACCGATCCCACCCACCAACTACCCGCACACGAAAAGTGCCCATCTCATGAACTGTAAGAAGTCTGAGGAACTGCCTGTGATTCATATGGGCCACCTGAACATGAAGCATCAGAACGTCGTATCTGTTTTTCAACATTCAACTTTATTACTGCGAAGGACCCGATTTGGGTGCGCAAAAACGCAAGCGAATTCCAGCCCCGGTTCTTGCCGCTTCTCTTGGCCTGACATAGGGCGCGATCCGCCGCTACTCCTGTCGCAAATCCGTTCCATGCGAAGGAGATCCTCCTAGCCTGATCTTCTCCACCTCCAGAATCGCCTTGCCTCCCCTGAAAACCATGACATTGCCTGTGGACTCGCTTACCGTCACTGCGGTGGCTCTGGTGACAGCAGTGATCCCTGCCGCGGCGTGATGTCGCGCGCCGAGGCCTCGGGGAAGTTCGAACACTTCCTGACCGGCTGTCTTCAGAAGCACGCCGCAGCTTTCGACAACCCCGTCGCCCCGCACGACGAATGCCCCATCGATGGTCGAGAGTTCCTTGATCGTCTCCTCGAAACCCCGGTCCATGATGTTCCGTTTCTCTTCGGGGTGGCCACTGAACGGGTTCAGAATCAACGGCCTCGACATCGAGAGTACACGGCTTGCATCCCCTACCACGAAGATCGCTCCCACAGGCTTTCCTTCCCGACCTTCGTTGCCCAGGATTGTCGCCACCTCTAAGACTCGCTCGATCACCTCGGGCCCGGAGTCCAGGGGCGGTTCCTCCTCAGGTTCCAGCGGCGCGAGCATCTCGAACTCACTGCCGACCTCGGTCACGATCAGAGTGTCCAGCGTGCCGCTCGCAGTGAAACCGGAAAGACACACAACGATATCCCCTCGGGACACCAGACCCTTTGTCAAGGCCATGAAGACGGCGATTTTCACCTGTCCGAGACGGGAAAGGGGGACATCCGGCACGCGAATGAAGCATGTTCCTTTTTCCTCCTGTTGTCCCTCCTGCCCTGGCGTCTTGATGACGCAGAAGACCTCGCAAGGGAATCCCTTAAGCAAAGAGAGTCCATCTTTCTTAAGTGCATCGGCATAAACAAGAACCGCACGGGCACCGCAAGAAGCAACGATCGCGCCCACTTGCGTCACAAGGCTCCTCGTTATGGTTCCCGCCGCCCTCGATACAGGCGGAGTCTTCACACCCCCAACCACCTGAAAAGGTTTAGCGTTTTTTTCATGTCCTATTCTTCCCATTATACTGGCCAGCTGCTATATAATTAGGCTGTCATTTCCCATTTACACGGTTAAAAACAAAAATTCTCTTAATAACGTCTTCATTCCCAGGGGCCATAATAGCATATTGGCGTGCGTCAGGCAATGGGTAAGAGCATTGCGATATGCATAGCTGATCCTTTACCTAATCGGCTTTCGCAGACGATGACTGTTTAAGAACCTCATCGGCATAGAGCCTCTGCAACGTCATCAGCGAAAGCAGCCAGGCAAGAGAGGACTCGGCACCTTCATTCTGGTTGATGCCGTCCGCCATCAATCCATCTCGGCAGCCGCCCGTCTTGGGATCATAGAGCGGCAAG